>SLQV01000047.1 GCA_007131285.1 Myxococcales bacterium
GCGCCCAGCCCCCCTGGGCCCCCGCGGGCCCCGCAGCCACGCGCTCGCCGGGACCCCGGCCCACCTGGACGCGCCCGCCGTGCGCCCACACACGCGAACCCCGCTGCCGGCTAGGCTCAACCTCTTTCTTCGGCGTATTAATGCGGTGAAGCCATCGGTTGAGCCTGGCGTTGACCAGCGTCCGGAGAGAGAGCGGGCCCGCATTTGGGCCCTGCGCTCCATACCCGAATGCGGGCCCGCCCGAGACCCCGCGGACCCAGGGCGCCCGCTTCCGTCGGAACACTGCCTTCGTGGATGCAAGACGGCTTGTGAGCGGTGAGCGTTGGACTGCGTGGGGAGCACGCTAGGGCTCGCCGCGGTTTATGGCTGTGGGCGCTCGTCCTTAGCCCCTAGTCTGAACACGTACGGGTTAGATGGTGAGGAGGCCGGTGGTGGTGCCTGGGTGCATGGCGCGGAGGAAGTAGTAGTAGGTGGCGCCGAAGTTTAGGGGGCCTGCGGGGGGGGCTAGCGCTTGGGTGATGGCTTCGGTGTAGATGAGCGCTTGGAGGGGGTAGTCGTGGCGGAACATTTCGGCCCAGAGCGCTTCTTCGGAGTAGGCGTCGGGGGTTTCGCCGAGACCGTTGGTTTTGTAGTCTGCCACGTAGACGGCGCCGTTGTGGATGAAGACCAGGTCGATGAAGCCGTGCAGGAAGGTGCTGGGCACGGCGGGCGTCGTGGCGAGGCGTTGGCTGTAGGCGCGCAGATTGGGGTTGGCGTGCTGGCTTAGGCGCTCGGCCCACGTCGCGAGCCAGGTCGGGTTCGGGTTGTGCAGGACGAAGGGCACTTCGGTATAGACCTCGCCCTCGCGCAGCATGTGCCCCAACGAGGGTGCGCCTTCGGGCCCCGACGGTCCTTCCAGGGCAGAGGCCACAGCGGCTGAGAGCGTTCCGGCGAGTGCCGGGTCAGCCCCGTGGCGCTTCAGGCGGGTTTCCACCTGGGCTTGAGCCAGCGCCGCCGGGCCCTCCGCGGCGTAGGCTTCCAGCAGGTCGTGAACGGCAAGGCCCACCTCGGCGCCGCGCGGCACATTCGCCCAGGGCCAGAGCGTCGGCAGCGCGTCGAGGCTCAGTTGCGTTGTGGGCGCTCTTCGGCCGCGGCGGGGCGCATGGGCCGTGGGGAAGGCAGGCGCCGTATCCGGCGCAAGTGAGCTTGCGGCGTCTGGCTGCGCAAGCTCCGCATCCCAGCCGGCAAAGGCTGGGTCGTGATCGAGGTCGCCGTCTAGGTTCGTTGCGTCACCGGTGTCCGTTTCGGAGCCGCTGAAGCGTGTGGCTGGGGTGCCGTGCGCCGCGAGGTCGAAGTGTGACTCGCCCAGCGCACGCAGCACGCCCGAATAGGATGACAGCGTGCGTTGACGCAGCAGCACGCGCGGCAAGGTCCGTGCTGCACCCGCGGCGTGCGGCCGTGCAGCGAGGGCTTCGGGGACGCGTGCTGGATTTGGTTCGGCGGCCGCCGCGGCGGGGCCCGGCTCGGCAAGGGCCGGCTCGGCTGGGCCCACTTCGGTCGGCTTCGGCACGCCGCGAGCTGCGCATGATGGCAGGCCGTCGCCCGGCTGCGGCCCTGCGGAATCGTCCGGCGGGTGCGCGCTCGGTATCGTCAACGCGTGCAGTCGCTCACTCAGGCTGCCGGCCTCCGGGCTTGCGGGCGGCTCCTGCATGCCCAGTAGCTGGCCGAGCATGCTGCGAAAAGCGTTGGGCGATTCAGCAACGCCCAACACGCAATGTGCTTGGGCCCGCGTCAACGCCACGTACAGCAAGCGCATGCCCTCCGAGGCTTCGCCGGCAAGGTACGCCTCGCTGCGCGCTTCAAAGGTGGCGCCGTGGCGCGCGGTGATGAGCTGCACCGACTCCCCGTCGCGCAGCTCCAGGACGTTGGGCGCCCGCCGGTTATCGCTACGGTTCCCGAGGCCAACGAAGGGCAGGTAGGTGACGGGGTACTCCAGGCCCTTGGACGCGTGCATCGTGACCAGTTGCACCGCGTCGCTCTCGCTTTCGCTGCGGAGCATGCGCTCCTCCCGGTCGATAGCGCGGGCGTGGGCTTGGTCGCGCCGGACCAGGCGCAACCAGCGCAGCAGGCCATGGGCACCGAGGCCCTGCTCCCGCGCCACGCGCTCCAGGGCCTCCGCCAGATGGCGCACGTTGACCAGGCGGCGTTCACTCGAAAGCGCGCCCAGCCAAGCAGGGCTTGGCTCGCCGGCACTGCCAGACATAAACCCCAGCAGCGCCGCCGCCGCACCGAGGCCGCGAAGCCGCGGCTGAAAGCGCCGCAGGCCCTGCGCCACCGCTTCCAGTTCGAGGGGCGGCGCACCCAAGCTTTCCAGGCGCAACCGCAAGCGCTCGGTTGCCGCGGCGCGATCCCGCACGGCCAACGCCGCCGCCAGCAGGTCCTCACAGAGAGCCGCTTCGGGCGTCTCGAAGAGGCTGATGTTGCTCTTGAGCTGGTAGGGCAGCCCCAGCGCGGCGAGCGCGGCGGCCATCAGCTCAAGCTCCCGCCGGCTGCGGCAGAGCACGGTGATATCGCCGGGCCGCAGCGGTTTGGCATCCGGCCCGCCCTCAGGTGCGGCGCTTAGCTGCATGTTGGCACGCAGCAACGCGTGAATGTGCGCGGCGCTCTGCTGGGCAATACGCCGCCGCTGGCTCGCAATCGGCGCGCCGTCCTCAACGGTGCATTGCAGCGCGGTCATCGGCGGCAACGCTTCGCCGTCTGGCGACCACAACCGCGCCCGGGGTTCAGGGCAGGGACGTACAGGCTCGAAGGCGATGCCGTCGTGTTTGAAGGCATTGCCCGCGCTGAACAGACGGCCCACCGCCGCAATCAGCTCGGGTGTTGAACGCCAGTTGGTGTCGAGTCGCAGCGGCGCCGGGTCCGCGTCCCGCGCGTGCAGGTAGGCGCCGATATCCGAGCCGCGAAAGCCGTAAATGGCTTGCTTCGGGTCCCCAACTAAGATGAACGTCGAGCGGCTCTTGTCAAAGAGGCGCTTGAGAATGCCTGTTTGAACGCGATCTGTATCCTGAAACTCATCGACGATGACGATAGGAAAACGCGTTCGCAATGCTTCAGCGAGCGCCGGGCGGTTGAGGGCTTCGCGCGTGTCTCGGATAAGGTCGGCATAAACCTGGAATTGTCCCTCCTCCTTGTAGCGGCGTAGCTGCGCTTTCCCGGCGCTCACGCAGGCTGTTTCCACCCGCGTCAGCCAACGGGCGAAGTGGGGTGCGGCGGCGTGCTCCGCCCGGGCGAAGCTGTCGAGGGCCAGGCGCAGTGGGTCGCTGTCATCGAGCCTCAAGAAAGCCTTGGCCTCCATCGCCTTGGCGTGCGGTGCTTTGCCTCCAAGCCCCGGGACCGGGAAGGCGAGTGCGCGCTTCAGCTTGTTCAGCGCCGTAACCGCAGACTTCGAGTAGCCCTCCTCACTGAAGTGGCGTAACCGCGCCGCCGCCGTCAGGAAGTCGTCAATGCTGGTATTCGAGAGCCAGTCAAGGGTGGGCGCCAGGTCGGATTCCGTCTCAAGTCCGGGCAAGAGGGGCGCCAGAACAACCTCCCGGCTGCTTCTGTCGGCGCGCTTGAAGTAGTCGTGAAGCAGCGCTGGGGTCATCGAATGACTCAGCGCGTAAACCACCGGCAGTAGGCTGCGGTCAATCGGGTCCCCCGCCGTCAGTGCGGAGGTAGCGAAGAACGTATGCGCCTCCCCTGCCAATTCAGGCAACGTTGGCTCTTGAGTGGCTACCTCGTGCGCCGTGAGTCCCGGTGCGCGACCGCAAGCTGGAACGCTAGCCAGCGCCCGCTGCCATTGCTCGCTGAGGATGTGTCCGGTGGGCAAAGCCTCTTCGTCCCGAAGGCGTGCAGCGGCGATGCCCGCCTCAAAGGTAAACTCCTGCAAGACGCTCTGGCAAAACCCGTGGAAGGTGGAGACGGGCGCTTCGTCAAAGCGCGCCAGTGCTAGCCGTAAGGCTAGCACCCGCATCGCATCGCCGCCCTCCGCCAGCGCTACGGTGAGCGTCTTGCGCAACCGCGCCTTCAGTTCGTTGGCGGCGGCCCGGGTGTAGCTGAGCACCAAAATCGAGGTCACCGGCAAACGGCGCTCCGCCACCGCCTCTAGGTAGAGCCGCTCAATCGTATAGGTCTTGCCCGTGCCCGCACTGGCCTCAATGTGATGCCAGCCAATCCCCGGCAACCGCACCCCGCCCTCCTGCATACGCCTCCGTTAGCACGGTGTGCCCAGCACAGACAGGTCCGGCTCTCGGGCCTAAGCCGCTGAAGAAATAGGTTGAGCCTAGCCGGAAGAGGGATTCGAGCGTGTGGGCGTGGGTGTCCCGAGTCTCCCGGGGTAGCGGCCTCTGCGGGGGACCGGGCACGCAGGCGTGCCCTTTGGCGCCGCCCAGATTTGGGCCCATCGCTGACGCGCTGCACCCAAATCTGGGTACCCTCCAGGAACCCCCTCCGAGGCCGCTACCCCGGGAGACTCGGGACCTGCCTTGAAAGTATGGGGGGCTGTCGGCAGGAGGATCAAGCTATGGTCGAAGCGTATTAAACCGGCTGAGCGGCCCCGCCAAAAGGCCTGCGCTCTCCTGCGGCTGCGTGGCTGCACGGCTGACTCAGCTGGTGCAGACACGTGACGATTCAGCCAACGCGCTTGGATATGAACATGCCCCGGGACCCGTCGACCGGGGTGCTTCACCTAACGCGCGGAAGCAATAGGTTGAGCCTGGCCGGCGGCGGGGTTCGGGAGAGAGAGGACGTTGGCGGCGGCGGGGTAGGGCTTGGCTGGGTAGGTGAAGTGGTGGCGGCGGGCGTAGCGGTAGAGGTCGCCGCAGTAATCGGTGAAGGGGGCGGGCCTCAGGGCGAAGTGGGCGGCTAGGCGGTGGTTGTCGAAAACTGCGTTGTTGGTGAGGTAGGGCCAGAAGGCGTTCAGTAGACGCAAGATACGGGGGCTGAGGCGCCGGGGCAGCAGCGCGTTGGCCGCATCGACGAGGCGGCCGGTGGGCTGCGCCAAGGGTGCCACGCAGCGGGGAGGGCGTTTGCCGAGGGCGCGGCTGAGGGCAGCGGTAATGCTGCCGATGGTGGGCGCGGCTGCACCGGCGCTGGCGTGAAAGGTGCTCTCCGGCAGCGTCGCGGCGCCGTGGAGGGCGGCGATGGCGCGGCCCACGTAGTCCGCGTTGACGATGTCGAGGCGCACGCTTGGGTCGAGCGGTAGCAGCGGTAGCTCGGCCATGGCGACGAAGGCCTGGACCATGTCGAACTGGGTGGTAGCGGCAAAGCGGCTGTCGCCCATGACGATGGAGGGGCGCAGGACAGCGATACTCTCGCCGGCAAGCAGTGTGGCGACCATCGTCTCGCCGAACTTCTTCGAGCGGGCGTAGGGGTCGTAGTCGCGCCGTCCGAAGTCGAGGGGCTCGTCCTCGCGAATGCACACGTCTTGGCGCTGGCCCGCGACCGCCACCGTGGAGACGTATACGAAGCGCTCAAGCTGCTGCCGTTTGGCCACGCTCTGGGCGAAATCGAGAAGCTGTAACGTGCCCCGCTGGTTGACGTTGAGGCAGGCGGTCTCCGAACGGCGGTTGAGGGAAGCTGCCGCATGGACGATGCGCGTGACCTCGCCCGCCAAGCGCTCGCGCACCTGCCCGCCTAGGCCCAGGCGCGGCGCCGTCAAGTCCGCCGGCACGAGCTCAATACGCTTCAGGGCCTCAAGAAACGCCGCCTCATTGAGGTGAAGCTGCAACCCTTGCCAGAGCTTCCTGCGGGCATCCGCCTCATCCTTGGCCCGGACCAGCAGCACAAAGCGCCGCTCAGGAGCCGCCCCAAGCATCTCCACCAAGCCGTAACCACCGAGGTAGCCCGTCGCACCTGTTACCAATGTCGTCGTCATGCTTCCCTCGCTGTCACCGCTCAGTGGGGGACACTTGTGCAAATGCATCCCGCCACTTCTGCTGGCTATTAAGGCTACGGGGGGCCCTTTAGCCTATGCGGCACGTGTCCCAAGTCCGTTGAACGCGCCTGCCCGCGGCTAGGTCCCGACCTCGGCTGCGAGGGGTAGCGCGGCGGCGGTTAGGGGCAATGCGTTTGCCTGCCTATCCCGAGTAAACGGAGCCGGCCAGGTGTCCCAGTCCACGGCGCTCAAGTCGTCGGCGGCTACATCTAGTGGCACGCGTTCACCTTCCATTAATGGCAAGGACCAACGCTCAAGGCCCGGAATCTGCGCGTAGAGCCAATAGGCGTACCAGTCGAGTGAACGCAGGTCGAAGGCCCACGTCTCCCGTTCACCTGGCAGCATGGCCCGGGACAGTTCCCGGATATTGCGCGTGATGTAGCGGTAGTTATTCTCGCGGATGAAAGGCCGGTAAAGGCGCAGCAGGCTTTGCATCCGACCAACCTCCCGCTCCTTCGCTCGCAAGTGAGCGAGCCATTGCTTACGCCGTGAAAGGAGCGCGTCGGGCATTCGGTCTGATTGACGCAGCAGCGCTTTTGCTTGCCTGAGCCCACCGGCCATGAGGTCGAGCAGCATCGATTGGGGCGCGACGAAGCGGCTTGGCACTGCATCCAGGTGCTGCAACACGTAGCGCTGTAGCCTAGTGGCATGCGCGCGCCCAAAGCGACGCCGTACCCCGAGCGCGGTCAGGTCGACGGCGCGGGCGAACGTGAGGGGGTTCTGGTCGCCCGAGGCCAGATGGTAGACGGCGCGGTGCCGACCCGAAAGCAGTGCGGCGCAAACGAGTGACAGCCCTTTCGCGACATCGTCCACCGGCACCACATCGAAGAAGTGGGCGGAGCGCGTGGGGAAGCGCCGAAAGGGTTGTGATAGAAGCCAAACCAGCGGGGCGGAAGTGTTGATGCCTTCGTTCCATCCGGGGAAAGGGAAGGCCCGGGCGCTCTCGACGATACTCGGTCTTACGATGGTGGTGTACGGGCCGCCGTGCAGTGCAAGCCAATGCTCCGCGAGTGCTTTGGAGAAGGTGTAGACGTTGGGCCACCCGAGCTTTGCGGCGCGTTCAAGCGCCGCACTGACCCGAGCGCCTTTGTCCGAGATGTTGCGTAGACGGGACAACGCTTCTATTTCTTCGTCTACATCGAAGAGTATCCCGTTGGGCGAGCAGCCCGGGGTCACCGTTTCGGCGATGTTCCCGCTCTGATTGCCCGCCACGAAGGCAGTAGAGCAAAAAAGCACCCGAGGCGGGTGTCTCTGTTCAGGGGGCGCTGCAGTAACATGCCCCCTAGTGTTCGGGAGCGAATCCAGCACACGCTCTCCCACCTTACCTCCAAAAGGAGGCCTAAAGCTGTGCGTGGCGCCCCAGCGCTCACCCTCACCCTGTAGATTGTTCGCTCGCTCGCCCCCCTGAACGCTGACAGGCGGCTCGGCTTCGGATGATGCCTCAGCCCCGCCTTGAAGCATGTCGACGAGGTGGCGCAGTCCATCGATATTGACCGCCAGCGCCGTGAGCGGGTCCGCCTCGAAATCGGTGACGCCGGCGAAATGAACGGTGAGGTCGATGTGAGCGCGCAGAGCCCGCTGCACGTCGAGCCGCAAGCCGCAGCCCGCGCGCGTGACTTCACCTTGCAGCACGCGAATGGTGCTCTGGAGAAAGGCTGCGAGCCCTGGTCCGTGTCGGGCGCGTAGCCGGCGAAATACCGGAGATGTGGCAAACGCTGCGCGAACGCGCTCGGTTCCATCCCGACCCTGACGGCCGCGAACGAGTAGCGTTACGCTGCCGATATCCGGCGCGTGTTCAAGGAGGTAGGCTAGCCATACCTTGCCGAGAAAGCCCGTACCGCCGGTGACAAAAATATGTTTGCCCCGCAGGGCTGCCCCCGCCAGCAGCGGGCCTGTATGTGAAGGCGCCGAGGCTTCAATTCCCAGGTTGTCAGTGGGTACACATCCAGACGGCTGTACACGCCGAATGCTTGATGAACCGCAGCCGCTGTGCTCAAAACTTTGGACCATGGCCACACAGATCTAGCGCGCTTTGGCGCGTGCCGCGGACCAACATAGCCTAAGTGTCCGTGCTTGTCTCCCTTCCCGGCATCCGCGTCTTGGCCTGTCCGGGGCGTGCGTGCATGACTGCTAGGTCGTAGGCACGAAACACCGCATCGCTCGTCTCGGAAGCGTGGCACACGACGGGGCCGCCGACCCATGCAAGGGTGCAGCGCTCAGGCATGCCCTGTCCTTGGGCACCCGGACGGTGGCCTGTCGCTGCGGCCGCACCGCTTGCTTACGGGAGCGCCTAAGCCAGTTGATTAGATGACGATATGGGGGGCGGGGCCGATCCAAGGGGCGGGCCCTACGGTGGAGAGGTCGGCGAAGAGTTCGCGGTCGAGCCAGGGAGCGATGTCGCGGGGCGAGACGAAGCGTAGCGCGCCGGGGGGGATGTCGCAGCCTTCTGGGCGCAGCAAGCGTCCGGTTAAGCGTCCGGCGCGCACCTCAAGGCGCGGCGCTAGCACGCGCTCCACTTCGAGCGGCCAACGCAGCGTCTGGACAAGGACTTGCGGCAGCGCCGATATGCCTACGAGGGAGCCATGGAGGGCGGCAAGCCGCGCATACAGAGCGGCGTTGGGTAACGGCCGCACGGTGCGATCGCCGAACGTCTCAGCGACATAACGCAGCCGATCGACGCTCATGCCGCGCAGCAGCCAGGGGCCTGCGCTCGCGATGACAGGCCAGGATACGAGTGCTGCCAGTGTGCGACCCGCCCGCGACCTCAGGCGCTGACTACACGCCGCTGCGCGCAAGTAAAAGGCCCTCAGATCCGTTGTCCAGGCGATGCCATCCAAGTCGACGAACGCCCGGCCGCCGCCAGCCTGACCCGCATGTCCGCCCCGCAAGACATGCAATGGTACGGCATGCGCTGCAGCCGTCGTCTCCGAAGGCGCTCGATAGTTATCTGCCAGCACACCCAATAGATAGCATATCTAGACCGCTATTCCGGTAGTCTCAGCGCACCGTTTGCGGTGAGGTGCGCCTGGACGGCGGCTGGGCCCTCGAGCGAAGGCGTGGTGGAGGACGTTCCACGGATACCCGCCCGTCGGGACGCCGCGGTGATTGAAATTAGGCATTTTTCGCAGGAGGCGAGCCTATGCCTCCGCAGGCAATGAGCAAACGCGGATGCGTCTTGTGCCGTGCACGCATACGTAAGACACGCTGGGTGCGTGGCGCGGCTCGGAGCTTCGGCGCAAGCTCGCAGCGGTGACGCAGACTGTTGAACGCACAACGCCCGCAGCGTGGCCCCGCTTTAGGGGGGGCGTCTACCAGCGCTCTGAGGTCAACGCGCGGGTGGCCCTGCCCGCAAAGGGAGCGGTGCCGGCGCTTAAGCTCGGGCCGCTGCGCATCTGGCCGCCTGTCGTGCTCGCGCCGATGGCGGGCGTGACCAACTGGCCATTTCGAGGCCTTTGCCGCGCATTTGGCGCGGGGCTCTACGTAAGCGAGATGGTTACCGCCCGCCCGCTTGCCGAAGGACGGGAAAAGACGCTGCGGCTCGCGGATTTTGGTGCGGGCGAGGCGCCGCGTTCACTCCAACTCTACGGCGTTGACCCGCACTATGTCAGCGAGGCCGTCAAACGCCTGGTCGGCGAAGGTCGTATCGACCACCTTGATATGAACTTTGGTTGCCCCGTGCCCAAAGTCACGCGGAAGGGCGGCGGTTCGGTGATACCTGCGCGTCCGCGGCTTTTGCGGGCCATTGTGCGGGCGGCGGTGCGGGCCGCAGGCTCGGTCCCCGTGACTATCAAGTTTCGCATGGGCATTGATGAAGCGCGCATGACCTTTCTCGAAGCCGGACGCATTGCCGAGGATGAGGGCTGCGCTGGCGTCGCGCTGCATGCGCGCACGGCGGCGCAGCTCTACGCTGGCGAGGCACGTTGGGATGCTATCGCCGAACTCAAGGCGCATGTGCGCTCGATTCCGGTGTTAGGCAACGGTGATATCTGGGAGGCCCACGATGCGCTACGCATGCTGGCACAAACGGGGTGCGACGGCGTGGTGGTAGGCCGCGGCTGCCTTGGCAGGCCCTGGCTTTTTCGTGAGCTTTGCGACGTATTCGCCGGCCGCGAGCCGGATGCCCTGCCGAACTTTGGCGAAGTCAGCGCGGTGATGCAAGAGCACGCAAGGTGTTTGGCGTCGTGGCTTGGCGAAGCACCCGCGATGCGCGATTTTCGGCGCCACACGACCTGGTACACCAAAGCCTTTCGGGGGAGCAGCAGGCTGCGAGCCGAGCTAACGCGGATCAACACCCTCGACGAACTCAAGCGCATCCTTGATAGTGCAGAGCAGACTGAACCCTTCCCGCTCAGCGCGCTGCGCGTGGGTCGCGGCAAAGATGGAGGCATGCAGAAGGTCGCACTTCCCGCCGATTTTGACCAGGCTAGCTACCGCGATTCGCTCAGCCTCGATGCTGAGGCCGATGCGATGCATTCAGGTGGCTAAACCCGGTGGCTGAAAGACGCTGGTAGCCGCGGTGCCGGGCCCTGCGTTCCGCCACGGACCCTGCGTTCCGCCACGGACCCTGCGTTCCGCCACGGACCCTGCGTTCCGCCACGAATGGAGCGGGAAATGGGATTCGAACCCACGACTTCGACCTTGGCAAGGTCGCACTCTACCACTGAGTTATTCCCGCGTGTTTCGCTAAATCACGAGGCGGGAAAACTAGACGCTGTTGCGGGAAGCGTCAAGTGAAAGCAGGGGGTGACCGCGGGAGACCACTGGTACACCCCAGTCCGCTAATCGTGGCGAAGGCCCTCGACCGGCGGCAAACGAGCCGCCCAGAAGCTGGGCATCAAGGTCGCGACCAAGCAGATAACCAGGGCGATGCCGGCGGTCAGCACGTACTCCAGCCAGTGATGCACCACCGGTAAGCGGTCCACGAGGTAGACTTTAGGGTCCAAGGAGATGGGGTAGGCGTCGAGGAGGAAGACAACGCTACCCCCGATGATTAAGCCCAAAAGCGTGCCTAACAAGCCAACGAAGAGGCCTTGAAGCGCAAAGATAAGCACCAGCGAACGGCGGCGTGCGCCCATGGCCTTGAGAATCGCGATCTCACGCTTCTTATTGAGTACGACCATGATCAGCGTTGCGATCACGTTAAAGGCAGCCACCACGATGATGGTGGCTATCACCAAGGTCAGCATAATCTTCTGCAACTCGAGGGCGGTGAAGAGGTTGCGATTCAGATCCGCCCAGTCGAGGGTGTGAAAGGGTGTTCCACCGAGCTTTGCCTCGAGGCTGCGCGCGACCGCCCGCGCACCCTCCGGTTCGTGTAGTTTTACTTCGACGCCGGTGGCGGCGTCGCCGTGCTCAAAGAAGGACTGCACCTCGCGCAACGGTGCGTAGACAAGGCGCGAATCGTATTCCTGAAACCCCGCGTAGGCAATGGCCGCCACGCGAAAATACTGTTGTCGAGGCCCGGCGGGACTCGCTTCGCCCCACAGGCTGCTGTCAAGACTAGAAAGTGGTGATATAATACGTACTTGATCGCCAATGGCCAAGCCTAGCTCCTCGGCCAACGTCTTGCCCACGATGACGCCGGGCAATGCCGCTATCGCCGCCGTGTTCAGCGTTGCCTGCGACGCTACCAGCTCACCGAGCAGCGCTTCCTCCGCTTCATCGTCTGGGAGCGCGGGCTCCTCGAGCAGGGCGCCCAGTTCTAGGCTAGCCGCCTCGGGAGTGGGGGGGCTTGCGCTCGCACTGCCTCCACCGACCGGTGCCGAATGTTCGAGTGCAGCGGGACCTTGCGCGCCATGGTTCAAGGAGGCTGCACGCGAGTTCGCAGGCGTCGCCTCGGCGCGTGCGTCGGGCAGCGGTGTGTTCAACGCGTCGATGATGCTTCCCACATTAGTGCGTGTGTCCCCGGAAGCGCCTCGGGGCGGGTCACTCGCGTCTGCAGCGAAGTCTCGGCTAGCCCGGTGCGCTCCCTCGGTTGCCGGGTCATCGCGCCCCGCGGTGCCGCCATCCGCTGCCCGTGCATCGCTGGGCAGCAAGTCGTCGAAGTTGCCTGCGACGACTTGGTCGGCAACGGACATGACCGTGCGCGCCTGGCGCACATCAATTCCTTTGACCAGCACGCTGGCTAGGCGCTCGCCTTTGGCAAGCATCATCTCCTGAATGACGAATGGAGCGGCGCCCGCAACTTCAGGCATCGACCGCGCGGTCTTAACGACGCGACCATATTCGGTAAAATCGACGCCATATTTAAGCACCAGGACATGAGCATTGACGCCCAGCACCTTGTCGCGGAAAGCTTGCTGGAAGCCGCTGGTGATGGCGAGGACGGTGAGCAGGGCGCCCACGCCCAGCGTGACGCCGCCCACCGCGACCAGCGTGATCATTGCCAACGTGCTCTCGCGTTTGGCGCGCAAGTACCTCAGGCCAACGCTCAGAGCCACACCCATGGCGCAGACCTATCACGCACCCCCCCGTACTGCAGCCGCATTTAGCTGGTTGGTCCCGGTGCGTGCATATCTCGACCGGCAGGACCACGGCAGTTATGTGCCGAGGTGGCCGTGACCAACGACGCGCGAGCTAAACGACTTAGGCGTCTGGCCCTGGCTTTGCGTCTAGGGGAGGTGGCAGTGCGCCGCGCCGCCGAGGCGCATGCCGAGGCAGCGGCCATGCTTCGCGACGCACAGGCTCAATACGCCGCCCTAGACCAAGCGTTCGCGAGTGCTTCGAGGCAACTCAAGGAAGCGCGTGCGGCGTTGCGGGGTCGTGTTGCCAAAAGTGGAAGCACGCCGGGCCTAGACCTAAGCGCTCTGGAAACGCTTCAGGCGGCCTGGCTTGCGGCCCGTGATGCATGTCGCACCTTGACGCAGCGGCGGCTGTCTGCGGCGCGCGCGCTCAAGGAAGCCGCCATACTGTGCGAAGAGCGCCGCGCAAACCTTGAGACCCAAAGCTGCCGCCTCAAGCGCATCCGTGAACGCGCCGATAGCCCCCGCCCCTAGCCTCCGCGCCCGTGCCAAATGCCGGTTCGAGGCTGTCAAGGCTCGTGCCTGGCGCTCTGCGCGGACAGGCAGGCGAGACAAAGGACCTGTGCAGCTAGGCTGCACCACAGACGCTCCGCGCCTCCCAAAACGTTCGCGGTGCCGGCGCAGTGGCCGCGCGCAGATCCTCAACTGATCAGGCGCAACCGAGTGGCTAGGCGACAATCTGCAAGTGCGGTCGCTCCCGGGCCTCTACCGTGAGGTCGTGGCGAAAGCGGCAGCGCTGAGCCAGATCGTTGATGGCGTTGATGAAGGCGATGTAGCCCTCGTAGGGCGACTCGTAGGGGCTGAAGTATTTGTGCACGTCACCGTCCTGAAAATACTTCGTGCACATGTAGTAAACATGATCGCTGGTGGTAAGCTTACGAAAGTCTTCGATGAGGTTCGCATCAGCGGTACTGTAAACCGAGGCGCGTAAACCGTAGAGCGCTTCACACGCTGCGTCTTGCATCGGGTTGCCCAGCCAGGCGGACAGGTCGCGTTCGGCGTCGGCCCAAGAAATGGTGTCGTGCACGTCGATGAGGCCGACAGGCTTGCAGCGCGCGAGGACTTCTGACGGGGTGGCAAACCCGTTGTCGCCGTGCGCCAGAATCGCCCGCGGCAGGTGACGCATAAACTCAAAGATGCCCGTGTCTGCCCACTGGTGTTCACCGAAGGTCTCGTAATCCATGAAGAGGTTGATGGTTTCCCCGTTGCCGTGAGCCTTGTTGAACCAGCCGGCAAACTTTTCGGTGGTCAGCGGATACGCTTCCCAACCCCGGTTGCCAAAACGGAAAGCGATGTCGTCGCTCAGCTTGTAGTTCTTGAGCAGGACAGGAAAGTCTGGAGCCAGCGGCGTGCTGTAAAGAAAGTTCGGCGAGCGCCAGTCGAGAATGCGGTCCACGCCTTCGGTTATGGCGCCGGCATAGCCCATTTCTGCCAGTACCGGAGGCAGCTGATTGTTAAAGGTGAGCTCTGTGTTGCGAAAGACCCGCGGCGTGACGCCGAAGTGCCGCTGGATAGTGGCTCGGTGCTTCTCCACCTGCGCCGTAAACTCCTCGCGGTCGAAGAGAAAAGATAGGGAGTGATAGTGGGTTTCAGCGAGCAGCTCAACGCAGCCTGTACCTACAAGCTCTTTGAAAGAATCTAGCACATCGGGCGCGTAGGCCTCGAACTGGTCAAGGGCCACGCCGCTGATAGAGAAGGCGCATTTGAAGGCGCCGCCGTGCTCACGACATAAGTCGGTCAGGAGGCGGTTCATGGGCAGGTAGCACTTCTCGGCTACTTTGCGCATGATCGTCGCATTGGCTTCGTGGTCAAAGTAGTCGTGATTATGGCCTATTTCCAAGACCTTGTAATGGCGCAAACGAAAGGGTTGATGAACCTGGAAGTAGAAGCAAAGATTCAGCATAGGGGGCTCCATTGCGCTGCGGGCGCGTGTGCGGTTCGGGCTTGCGTAGAACGGGTGTGCCGGGCAACTTTCTGGTAGAGGCGCGTGGTAGCTATCGCAGCTTTGTCCCACGTTAAGCCTTCCACCTCGCGCTGTCCCTCTTGCGCAAGGGTTGTGCTCAGCGCGGGGTAAGACAGCACCGAAAGTATCTTGGAGGCCAAGTCCTCGACATCCCAGAAATCAACCTTTAGCGCATGAGCAAGAACCTCGCTCACGCCGGACTGCCGAGAGACGATTACTGGCACGTGTTGCGCCATCGCTTCAAGCGGTACAATGCCGAAAGGTTCGCTGACGCTAGGCATCACGAAGACATCCGCAGAGGCGTAAAGGTCCATCGCCTCCTGCCGCGAAGCGAATCCCGTAAAGAGCACGTTCGCGCCAATGCCTAGACGTGCGGCCTCGTCGACCAGATGCAGCAACATGTCGCCTGTGCCCGCCATGATGAAGCGTACGTTCGGGTTGAAATCTGCAACGCGCTTGGCCGCTTTCAGGAAATGATCCGGACCTTTTTGCAGCGTCATCCGCCCGAGGAAAAGCACGGTCTTTGGGCTCGGCTCGGCGCGCTTTTTGCGCTTAAGGGTCTTGAGCGCTCGCGCATCGATACCGTTGTAAACAACACTCACCCGACCTGGGTCACAGCCATAGCGTTCAATGCAGCGCTGCCGGGTGAAACGTGAGACCGCAATCACGTGGTCGGCGCTGTGCATGCCTGCCCGTTCGATGGCGTAGACACGTGAATCCGCATGGTCGCCGCCGCTTTTATCGAACTCGGTAATGTGAACGTGACTAAGCAGCGGCTTGCCGGTTTCGGCTTTGAGCCGCGCTCCCGCCGGGAAAGTGGTCCAGTCGTGGGCGTGGATGACGTCAAAGTCGATATGCTTCTTGCGCACGAGCCAGGATACCTGTGCGGCGAAGCGCTCGACCTCCGCTAGCAGGTTAGGGCCATAGAGCGTGCCCGCGTCGAGGCCGTCTGTCTCGCTAAGCTCTTCTATAGCATTGGCGTAGGCGGCCTCAGAGAAGTAAGGAGAAAGCAGGGAGTCTATCGTCTCAAAGCGAATGTGACCGGCAAAGTGTTCGGCGATGAGCACATCCATGTGCGCGGTGGGGTTATTCTGGGAGCCACTGGGCTTGGGCCCACGGGGCATGATATAGGTAAGCTTGTGGCCTTGCGCGACCAGCGAGCGCGAGAGTGCTTCGCACGCTACGCCTACTCCTCCGGCAAAGTAGGGAGGGAACTCCCATCCAAGCATTAATACCCGCATCGTTTTACTTTCGCTTGCCGACCAGGCTCCAGACACGTTGGAGCCCCATGTATGTTGTTTGCGTTTGGTAGCCTTCTCGTCGCGTTTAAGGTGCTTGCCCCTGCCTGCATGCCCCGGTTGCTCCGGACAGGAGTCGAGGCGACGGGCGCTTTACTCGCGCCCATTTCAAAACGCATGGCTAGGTCGCGACCAAAATATTCAACCGCCTCCGCCGCCTCAGCGAGGCGCGCCTTGGCGGCCATTGCGATTCATAGTTTGGGTCCACGCCCAAAGAACCACATCTGGTTCAATACATGAGCCAGTATTTCGGTCGCGACTCAGGCTTGCGCGGCCTCGCGATCAACGCCCCGTCGCCCTTACGTCGCCCCACTTCACGACTACCGTACTCTGCTCAAAAAAGATAGAGCCTTAAGAGTCTTTGTTGCAGTTTTTCCGAGCGCATCAACCAAGAACTATCGGCCTACATGTGGCCACATTGGCGCCTTCCGGCATTCTCGCGACTTTCGCAGAATCGCGCTTCCGGTTGCGTTCTGGGGCTTGCCGATCGACCCGTCTCCGTAGGCGATCGTTTTGCGCTCATCCTTCCGCTTGCGCGCGCTGCGAGGGCCCCGGGGTTTTGAGCGCTGCGGTGTCGGCTGATGCACCATCGATGGTGCATCGGCGCACCGAATGTGTGAACGAAATGTAGTCGATTCCGGATGGTTTCAAGTCAACGGTTGGGTTCGCGCGTCGCGTAAATTGCGTCGTAAAGCTTAAGACGGGCCTTCAGCGCTCCGGCGCCTACCGCGTAGACACGTGCCCACGCGTCAGCTTCGCGTCCCACTAAACGCTCGAGCAGCGTACCGGCCCATTGCAGGTGCGAGCCGCTATCTAGCTCCACGTGTCGCTTGAGGTAGAGGCGCAAGCTTGGTGCGGCGCCTTCTGGCAGGGATGTGAGCGCAGATTGAAACATCGCGGGTATCGGCTCTTCACGGCCCAGAAGTAGCGCGGCAGCTATGTCATCGGCGCGGCTGCTTTCGGCGACCTTAAGCGTTTCGGTCACGAAGGCTGCTGCGGCGGCAGGGACTGCGGCCATGTGAAGCGCGTGTTCCCAGGCAAACCCATCGCGCAATGCACCTAAGAAGCGGTCTATGGGGCCTACATCCGCGTCGACCTCTGACATCGCTTTGCGGTAGAGTTCAAAGTGAGAAAATACGCGGCCATCCGGCAGCGCGTCTAAGGTCTCTCCAGTCACGAGCTCGCGTACAAAGCGCCTTAGCTCAGGCTCGGGAACTGGGAGCCAGGGAAAGCTCCGCGGAGCGAGTACCGCTTCCAGGCGCGTGACTAGGCTCATGAAATCCCAGACCGCAAATACATGCAGGCGCATGAAGTTGCGCACGGCGTGTAAGTCGCTGAGTAGAAGCGCAGGATGTTCCGTTACTGCAGCGCGTAAGGCCTCAAAACGGTGAGGGACGTAGCGAGTGTGTACCTCGTTCATGCTCGGAGCATAGATGCTTTGGCCCAGTCCCGAAAGCGCAGCGGTGGAACTTAGTGCTGGCGGAGAGGCGGGTCGAAAGCACTGAGACAGATTGCTTTGGCGGCAGGGCGCGATGTGTGCTGTGGGGCCGCAGGGGGCAACCGAGCCCGGGGTTCGGCCATTAGCGTCTGCGCACAACTGTTCGGGGGGGGGCTTCGACGCGAGGTCCTCAAGCACTCAGGCGTGAACCTCCGACCGCCTGCTCCTAGCGTGCCTCGAAAAGGTGGCAGCGCTTAGCTATGTGCGGAGCCGCAGTGTCCGCTGGCGCTTCCTTGCATTTGCCACACACACACTCTCTCTCTCTAGTCCCCGTGAATGCTTAGGTCTGAACGAGCCGCTTGAGCCGGATGATATGCCGCGGACGCGGCTCCTGGCCGTGCGGGCTCCGCCTTGGCACAGCCCCGAGGGACATATTCGCTGCATCATGCGCGTATGTGCATTTTTCGTCTGGACGACTTGCGAGCCGCATTGTAACAATCGCGTAACAATTTATGAAAAGTTCGCTGTTGTCATTGACTCAGGCCTTGGCTTCGTTCGGCTCGGTTCCACGAGTTGCCTATATGGCCGCCCAATTAGGGCGGGGACTCAGAGTGTTGCTTTTGACCGGACTGCTCACGCTAGGCAACGTGCGCTGTGCCGTCCAGCATCAAAGCGATTTTTCAGTCTCTGCTCCTAGCGCAGAGGCAACGGGAGATGAGGACAAGCTCGGTCCTATTCCTGTGCCCTATCTCTTAATCCTAATTGCTATCGTCTATTTTTTGCAATTATGTCTTGATCTTGAACCCGGCGAAGACTGCACATCGATCTCTGCGTGTGACTCATTGCGCACGCGTTATGGCCTGGACGCAGATGACGCACTCCATCCCGCAAAGTGGGTCAGTCTGGCCGCCCGAGCAACAGCCGACAGCAGTCGTCCTGACCCGCAACCCTGCCTATCCGCAATGGCGGCTACACTCTCCGCAGGGACCAAAGCGCGTTTGCAGGTCCGAATGCGCAGCGCACTCGACCGTCTTCCCTTCTCCCATCTTGTCGGGCAGTTGCGGCAAGAACTTGACGCGTTTTTTGTTCTTCGACTGGGCTTGAGCCGGCTTTGAGTGTCGCAACCGTTGCTTGTTGCACGCGGGCGCCCGCCGGCTAGGCGAGGCGCGTCGCAGTACGCCGAGCATTCGTCGCACGCGCGCGCCAGCTCGGGCCTAACCGTTTATGGGGGGCATCTCACGCGCATGCCCCTGAGGCTTCGGGATTGAATCCCGAATACGCCCGACCACTGCCCCGCTAAACACTGTACCTCTTAAAGGCGGTCTGAAGGTGTGCGCGAAGACCCAACACCCGCTAGCGCCGCTTCTGCGGATTCTTCGCGTGCCCATTCTCCTCAATGCCTACAGTCCTGAGCGATCCCCTCATTAACTCGAGACGCAGAAAGCCACGGGGAAATGGGCCTGGAGTAAGTATGGTGGGGTGGGTGGGTCCGCGCACGGAAGGCCCATTTCCCCGCGGCTTTCGTCCCCCAGGCTCACCCTGGGGATGGCTCAGCCTACAGTCGGGCTCGTCGATTCGTCTCAGTGGCCGCTTCACGGTGTCTGGCAACGTGGATATCCGCGATTAATCGCAAAGATAATGGTTTCACCTGTAAAATTTTTTCCTTCGTTCCAGCAAAACCCGGTGTGGCCTTCGGGCTGGTCGAGGCAGCGATCGTTGGGTCGCCATTTTTTAAACCAGTCGAGGATGATGCTCCCCCTTCTTTGGCTGAATCTTTGCTCGATGACGTATCGGCACTGGGGTCGAAGCACTTCAACCTTTACGGCCCCGCGCCGTTTCTCCAGTTCTATGAACCAGCAGCGCAGCGAGCGAATAGGTTCGCCCGTCTTGAGATCTGAGCAGGTGAGCGGCGGATATGACTTTGATTCGGTGGTACTGTCGGAAGTATAGTCATGTTCCGTGTCTACTGCACAACCCGTGCATGCAAGAAGAAATGCGCTCACAATATTCAATATCACCGGTCTGAGTTGACGTATGATCATAGGGGGGCCTTCAAAGAAAGAGGCTAATCTTAGCAGTCGAACCTGGCTCGTCTACTTCGAGGTGCTCGATTTATGAAGCCACGCCGCGTGCGGCTACTGTAGCAAGTGGTGGGGTTGCTGGAGCAGAGCTTGAAATGGTCGAATATGCCCTGGTGCCCAGGGCATGTTCCTTGGACGCGTGGATCCCTGCGAAATTCTACTACCCCTTCCTCTTTTTTTTACGCGTGCGCCGCACGTCTGTTAAGGGTTTTAGGCGCGCGCTAAGTTCGGTTTCTGATCTAGAATCGATAAAGTAGTGCGTCATCGGCTACGCGAATGGGGAGGAAGTGGGCAGCGTGCGAGGCGGGTTTGCGCGCGGCGCTAAGCGGCCGAAGGAAGAAGTGAGGGCCTCGGTTTCCGAGTTGAGCACGCACGGCGTGGCGCTTCGGCTACGCGAAGGCGACTATGCGTT
Source organism: Myxococcales bacterium (assembly GCA_007131285.1). GTDB lineage: Bacteria > Myxococcota_A > Polyangia > Polyangiales > SLQV01 > SLQV01. The sequence continues at coordinate 19,667 of SLQV01000047.1, forward strand.
GACCGGAGACCAGCGCGATCGGCTCCGTCGGGGGCTCGGGCGTCTTGGCTTCGCGCTGCCCTGCAAACTCAGTCCCGGGGCCGTGCTTATCAGCGGCATTTCGCCACAGGACGCTCGCTGGGTCGAGGGAATGGCAGGCGATGTGCCATTGAATCGGGAGCCGTGCGCCGCCGTTGCCGGCACCGCTGCGGACGGTATGAACGCTGCGCACACGTTACGCTTTTTTTCTGCGGCGGAAGCGCGGGCTAGCGAGCGACTGGTCATGCGGCTCAGGATCAGCCAGGTGAGCGCAGCCCTGCTCGCGCTACCGCTTAGTGCTGGCGCCGCAGTGGTCCTTACGTATCGCTGCGCGCAAGGACCGATGCGTTCCGTTTTGGGTTTGCATCTCTGCCAGGCGCATGATTTCTCGTGGCTGGAGTGGTCGTTGGCCTGCGTCCCGCTCGTGGTGGCGTTCTACCATATGGTTCTGGACACGCTGAAAGAGCGTTTTTTGTTCAGGAAGTGAGCGTGAAGAGCGTGAAAGGCGTGCGCGGCGCGGCGACATCGTTGTCGGCATAGCTTGCTGTTTGGTCACGAAGGCCGGGTAAGGTGGCGATACCCAAGGCCCTAGCGTCTTGAGTGCCCGGTAGCGACAGATAGAGCGTGCCGCTCGGTGTGAGCAGGCGCCGCAGTGCTTGGGCCAGGGGTTCGATATCGTCCGCTAGGTGGAAGCCGGGGGCCCGCTTCGAGGTCGATGCCAGTGGCGGCGCGCAGTAGATGATATCGAAACGTTCCTGGCAGTGGGTGACGAAGTCCCCGACATCGCCTTGGTGAAAAAGGTGGGCGTGTGGGTCCAGGCGGTTACGCGCGAAGTTGCGCCGGCCCCAGTCGAGGTAGGTTCGCGAAAGATCAACGCTTGTGACGCGTGAAGCGCCGCCTGCGGCTGTCGCCACGGAACCTGTGCAGGTGTAGGCGAAAAGATTGAGGACGGACTTGCCCAAAGCTTGCTGACGCAAGCGTCTACGCAGGCCGCGCTGGTCGATGAACAGGCCCGTATCGATATAGGCTTGCAGCTCGACCTCAAAGAGAAGACCTTCTTCCGCTACCGTCAGGGCGCCGCGGTGCGGTCCAAGTGGCGCGTGGCTCTGGGCGAAGTCGTGCATCGAGTGGTGCTTGACGATGACCTGCTCCGGCGGGACGCCTAGAGCTGATGCGGCGGCATCCATTAGATCGAAGCGCCGCTGGGTCGGGTCCCCGTCTTGGGTGCGCGGGAAGTAGCGGACGTGGACCCAGTTGCCGTAGCGGTCGATAGTGGCGCGCACTTCGGGAATATCGCTGGCGTAGAGCCGATAGGCTTCGATGCCTCGGCGTTTCATGTCTTTGCGCAAGCGCTTGTCGTTCTTGGCGAGGCGATTGAAGAGCATATCTCCCACCGCGGTGCGTTTGCGCCAGCGAGCTCGCTCGCCCTCCGGCGCCACCTCCGCGATGCGAAAATGGCAGAGGCGGCATTCGATGGGGCCGTTAAAGACGACATCGCTGTGAAAAGTGCGCAGGCCGAGCGCTTGCTTATGACTGCGGTCGGCGCAGAGGACCGCGGCCTGCCAACCGAGAAAGCGACGCCGCAGCGTGTCCCCTAACGCTTCGTAGAGCGGTACCAGCGCCTGCACCTGGCCGAGGCGCTCGCCGTAGGGTGGATTAGCGACCATCAAGCCACGCGGCCCGAACGGTTGCGCCGAAATGTTCTCGAGCGGGGCCTCGGCGAATGTGATTGGTAGGCCGAGCTGGCGCGCGCGCGCGGCGGCACGGTCGAGCTGTTCCGGATCGATGTCGTAACCGAAGACACGTAGGGCGTCTTGCGTGACGAGAGGGGCATCTTGCGCGGCCCAGGCGGCGGCGAGAGCCCGACCAAAGCTGTCGTGATCGTGGCCGAGCCAGCCGCTGAGTGCCGCGTTCACTCCGGCGGCTAGCTGGTCAGGGCCCAGACCGCGTTGTCGCAGGGCGTCGAGGAGCGGTCGGCGCCCGAGAGCCATCGCCGCGCCTTCCAGGAGCAAGGTTCCGCTACCACAGCAGGGGTCCACCAGCATGGGTGTGTCGTTGAAAGCTTTGGGCCAGCCCGCCAGTGCAAGGACGGTTGCCGCAAGGGTCTCCCGTAGCGGCGCGCCGCCTCGGTCCTGTCCCGTGCGGTGATAGAGTCCCGCGCGTCCAAGCGCTGCCGTTACGACCAATTCGCCTCCCGCGTAGATCGTCCGCAGGCGCAGGTCGGGGTTGTCCTTATCTACAGAAGGGCGCATCGGGCCTGCATCGGCGGCGGGTTTCCCGCGAGACGCGCCTTGATACCCCTCCCCGGTGTTGCGCGCGCGTCCCTCGGGCCCTCGCTGCCTACGGACAACACCCGGTCTTTTGCGCGCGATGTCGGTCGAGGTCTGAGCCAGGGCGGACGGTACACGCAGCGGCGCGGTCGCTGGGTCAGCGAAGGCATCGACCAGCGCATCTTTAGTCTGAAACATGAGGAAGCGCGGCGTGTGCGGATAGTGGCCCAAGACGAGCGCGTCGACACGAAAAGTGGCGTCAGGTGCCATGACGTGCCGCCAAGGTACGGCGGCAAGGACCGCGCGCAGCGGGTCGGGTTTGGGTACGCTGCCGCCGTCCGCTGCTATGGATTCTCCGGCGGCCTCAGCACCGGAGCCGCGAGCGAGGATCACGTCAATGCTTTGCAGCAGACGGCAATGAATCAGCGCCGCGTAGGCGGACGAAAGGGTGCCTTCGACTTCGATACTCCCGCGCAGGGCACGCCCCGGGCGAGAGTCGACGCGCGTCAACCCCCAATGTTTCAAGTCCGCAGCCAGGACCGATTCCCCGCCCGGACACCCCCTCACCAAGAAGTGCATGCCTGCAGGCTTGGGCCGCCGCCCTTGGGTTCGCAATCGTAGCGTGAGAATAGCGCGTCGCGGCTGCTGGTGCGAGCGGGGTGCGTTACGGGTCTTCGGTCCAGGCGTCGCGAATGGCGGCATGGGCAGCGACGGCCTCCTGAGCGAAAGCGGGGTCGCGCAGGTCCGGAAGCGCGAGGCGGTCTCGATAGTGCGCCGAGATGGCCGCCCGCAGGCGAGCGGCACGAGTGGGCGTGAGCCAGACATGCGGGGGCAAGCTTGCGCACTCCATCGCATTTAACGGAACCCGCAGCCGCAAACAGGCAGGTCCTCCACCATTCCACATGCTTTCTCGGAGGTTGACGTAAGTCACGCCGCTGAGTGCGCCGGTATCCAGCCAGCGATGCACGAGGGCCTGCACTGCGTGACTCTCGGCGCACTCGGACGGCGCGACCAGGTGCGGCGCCACGGAGCTTGTATTGGCGGTGCTGGTTGCGTGCGGGTTTGGCGCGGGGCGCTGGACGTTGGCTACGGAATGAGGCGTAATGAGCTGTGAATTGAAGAGGTAGGTGCGCACGGCCTCTTGCAGACTCAATGCTGAGCTGCGGACAACTTCTAGGTGCAGCTCCGGACCGCAGCGCGTCTGAATCGCTGCAAACGCCGCTTCGCCCTCAGCAAAGGCGGCTTCGTGGGCAAAGAACCAGCGTTCGTGGCCCATAGCGATGACATCATTGTGAAAAACGCCTGCGTCAATTGCCGCAGGCGCTTGCTGTAGGTGGAGCACCTGTTCCGGGGTTAGTCCGTGCCGGCGAGCGATGGCCGCGCTCGCCGCTTGCGTATGACGCGCGGGGTAACGCATTGGCCGCCCTTGCCCATCCCCGTGGACGAAGAGATGCAGCGCGCCCGCGGACGTCAAGAGCCGCGTATGGTTGGCAGCGCCCTCATCACCAAACATCGCGTGAGCCGGTAGCGGCTCATGCACGGCGAAAAGTTCGGCATCCGCGAAGATCTCGCGGAGAAGCTGCAGCGTCTCACTCGCTTCAAGCGACCGATGAAAGTGCGTCGTCAGATTGGAGACCGAGAGCTGGCACCGTCCCACTGAACCGTGGCAAGCCGTGGCATCGGTCGAGGGTGTCACCGTCGCAGCGTTGGCGCGCCACATCGCTGATGCAGAATAGATGGCGGACACCAGCGCGTCCGGCGCCGCCGCCAGGCTTCGCGCGGGCGGGCCACCCCAGCCAAGGGTCGCCAAGACGTCGAGCCGAGGCCTTGGAGGCGGCGGTAATAGCGCTGCGGGAGCCCCGATGGCCGCAACGATCTCCATTTTTGCTAGGCCTTCAAGGGCGGCAGCTCGCGGGTTTGACGCCGCCCCCCGATGACGGGTGGAGGCCTCATTGCCATAGGCGAGGCCGGCGAAGTGATGGGTGGGTCCAACTAGACCATCGAAGTTGACTTCAACCACTGGGACCTTGATTCTGCGTCGAGAACCGACGACGATAGAAAGAGTTAGTGGGGTCTAGCACGCACTGCTTGCAGGCGCGCGTGGCCGAAAACTGATAAAGGTGCGGGCCGAGGGAGATCATGGCAGCAGAAGAGCAAATTCAGTGTTTTATATGCGGTGCGAGCAATGACGCGCACCTCGCTCGCTGTGGATCCTGCGGTGCCAGCCTCGACGCGGGGATGGCGGACCTCAGTGGTGCGATCGAGGCGCCTAGCGGAGGCATCTACCAGGAAACGTTTTCCTGGCGCGCAGTCGCCGTGTCGGCCGTTGCGTTGCTGGTATTGGTTTCGTTCGCGCTAGGGCTGCTGCCCGCCTTGGTTGCCAGCTTTGACCCGCAGGGCTTTTACGGGGTGCTCATCGCGGCCGCGATTTATTTCTTGGTGGCGCTCGTCGTCGCCAACCGCGCAAGTGTTGCGACGCTTGTAGAACCGGCGGTTGCCGCGCTGGCGGTTGTCGTGCCGACGCTATTATATCTCGGCTATATTTCCGACGTTCACAGGCTTTCGATGCTCACTCACTTTTTCGGGGGGGCCTTGATGGTGCTTGTTGCGCTCTTCGGTGCAATCATTGGTGAAAAAGCCCAGCTTCGGCGCGCGGCAGCCTAGTTTCGGTCACCGACGGCGCTCGCGGCGTCTCGTCGATCAGAGGGGGTTTTTCATTGTGAAAACTCCGCGCTAGACTAGGAAGTTATGGTGCCATTGCGACGTCAGCCAGATACTCGCCGAAGCCCGCCTTTCGTAGCCTACCGACGCGTTCGCCTGCGTCGCCTCACTGGTCACATGCGATTAGCCCTGGCTTCGGTCGCGGAGCTGGACGCGCGCCGTTCAGCGGTATCGGGTGCTGCGCTGGGGTTGATGTGGCTAGGGGCTATCGCCTGCGTGTGCTTGGCTATGAGCCTTGTGGCCCCGCAAAACGCGCGCGCGCAGTACCGCATTGTGCCGCTTGATGCCCCCGACGCCTACCAGGGGGATGGACGTGTTTTCGGTGGACGGGCCTATCGCCACGAAGGGCTGTTGCTGCGAATGACGATGGGCGGTGGCTATATGCAGGGCCGCACCGCGGACCTGGCCGGCTCGCCCAGGGTATATGGAGGCGCGCTGCAGTACTCTTTGGGCGTTGGTGGCATGGTCGCACCTAACTTTGGGCTCTTTGCCAATGCATTCGGCAGCTCGGTTATCGATGCGCAGGTCACCGCCGGGGTCCGGGCGCCCTTGCCGGATGGCCGTAGCGCCTTGCATGCCGTCGGCCTTGGACTGGGATTTACCTACTACTTCATGCCGGTAAATGTCTACCTGTCCGTTTCGATTGGGCCGGCATTTTCGCACATGCGCGCTGATGCTTTCAACATTAAGAGCAACGAAGTGGGTTTTGGTAGCGAGTGGTCTGTCGCCAAGGAATGGTGGATCGGTCCCGAGCTCGGTTTTGGCCTGGGCGGTCGTGTTCTCGTGATGCAACTGCCCGGTTCGTCGGACGTTGGCTTTAACGTGTTTGGCGTTTCGCTCTTTACCTCGCTCACCTTCAACTGAGGGACCGTACGCCGCTGTCGCAGGCGCAATGCGCAGCTTCGCCCCCGCGGACACACAATGGGTCGATCGCGGCCGTGTGGGTGCGTGAGCGGATGAAGGTGCCTCAATCGAGCTTGAACGACACCGTTCGTAGAGCCATGCTCCAGACGAGACGCGGGAATGGAAAGCGTTCTAGAGGAGGCAGGGGCAGAATGAATAGCGCGCTTAGATTCAGGCCACACAGGAACGGACTTGACCACGAAGCGATTGCTCCGGATTCGCAAAAGGCGTTGTTCGCGCGTCGAAAGTCTTGTCTTAATTGCGGTATTGGCAGCGGTGCCGCTTCAAGCGTATCCGCCCGCAATCGCATCGCCGCGCTGGCGGCTGCTGGCGTGGGTCTTGCGCTACTGCTTGACGCATCCCTGGTGCCGCATGTCCGTGCTGACGCTGCCGACTTGGGGCAGGTTCCTTCCGAACGCGCGCGCGTCCGCGCGGGCGTCAGCGATAGCAAAGAGATCCTTACCTTGAACGAAGCCGCAGCCAGTATTGGGCAAATCGAAGCTGCTGAGGCGTGCCTCGCCGCTCAAAAGGCTACGCAAGCATCCAAGCTCCGGCAGCTTAAAAGCGCAAAAGCTCAGCTTAAAGCACGCGCAGGTACACCAAAGGAAGCCGGCGCGCGCTTAATTGTGCAAACGCTTCTGGCCGATATGGGTGAGGTTCAGCGCACGGCGCTGAAGTGCGGGCAACACTTGCGTAATCCGCCGAGCGCGCGGGCCCAAGGCCGTATCGTCAACCAGCTTAAAGAGGAGCGGTCCGTCGAGGGGACCCTCAGGCCTGCTGGTTTCTCGCAACGTGATCCGGCTGCAGATGAGGTAAAACCCGCGCAAGAGGCGGCCCCGCTTGCGCTTAACGTGCGCTTGCTGTCGACATCCCGCAGCGGTGGTCGCGGCGCCATGGGGATTACGATGGCGCGCAAGGCGATTGCATCAACCGCGGCGGCACTTGCCCAGTGCTACGACGGTTACGTCGAACGCAAACGCGTCGAGCCCATTGCGCTTGAGGTCGAGCTGCGCTTTGCGCAGCGCTCCGCTGCTCGGCGCTTGCGCCTTCGCACCCTTCGACCGGGTGACGTCGAACTCCACGCCTGCACAAACGACGCGCTTACGAATGCGTTGAGCGCCTATGCCCCTGCCAGCGGCTGGTCGGCTTTCGTCTATCGGGTGCATCTAGGTCCTTACGATGCTTACGCACAGCCCCAGGCCAAAAGCATCACACGTTAGGCCTGTCGGTGAGCTTCTCTGACCCCACCGGCGTTGCGGGCAGGCTTGTCAAGCTCGATCGCGCTCACTTGTGGCGGCCCTACACCGCGCGCCAGAGCCAGCTCGAGGTCGAGCCCCTCGTGGTAGCGCGCGCGGAGGGGCCGTGGCTGTGGGACGCGTCAGGTCAACGCTATTTTGATGGTTTCGGTTCTTGGTGGGTGAGCAATTTAGGTCACCAGCATCCACGGCTCGTCGCGGCGCTACGAGCTCAGAGCGAGCGACTGTGCCATGCGTCGCTCGCCGGTATGATCAACGAGGCAACTGTCGATTTCGCCCGGCGCCTGGCGGCATGCTGTCCCGGCGACCTGAACCGGGTGTTTTTTAGCGATAACGGCTCCACCGCGGTCGAAGTGGCGCTCAAGATGGCTCACCAGTACTTCGCGCAGAACGGTCAGCCACGGCGACAGCGGGTGCTCGCGCTTTCTGGGGCGTTTCACGGTGATACCGTCGGCGCAATGAGTGCTGGGGACATTCCCGAGTTTCAGCGCGTCTTTGCCAATCTTCTCTTTGCGGTCTGGCGACCAAGAAACGATGACTTTGAAGCGGCTGCCGAGGCGCTGAGCGCCCACCTCGACCAGGAGGGCGATTCGGTAGCGGCGGTTATCGTTGAGCCCATGGTGCAGGGGGCGGGCGGCATGCGTTTTTGGTCGGGCACGCACCTGCGTCGACTGGCGGCTGCGACGCACCGTGCCGGTGCACTGTTGATCGCCGATGAGGTATTTACGGGCTATGGCCGCACAGGTCCGATGTGGGCGAGTGCTCACGCGCAGGTCGTTCCGGATATCCTTTGCACCGCAAAAGGTTTAAGCGGCGGCGTTTTGCCCTTTGCGGCCACAGTGACAAGCGAACGCGTCTTCGAGGGCTTCGGCGGTGATGGAACGCGAGCGCTGATGCATGGTCATACCTTCTGCGGCAACCCGCTCGGAGCGGCGGTCGCCCGCGCGGTGCTCGACGTCTACGAGGACGAGCACATACTCGCCGAGGCGGTGCCTAAGGCTGCGCGCATCGCCGCAGCCTTTGCGCGGTTCCGCACGCACGCGCACCTTACAAACCCGCGTGCACTAGGTATGGTGGCCGCTGTGGAGATTGAGGGCCCTGCAGGCTATCATGCGCCGCTCGGTCAGCGCGTTCATGTGCTCGCGCGACGCAAGGGCCTGTGGCTCCGGCCGCTGGGTAATACCGTGTATATTACCCCACCGCTCAACACGACAGAGTCCGATCTGGACTTCCTGCTCGACACGCTCGAGGAAACCTTGGACGAAGTGACCCGCGGGCTGAACTGACGGGCGAGGCGCGCTCTAGGCGGGGCGATGCGCGGTCGCCCTGGTTTTGTTGGGTCGGCGGCGCCTCCAGAGGAAACGGGCGGTGATTGAGCCGTGAGCGCTGCTTGGATGTTTCAGGCTCCGGGGTTGCGCGGGGTCGCCGATAGCCGCGATCGCTTGAGTGCGTCGAATATTCGGCGAGGACGTGCGGCTATCTCAGCCCCTGCCGCTACGCCAGGTAGGGGTTAAAGCAGGCTGTCTCGGCTGACATGCGCTGTGGTTTCGGTCTATGACCGCTGGCGATGCGCATTCGGCAGCACAAGGGGCACGGCCCAGAGCAGAAGCAGATGACCTGGCGGCAGACGAGCACTTTTGCACTCACCTGTGCGGGCAGCGGGGTCATTTACGCGTTGGGATTTGCGGGATTTGATATCTGGCCCCTGGCTTTTCTGGGGCTTGTTCCGTTGCTCGCCGCGCTGACGTGGGGAGGGGGCGGCGTAGGTCGTGGCTTTTGGGGTGGCTGGCTGATGGGGACGGTTGCCTACGCGCTGGCAACCTACTGGGTAGTGGGCATGCTTGAGGTCTTCACCCCTTTTCCCGGTGCGGTAAATTGGCTGGTGAGCACGCTGCTTTGGGGCTTTCAGGGGCTTATGTTCGGAGTGTTTGCCGCACTTTTCGTTGCGTTGCGGCACCAACTTCCGAACGTGGTGCTGCGCTCTCTTGTCGCGTTTCTTCCCGCCGAGTGGCTTGTTCCGACGATCTTTCGTGCCTACTTCGCTAACGCGCTGCACCCCGTCCCGCTGCTTATTCAGATCGCGGATCTAGGTGGCCCGATGCTGGTGTCGGCCCTACTGGTTGCGGTCAACGCGACCGTCTTTGCGGTGATACACTGGCGCTGGGCGCAGGGGCCCAAGCCTTTGCGCTTGGTGGTTGCAACCGCAGGCGCCCTGGTGTTGACACTCGGATATGGCGCGTGGCGCATCCAGCAAGTGGAAAGGCACGCGGCCGCAGCGCCGACGCTGAATATCGGGCTGGTGCAGGCCAATATGGGCACGACAGCGAAACGTGAAGCGCCCAACGAAGGCTTGCGGCGCCATCTTAGGCTTTCGGAATCACTTATTGCAGCGCACCCAGAGGTCGAGCTGCTCTTCTGGCCTGAATCCGCTTTTTCCTACTATCTAAGCGCAGAGTACGCGTCGCTTGCTGGGACGGCGCTCGGTGCGCTCAAGCGGCCACTGCTCTTTGGCGGACTTTTCGGTGTCGGTGAAGGCGATGCACGCCTACACTTCAACAGCGCGTTCCTCATGGATGAAGGCGGTGCGTTGCTCGGCCGCTACGACAAGCACATTCTGATGCCCTTCGGTGAGTATATCCCCTTCGGGGATCTCTTTCCCGCGCTCTATGACCTGTCTCCAGCTTCGGGACGCTTTGGTCAAGGCACGTCCTTTGCGCCCTTAGTGTTCGGCGACGCGCGTATCGGTGCCCTTGTGTGTTACGAGGACCTTGTCCCTCATTTCGTACGTACGGCGATGGCCTTTGGCAGGCCGAATCTGCTGGTCAACCTCACCAACGATGCCTGGTTTGGTGACAGCACGGAGCCTTGGATCCATCTTGCGCTTGCAAAGTTTCGAGCCGTCGAGGCGCGGCGCTATCTCGTTCGCAGTACGAATAGCGGCGTCAGTGCAATTATTGATGCGAGCGGCCGAGTCACCCAGCACGGTCCTGTCTTCAAAGAGGCCACGTTGGCCGGATCCGTCGCTCTGCTCGAAGGGCGGCCTGTTTACCAAGCCGTCGGTGATTTCCCGGCCTACCTAAGTCTCCTCGCCCTCGCGTGGTTCAGTGTCCAGCATATTCGCCGCAGGCGTCGCGTGGCCTGAAACAAATAATGCCCACCGCCCACGGCACGACGTAGGCTTTGAGGCGCAACGTTGAGCCTGCTAGCGGTGTCCACCAGCGGACCGAGGCCAAGTTAAGCGCAGGGGTATTCCTCGGGCGTAGGGGGTGCGCGGCGGCATGCCCCCTTACCGAGTTCCTAGAAGTACGCACGGTGCTTTGCGCCGCATGCGATCTGGTTTTCGACAGGCTCACGAAGCTAAGTGAAGAAGCAAGCCTAAGTCGAAGCGTCTTAATACGGTGAAGGCATGGATTGAGCCCGGCGGCGTCCGGGAGCGGGCGCACGGTGGGCGGATCCCGGTGGGCTGGGGTCCCCCCGGCGCGCGGGTGGCTGCGGGTGAATCCCCCCGGGTTTCCTGGAGGCTCCGAAAAGAGGGAGTCTAGGAGACATGAGAATGAAGGGGAGCAGGTTTTCATCGGAGGTACGTGAGCGAGCGGTTCGGTTGGTAAAAGAAAGCC
>SLQV01000171.1 GCA_007131285.1 Myxococcales bacterium
CAGCCACGCGCTCGCCGGGACCCCAGCCTGCATGCGTGAGCGATTGAAGGCGCGCGGCGAACACAGGGCTGTAGCGGCTCAACCTTAAGCTGAAGCGTATTAAGGCACCACACAGCGCGCGTGGGTCGGGAGGAACGCTCACCGGGCTTCACACGCGATAGCAGACCCAAGCCCCCCTAAAGAACGCGGAGGCACCGCGCTATAGAAAGCGCCACTCGGGCGGGATCATGCGCTGTAGCCCGTCGCGCTCCTCGGCGGAAAGCCTGGCCAGGCCCAACTTGAAGGATGCGTTGGTCCAGCCAAAACCCTCTCGGGTGACGTGCGTGAAGTCAGTACCGACATTGCCGTACTCGGCATCAACCTCGAGGCAGCGACGCAACACATCGAACTTCTCGGGCAGCGCACCGTTGAAATCAATCGCGTTGGTCAAAATCGTGTAAATCCAGCGGTACGCCAAACGCGAAGCATCGCTGTGTCGGCCATGCGCGCTAAGCCCCTCCCAGGCGAAAAGCTGGTGCGGCGCCCAGCCATGCGGGTAGTCCCATTGGCGTTCATGTCCACCCACCGGCCGGCGTAGCGCTAGGCTCTGGGCGTCAGATCCGAGCACGCCGCCCGGTGCTTCGAGGCGTTCCAACGCACGCATAGCTAGACGGTCCGCAGCGCGTTCTCCGATGAGCGCTGTTCGTGAATCCGTCGGATCGCTCGCCCAAAGCACGTAAAATACTGCGGCAGAAACGAAATCGGACCGCGTCCGCGTAGGCGCGTGCATGTCAAAAAAGAGCGACTGTTCCTCGCACCAAAGCTGTCGCACAATCGCCTCGCGCCGGGTGTGAGCGCGTGACCACCAGCGGCCGCTACCCCCTCGCGGCGCCGCGCGCGGATAGCTTTCGATGAGCCGGGCCAGATCTGTCTCGTAGCGAAAAAGCAAAGCATTCAGGTCGACTGACAAGAAATCACCCGCGGCTTCCCGGCCGCCCCGGTGCCAACGGTAGGTCGTGTCATGGCCCGACTCCCGAACGGCAACATCGTGACGAAAAAACTCATCAAGCCCAGCCGGTAACGCAGCGCCTCCCACGAGACTCCGCTTGAACTCGGCAAGCGAGAGGCCACTCGCCTGCGCGTAGGGCGCCAGGGTCGTATCGAAGTGACCCGGCTCGACCTCCGGCGGAAGCCCCGCCGACTGGCCACCGTAACCCGTTAGGCCAAGGTCAGCGCGAAAGCGAGGCGGCTGCGCCCATATACGCGCGTATTCAAGCTGCGCTGCTTGCATCATGCGGCCGGCAAATGCCTGGGTTGCCGCATCATCAGGCAACACCGCCAACACCGACCGAGCAAGGGCCGGCAAAAGTGGGGGCTGGGAGCGCAAAAGGTAGTAGGTACGGTTGCCGTTGAGCACTGAGCCGTAGTGCATCACTTCGTAGGCGAGGTGTTCGCAGAGCGCCTGCGCTTGCGCAATGCGCCCGTCAGCGAGCAAACCGCGTCCAATGAAATAGGAGTCCCAGCCGTACATTTCGTTGAAGCGCCCACCCGGAACTAGATAGGGCAGCGGCCTATACCCATCACTCCTGCCGCCTTGGGCCAGCAAACCGCTAGCCGGCCGTCCCGCGAGCGCGAGCAAACCGTGGCGACCTTCGGCACTAAGTCGAGCCAACTTGTGTGGACCTACGCGGGTTGGATCGAGCACTTCAACGGCGAAGCTGCCGCGCCGCGCCGCCATGTCTTGGTAAAAAACCAAGGCCGCAGGGTCCGTTTCAGGAACGTAAAGCTTCGGCAAACCCTCCACGGTCACCTTTGAGTCGCTAAGCAGCCCCTCGATGCTCTCTTCGTCGAGGCAGCGCTCTAAACCCTGCCAGAACTCATCCCGAACCCGGCGTTCGAGACGCCCAAGTGCGGATTCGAAAACGCGCTCGATCGAAATATTGGTCACCGCCTCGCCGCGGCTCACCGCAAGGCTCAGTTCCTGAAGTAAATTGGCTAGGTAATAGGTGCCGCTGACCTCAAAGCTCTGTCCGTCGACATCCGCGAGAAAAAAATGATGGCGTCCGGTCTCCCCCGAAAGCGGCACGTCTCGACGCGTAATACGTGCATCGCCGTCCGGGTCCGCGACAGCGAGCAGCCGCGACAACTCCGATGCCGCGTGCACCCTAACGTGACCTCGATAAGGTGTTCTAAGAGCCATCGTCCTCAGCCTGAGCTACCTAGATGTTGCTTGGAAACCGGGCATCTCGCGCGCACGCCGCCGGGCGCAAACCGCTCGCTAAACATCTAAGCGTATAACGCGAGGGCTCCACAAGAAGAGTTCAGTTAAACGCACTACGGGGTGGTTTGCGGAGAAGTAGAAGTGCCAGGCCGCCGCCGCCGAAGGGAAGAAACACCTGAAAGCTACCCGCTAAGAGCGCCAGCACCAGCCCCAACACGGCCATGCCTTGGGTCATTGCCCAGGCGACGACGCAGGACACCAAAATACGCCTCTGGCCTGCAACAGACTCGCTCTCGAGGATCCTCCGTGCCAAGGGCAAATACAGAAAGTGGCGCAACAGAATGTTACTGCCCAACGCCAGAGCAAAAGCGACCACCGCAAACGTCACCTGCTCCTTCGCTGCGAAGGCGGGATTCAAGCCCTCACCGCTCGCTACACCCACGTACACAACGGCGAAGAGCCCGGTCGTGGATAGGATAAAAGCGCCCCAAATGACAAAGAGCAGGCGACGGAATGCCTCCTGACTACGCATTGGAGCACGTTCGGCGACGTGTTCAGACACAGCAGTGGAGAACTACCCGATGGGACATGGCAAGTCCAGGTACGCAAGCACATCACAGCGCGATGCTTGCTGTGTCAGGCTCCTGCAATGTCTTTGGATATAACGCTGCCACATGCCGGCCCACTCGTCGCAGCGACGCTGGTGGCGCGACCCAACCGCTTTGTCGCAAGGATGCGCCTTGCTTCCGGCGCCATCGTCGAGGCCCACTGCGTTAATCCCGGCAGGATGGAAGGGCTCGTACGGCCGGGTGCCCGCACCTATCTTGTTGAAGCGCCGGCCGCGAAAACGCGGCGTCTACGTTACGTGTGGGAGCTGATTGAGTGCGCGGGCGTACTTGTCGGTGCGCACACAAGCCGTCCGAATGCGCTTGTGCGCAAGCTACTCGAAGGCGGACACCTCGAGCCGTTCTCATGCGCGTTGGGTCAAGCGCAAGGCGCTGCTGTGCGCGATCCGGATACGCGAATGCACACGGGGACACCCGAGGACCGGCTGCGTGCCGAAGTGAGCGTGCATGGGGGGCGTCGGATCGATTTCTGCGTTGCCGGGCCCACCCCGCACTTCATCGAGGTAAAAAACTGCCATCTCGTGTATCCCGACGGCTGCGGCTACTTTCCTGATTCAGTCAGCGCCCGCGCGACACACCACCTACACACGCTCAGCGATATCGTGATGGGCAACCTAGGTCCAACGGACGCGCTTCAAGGCAGAGCCCGCGCTTCTGTCTTGTTCACAGTGCAGCACCCCGGAGCCACCGCACTTAGACCGTCGGACCTCCATGACCCGGCTTTTGCCGCCGCCGCACGCAAAGCCGCAAACCTTGGCGTTGCTTTCCACGCATGCAAAGTAGCGCCGACGCTAGCGGGCTACCGCTTCGAAGGCATGCTGCCGGTGGATCTCCGTCCCTACGCCACCGCGCAGCTGGAAGCTTACCGGCAAGCGAATGCGCCCTACTCAGGGATTACAACCAGCTAATGTGCTCACCGCTTAACGCATTCGCGACTCACGAACAAAGGCCGGGTTTGCAAGAGGAATGGATACTGCTACGGCCCGAAGATGACTTTACGCACAACTAAAAATGACCTGGCGGGCTCGGTCCGCTCTCGAATGGTGAGCCTTCTCAACGGCCGCCTGGCCGACCTCATCGACCTGACGCTTCACGCCAAACAGGCGCACTGGAATGTCCGGGGGCCCAACTTCATCGCACTGCATGAACTCTTCGACAAAGTCCACGCGGACGCGCGCGGCTGGGTCGACCTCACCGCCGAACGCGTCGCGCAGCTCGGCGGCCTTGCCGCGGGCACCCTCTCGCAGGTCAGCGGCGCCACCCAGCTACCGGCCTACCCTAAAGACGCCGTAGCGGGTGCTGTGCACGTCGAAGCACTCGCCTCGTCCGTCGCCCAAGTCAGCCAAAACTTGCGCGCAGCGGTGGGCCAGGCTGAGGAGGCACGCGACGCTGCCACCGCCGATTTGTTCACCGAAATCCTCCGCGGCAGCGATGAAGCACTTTGGATGCTCGAAGCACACCTTGACAATGACAACGCCTAACGCCTCACGGCGCGGCTAGGCC
Organism: Myxococcales bacterium; assembly: GCA_007131285.1. Classification (GTDB taxonomy): domain Bacteria; phylum Myxococcota_A; class Polyangia; order Polyangiales; family SLQV01; genus SLQV01. Next base: position 4,330 of record SLQV01000171.1, read on the forward strand.
GAGGCTTCGAGTTCCTCCAGGAAAGCCACGGCCTCGCTAAGCTCAGGGTCTTCACTCAGGGCCTTGCGCGCCCAGAGGATCGCACGGCGGTCTTCGCCGCGCTTAGTCGCAATGCGCGCCTGCAGGTAAAACGCCTGAGCCCGCGACATCTTGCAAGGGTTGCGCAATAACGTAACCGCCCGCAACGCCTGCAGCGCGGTGTCGAAGTCTTCCTGCGCCATCGCAAGTTCTGCCAGGTCTGCGGCCGCATCGCCATTTTGCTTATCCGCTTCGAGCGCAGCCAAAAGCCACTGAAGCTGCACATCATCTTCCCCCGACGCCCGCGCCACGAGTGCCATGCGATACTGCAGGGAGGAGAGTTCGGGCCCACGCTTCTGGCCAAGGGCGTCCATCGCTCCGACGAGCTTTTCTGCCGCGGCGCTATAGTTGCCCCCCGTGACATAAACATCAACGAGCCGCGTTACCAGCGCGCTATCGTTAGGCTCGAGACGCAGTGCTTCTTCGATAAGGGGCAGCGCTAAGTCCGGTTGGTCAAGCTTGTCATGGTAGAGCGCGGCGAGACGCAGTGCCAACTCCTTGCGCGTCGCGGCTTCGAGCTCTCCTTCGAGTTCGAAGCGCATCAAACGCGCGAGTCCCTCGAAGTTCCCAAGCTCTTCGTAGAGCGCCGAAAGCTGGGCAAAGAGCCGCGAATCACCCGTCTTCTCTAAGGCATCTTCCAGTGGACCAACAGCCTCTGCAGCACGGCCGGCCTCTGCCAAAAGCACACAGTATTCTAGGCATGCCCCCACGAGTTCATCGCCTTCACTGAGACTGGTCAGCGCTTCAAGCGCGGCGAAACGCCAGTCCTCGATACCCTGGACCTCCGCTTGGTGCCGTGCGAAACGCCACCCGTCAACCGAACCAGGCACGGCCTCAAGGAAGCGCGCGAGCTCTGCCAGCGCTTCCTCACCCTGGCCCGAGTCCTGGCGAAGCAGGAAAAGGTCTTGGAGCAGGGCCCAGGTCTCCGCGTTTTGTTGTGGGCTTTGAGGCTGGCTCATGCTGACTTCAAAAAGCGCCTCGAGAACCGATTTCAGTCCGTCCTTGGCTTCTGGGAAGTCGAGCGCGACAAGTCGCTCGTAAGCCGCTTTCGCCTCGACTAGCTCGCCGAGATCAAGAGAAATAGAGGCAAGCGCCGCCGTGAGTTTGAGCTCCGCGCCGCTTCCAACCTCAACCACATCGAGCTGACGCTTAAGCGCAGCCATGGCGTCTTGGTGTCGGCCTGCCTCAGCCAGCGTATGCGTGTAGTCCGCCCATAGATCGAGGTCATCGGGTGCCTGCTCGAGTGCTTCACGCTGGAGCTCAAGCGCTCGGTCGAGCTCACCGAGCTCGGTCAACGAGAGTGCGGCCGCCTCACGAATCAAGCGTAAGCGCCGCGCATCCCCCTCAGGCAGCAGCCGCGCCTGTGTGACGAGCAACTCGCGCAGAGGCAACCATGCACCCGCTTCACGATAGCCACGGTCAAGCTCTTGCAGCAAACCCGCGTTTCCAGGCACCCGCTGAAGCGCGGCGTGGAGGACCTCGAGTGCCTTGTCATGCTCATCAAGCGTGCGCCATTCTCGCGCGATTTCAGCGGCGCGTTCGGGTATCTGAGCGACTTCCTCACTGACAAGCAGGCGCTGCTTGAGCTCAAGACAAGGCGCAAGCTCAGCTCCCGACACGAGCATCAGTTCAAGTTTGCGCAAGAGCAGTTCACGGTCGAGCTCGATCTGAGTCTCAAGGGACTCGATCAAGCTGAGCGCGCGGTCCTGGTGAAAACGGGATAGCAAAGAGACCAACCGGCCCGCCGTCGGAAGAATCGTTTCGGCATCTTTCTTTTCAATCGCCTGCGCAAGCTGTTCTTCGAGCAGGTTGACCAGTTCCGCATCAAAGCCACTCGCTTCAAAGATCTTTGAGAGCATGGCAGTCAGCGCTTCGCTACCCGGCGCATCCGCTAACCCGTCGCGCAATACAATCACGGCCTCCTCGCTCGCATTTGCAGTGTCAACGAGAAAGGTGGCCCAAAGACCGCGGAGCTCGGTACGCGCCTCGATATCGCCGATATCCACGCAGGCTGACGCAATCTCCTCGCGTAACTGACCGAGGCGCTCAAGCGCATCCGGCAGCGCAAGTCGTACACGCCATGCCTCGATATCGTCGAGCTTGTCCGCCAGCACTTCCTTCAGCAACGCGTCGGCTACGAGACTCTGCGTCGGCAAGCGCGCGACCAGCAAGGCAAGCTTGCGCGTCTCGGGCGCCCGCTGTTGCTCGGGCAGCAGCTCTACCAAACGACGTTGGTATTGCACAGCCGTCTCGACGTCACCCTGGCGGCGACTGAACCCGACGAGCTGCTCAAGCGCCCAGCGCTCAATCGCCTTGGCATCCTTGGTTGCGGCTTGCTGCGAGAGCGCCTCCAAAAAGCGCGACTCCTCTGCGGGTTCTTCAAGCCGCCGAGCCAACTCCACGCCTTCGCGGAGTAGTTCAAGCGACCGTACCGACGTATTGCGCTGAGCGTCGATATACGCGAGGAGCAAACGCTCATCCTCGCTCTCGCGAATTAACCCCTCAAGCGCATTGAGTGCGTCATCGCTTAGGCTGGGGTCAGCGAGCAAACCACCTACCAGGTGCTTGACCACTTCGACCTTGGGTTCCAGCGCGAACGCCTCCGCAAGCTGCGCAAGTGCGACTTCGGCAGCCCCTGGAATGCTCGCGTTGAGTTCCGCCAAGCGATAAAGCGTCTGCGAGCGTTCACGGCGGCTCGGCGTCGCTTCAAGCACACGGTCAAGGTGACGACGCTCGAGATTCGCTTCTTTGCGGCGCCGTGCGCTGGCTGCGAGCGCCAGGAATACTTCGGAGCCCGCGCCTTCGACAACCGCGGCCGCGGCAAACGCCTTTTTCGCGGACTCCAGATCCTCGAGATCACACTCATAGAGCTCGCCGATCCGAGTGTGAATCAACGCCAGCGCAGGTGCATCCGAACGGCGCCGCAAGCGGCTCGCCAACTCTGCAAGCGACGCTACGGCTTGCTCAGCGTTCCCCGCACGACGCGCACAGGCGACCACCGCATCGAGGTGCGCCACTTCCGTGGGCGCGATGCGCAGCACCTCGGCACGCGCAGAAAATGCCTCAGTGAGCGCGCTCTCGCTACCGTCGGCCTCGAGAAGCGCCGCGAGCCTCGTGTAGAGTATCGCGAGGTCACCACGATCATCGGTCCGTTCAATACGCCGTCGGAGCACCTCGAGCGCCTGCGTCTCCTGGCCCGCACGCACGAGCGCATCTGAGAAACCGAGCGCATCTTCCTGGCTGTGCGCCGCCGCATCCGACGCTGATTCGAACATTTCATCGGCTTTGGCCGCATCGCCGCGCGCTTCCGCCACGCCGGCGAGATGGTAATGCACCTGGGCGACGGTCACGTGGGGCCTTCCGGAACCTGCGCGATCCGACTCCGTCTGACGGCGAACAAGCAAAAGGAGCGTGCGAAACGACCGTTCAGCCAGCTCAAGCTCACCGTGGGTGCGCGCGACATGCCCGAGCTGCTCCAGATAGGCGAGGTTGCTGTTATCGATCTCCGTCGCTAGCTGAAGCTGTTCAAGTGCGGCATCCGCGCAGCTTTGCAGGTTAAGCACTTGCGCAAGCTGCGCATGCAGGGCGGCCCGTTCGGCATTCCGGCGCTGACCAAAGGCATCGATGAGTGTTTCAAGGACTGCTTGGGCCTCAGACAGCTCGCCCGATGCCACCAACGCTCGGGCGTGGGCGCGGCTAAGCGCTCGGTCATTCGGCAAGACTTCAAGCGCGCGCCGTATCAGTGCCAGGCCGTCTTCTGGCCGCTTGAGGTGATTCTCGAGCACCTCAACCGCCTCGTGGACAAACGCCAAAAGCTCGGTCTCGTCGCTGGTGAACGGCACCGATCGGACGATCACATCCACGAGTGCCTCGAGATTGCCATCCTCTCGATAGTGCGCCAGCAGTCCATCGCGAAAGCTTGAAATCTCGGGAAACGTTCCAAAAGCATCCACCAGCACGGAGACGCGCTTGCGAGTGAGACCGAGCGTGTCGAGGCATGCCACGAGCGTGCTGTACCGCTCAGCACGGGCCGGAACCTCGAGACGGGGGATCAAACGCTGAAGGGTCTGCGCCGCGGCTGCGAGGTCATTTGCCGCGAGCTCCGCATCGGCGAGCCGCGTGAGAAAGTCAACGTCATCGTCCCGCAAGGTGAGCGCCTCACGCAACGTCGCGATACCGCTCTCGGCATCACGAAGGCGTCCCATTTGCAGCACCGCGCAGCGACGCCACAATGCTAGCGCGCGATCCGTATCACCCAAGCTCGCCGATATGCTGCCCTGATGCCGCAGGTGTGCCGCGAGGCTCTCAAAGTCACCACGGTCCTCGTGGTAACGAGCCAGCGCCTCACAAGACGCCTCGTGACCGGGTTGGGCTTCTAAGTTGAGCTCCAGCAGTCGACGGGTCTGAGCTTGGGCCTCGATACCTTGCTGCGTCTTGGCCATATCAAGCCGCAATCCCAGTTGCGTGCCCGGGTCGTTTGCACGCTCAAGACGGCTGCGCTTGATCTCTAGGAGCTCGGTTAACCGGCCTTGCGCTTCAAGTTCGGCGGAGAGGTCTGCGGCGACCGCGTCATCCGTAGGATCTGCCGCGAACGCAGCGAGTAGCGCCCGCGTCGTCCGCCCGCGCTCTTCCCCGAGTGCGCGAGACTGCTCCGCGGCAGACCGAAAGAAGCCTGCTGCCCCGCCACCCGTTAGGCTGCGCGCCGAGGCTTCCGTGGCGGCCAGCACCTCTGCCGCAGGTGCCCCATAATGCTTGAGAGCCACCAGCGTGCGCTCAATGGCTTCGAGGCGTTGCGGTTCAGGGCGGGCGGCAACCAGCCACGCTTCATGTAGGGCGCGCGTGACTTCCAGCGCAAGGCTCATCTCGATTTCGTGCGCGGCACAGACTTCAAATGCCTCCTCAAGGGGAGGCAGAGCATCACTCACCAGCACGCTGAGGCGCAGCAGGCCCGCTACGTAGGCATCACAGGGCCCTGTTCCGGCAAACACATTAAGTGCTAGGCGCAGCAGAGGCGCGGCCAAATCAGACTCGGTCACGCTACGTGCCAAAAGCGCCTGAGCCGCCTCGTCGAGGACTCGCACGCGGGTAAGACCGCGCAGCGCCTCCTGGGCCTCGGGACTCGGCTCGAGCACGAACCCCTGCGCGATCCATAGTTGCGCTTCCCCGGTTTCAAGACCTTGAGCGGCTGCCAAGAGTTTTCCGGCTTCGAGCCAGAGCGGCGCCGCGACGTTGGAACGCGCAACTTCCCGCTCCGCAAGTTCAGCTAGGGCATGCGCCGCATCCAGCTGGGCACTTTCGGATTCAGCTCCCGCCGCAAGCGCGAGGCGCACAACCGCCGCAAGCGCGGCCCGCTGGCCCGGCGACTCTCTCAACATGCGCAAGCGCCAGTCGAGGGCCTGCGTCAAGTCCGCAAGCTCGTCCTCACAGAAAACGGCAGCCCGCTCGGCACGTGCTCCGCGGACGGAGAGCGGGGCTTCGAGTTCCAAAAGCGCGGGCGTCAGCGCCACCAGGCGCGCACTATCGCCGACGCGCAAATAAGCCTCTTCGAGCGCCAATAACGCCGGCTCTTGAAGGCCTTCAAGGGCACCGATGCGCTCAAGCCCCGCAAGCGCGCGCGGCTCATCGGGCTTCAACGCCAACACTGTCAAGTAGTCGGAAAGTGCCGCTTCCGGATCCTCGAGCTTCTGTTCGCGAATCTGTCCCATCTCAACGAAGGATTCGGTCAGCCGCGCTTTTTGCTCGTGAAGATGAGGACTGACGAGCGCCTCTACGTCACGCCAGCGCTGCAGCGAGCTGTACAAGCCCGAAAGCTCGAGAACGACACGGGAATCCCGCCCAAAGCGCGCGCTGACTTCTTCCCAGGTGGCCACCGCCTCCCGGGTCTCACCGAGCTGCTCTGCCTGAACTTCCGCAATATCGATAAGGTCGAGTCGACGCTGCCAGTCGGGCACTTCAGCACGCACGCGCTGGCGCAAGGCAACAACGAGCGCGGGCCAGTTTTCCGCGGTACGCAACAGGTCGATCAGCGCATCAAGCGCGGCCCAGTCCGAGGCATCGGCATTGACAAGCTCGCGCAA
>SLQV01000032.1 GCA_007131285.1 Myxococcales bacterium
ACCCAATTGTGGGTCCCCCCGAGACCCTCCGCGGGCCCCGCAGCCACGCGCGCGCCGGGACCCCAGCCTGCATGCGTGAGCGATTGAAGGCGCGCGGCGAACACAGCAGCAAACACAGGGCTGTAGCGGCTCAACCTTAAGCTGATGCGGATTAACGCACGTGCTTGGTTCCGCAACCCAAGCCACAGACCTCACCTGGCAATACATCCCCAGGAATCCACGGCGCTCCGTGCGCAGTGGTCCGACCTTCGACCACAAACCTGCTACACACCGGCATGCAATCGACGACGCGCCCGCACGTGGGCGGCGTGCGCGGAGAGAGCTACGTTGCTAAGTCATAGGCCGTGACCGAAACGACTACTTTTGCGAGCCTCGGGCTCCGAGCCTCAACCTTAGCTGCGGTAGAGGCAGCCGGCTGGACCACGCCAACAGAAGTCCAGGTCAAGACCTTTGAAGCCTGTGCAGCCGGACGCGATGTCCTGGTTCAGGCGCAAACAGGTAGCGGAAAGACAGGTGCCTTTGCGCTACCCCTGGTCGACCGCTTACTCAAGGTCGACGAAGGCCTTCAAGCTTTGGTGCTTGCGCCGACGCGGGAGCTAGCCAAACAATCCGCGCTGCAGTTTCGTCAGCTCGGTGCGTTCGGCCGCATCAACGCATGTGAGATTTACGGTGGCGCGCCCATGGCCCAACAGGTCGAAGCGCTTGCGACCAGGCCCGAGGTCATCTCTGCAACGCCAGGTCGCCTACTCGACCTAAGCCGGCGCGGCGCCATTGATTTGAGCGAGGTTCAGACCGTTATCCTTGACGAAGCAGATGAGATGCTTTCGATGGGCTTTGCCGAGGACGTTCTCGCGATCCTTGGGGCAATGCCCGACCGCAAACGGACATGGCTTTTTTCTGCGACGGTGGACCGAGAAGTTCAGCGCTTTTCGGCACGCATTCAAAAAGCTCCGGAGGCCTACCTGCTGCACTCGGGCCTGGGGTACTCGGCCACGGTTACGCATTTTTACAGTGTGACGCCACGGCCCGTCGATAAAGAGCGCGCGTTGCTCACGCTGCTTCAGCAAGAGCGGCCCTTTCGCACGCTGGTATTCTGCAACACCAAGGAAGCGACGCGACGCGTGGCAGGTTGGTTACGCAAGCTTGGACACGCCGCCCAGGATTTAAGCAGCGACCTATCCCAGAGCGACAGGGAGAGCGTGCTTGAAGCATTTCGCGGCGGGAACCTTCCTCTCGTGGTCGCAACGGATGTTGCCGCCCGTGGCATCGACATCGAAAATGTCTCAACGGTGGTCAACTGGGACTTCCCAGCTTCAACCGAGCAGTACGTGCACCGAACGGGCCGGACGGGCCGCGCGGGACGCAAGGGCACAGCCCTCTCGCTTCTGGCACCGACGGACCTCGGCGCGCTCTATTACCTTAAGCTTGAATCCGAGATAGAGTTGCGCGAGCGGCCATTGCCTAGTCAGGAGGCCCTCGACACTGCGGCTGAAGTCGCCGTCCTCGACGCACTCGACGCGTTGCTTGGCGAACCCACCGACAGCGTTGCGCTGCGTGCCGCGCAACGGATCCTGACAACCCAGAACCCGGCACGCTGGATCGCTAGGCTCGTACAGCACGTGCGCAGCCAAGCAGACCGTACTTCAAACGACGCGCATATTGAAGCGAATGCCCCCGGCCACACCGACCCCGAGGCAAGTGCGGCCAGCGCGGCACCACGCCCGCGACGCAGCAGCGGACGCGCCCCAAAACAGGGTCGAGATAAAGCCGAAAGGAGCGCACCGGAAAGGGGCCTTGTCCCTGGGTCTAGCGCGGGCTCTAGCGCGTCCAGGCGCAGCACGGCATCCGCCGGAGCAGGCACGGCCTCGGCAGGCGAGGACCCCTTCCTGCGCAACGACAAAGACGCCAGGGATGGATCAAATGCCGATGGCGCCTACGACGACACGCGCAGCGCGCAGAGCCTCGGCCGCGCTGAACCGCCTCCTCGTGACAAACGCGTTTCCGGCACAAGCCGCGCCCGAAGCACTGAAGCCGGCGATTCGAGCGGCATTCGCCCGACAACCGATGGCGGCAAGATCCTGCGCCTCAATGTAGGCCGAAGCGATGGCATCCGCCTAAGTGATCTGAAGCGTTACCTCCAAGACGTCGTGCCCGACATCGAAATTGAACGCGTCAGGCTCGCACGCAGCCGAACGCTGGTTGAAGTCCGTGCCTCCAGTGCGCAAGACGACCTCCCCGCCCGTCTCGGCGCGCAGACTTTTGAGGGCCGCACCATCACCGCCTCCTGGGACGTCCCCAGTGCCTAGGCAACGCGTACCCGAAACGCCCGAAGGCCGAGGCCCACGGGTGTGAATAACGTCGCCGAATGCGCTAACAAAAAAGGCGGATCCTGCTTAGCGGCCGACACCGGGGGCTTAATACGCTGAAGAAAGAGGTTGAGCCTAGCCGGCAGCGGGGTTCGCGTGTGTGGGCGCACGGTGGGGAGCGTCCCGGTGGGCCGGGGTCCCGGCGAGCGCGTGGCTGCGGGTGAATCCCCCCGGGTTTTCCGGAGGCTGATTGAGTTGGGACTGGCAGTCTATGCTGCCAGTCGTTGCGTTTCATAATATGCCTGTTCGAAGCATTTGG
>SLQV01000117.1 GCA_007131285.1 Myxococcales bacterium
CACCGGCACGTCGGGCACCTCAAACCCAGGCAAGGCTCCAAGCTGCAAGACCTGCCGCCGCAGTCGCGCCAAGATGCGCGCGGCCGCTGGCCGATTCAGCGGTACGAGCGCGTCATGCAACGCCCGACCAAGCGCCTCCTCCGAGCTAGGCGCTGAAGCGGAGTCCAGCAGCGCAAGCATGCCCCCAGGCAATGGGGGCGCCGCGCGCAACAAAAGTTTGGTCAAAAGCGCTAGTACCGATGCTCGAAGCGTGGCCGCGGGCGCGTCGATGCGCCGCACCTGGCTACCCTCCGCCGCCGCAAGATGCACACCACCTAGACTGTCGACGAAGACCGATGACGCATCGACCGAACTCAACCCCCGCCGCTGGCCGATTTCCCACACCTCCAGCGCTAGATAGAGCGCGGTTTCCGGTGAGATCGGCGCGCGATATGCACACGTGGCCTCAAGCATATCCGCCAGCGATAGGGCGGCGGTTTCTATCTGTGAGCTCGGCGTGCAAGCCTCTGCCAATCCCGCCTGTTGGCGTGGGCCGCGGTAGCCGCCTGACGGAAGTTTCGATTTCTCCTCAAGCGTCATTTCGTTGCGCTCCTACTTCTCGCTAACGCCGTGTCGCTGCACCCGTGTCCCATGGCGGGAGCACGGTGGCACGGACGAAGAACCGCTAGCTCAATTATTTAGTGTGGCTCAGTCAAGCGCACATGCACGCCCTGAGCATGCAAAAATGCCTTCACTTCCGCAACTTTGTGGTGACCATCATGGAAAATCGTTGCGGCAAGCACCGCGTCCGCAAACCCCTCGACAAAACCCTCGAGAAGGTGTTCCGGCCCGCCGACACCACCCGATGCGATCACAGGTACACTCGCAAGTTCCGCCACGCGGCGCGTGAGTTCCAGGTCGTAGCCAAGGCCGGTACCGTCGCGGTCCATGCTGGTCAGCAGAATCTCACCGCAGCCGAGCTCACAAACCTTGCGCGCCCACACGAGCGCGTCGATGCCCGTCGCCTGACGACCGCCGTGGCTAAACACTTCCCAGCGCGCCCGTTCACCTTGCGCGGAGACCCGCTTGGCATCGATGGCGACCACGATAGCCTGCGACCCAAAGCGAGCGGACGCATCGGCAACGAGGTCAGGGTTCTGCAACGCGGCGGTATTCATCGCTACCTTGTCTGCGCCATGCAGCAGTAGAGTGCGCACGTCCGCGACCACCCGCACACCCCCTCCTACCGTCAGCGGCACGTGAACCTCCGAGGCGGCGGCCTCGACCACTTGCACCAACGTACTCCTGCCTTCGACCGACGCCGAAATATCCAGGAATGTAATTTCATCGGCGCCCTCTTGGGAGTAGCGCTTGGCGCATTCAATGGGGTCACCTGCATCGCGCAAACCCACAAAGTTAACCCCCTTGACGACGCGACCATCCCGGACATCGAGACAGGGAATGATGCGGCGCGCTAACAAGACGAGACCTCGTCGGACGCGGTAGCCCCCAGCTGGCTGACATGCTGTGGGGCGGCACCGTCATGAGCCACTACGTCCAACTCAGCACCTTCCGCGAGGGCGCGGCAGGCCTCAGCGTAGCTAAACCGTTGCTCGTAAAGGGCCCGACCGCATACCGCTAGCGGCAAACCGGCGCGCTGGAGCGCGCTTAGGTGCGCGAGGGTGCCGATACCGCCGCTGGCGATGACCGGGCAGGTCAGGCGCTGCTGCAGGGCACGGAGCGACTCGAGATCGGGACCGATCTCGGTACCATCGCGTTCGATTGCCGTGCACAAGATCGACTCGGGCCCCCAGGTTGCCACGTCCTCTGCGACCTTGCCAAGGTCGAGCTGGCTTGCCTCAAGCCAGCCCTGCGTTGCGATCTTACCGTGATGCGCATCCAGCGCGACCACGATGCGGCCGGGAAACGCCTGACATAAAGCACGAACCTCGTCCGGTGCCTCGATAGCAAGAGTACCGACCACCACCCGGGCCGCACCCAGCGCTAACCACTCAAGCGCCAGGGCTCGGCTGCGGAGTCCACCCGCCACCTGCACCTCGAGCGGAGTAGACGCAATAATCGACTTCAACAGCTCGCCGTGCACCGGTCGCCCTTGCCGGGCGCCTTCGAGATCAACGACATGCAGCCGTTTTGCGCCCGCTTCGGCGAAGTCACGGGCTAAAGCAACGACGTCCTCCGCATAGATCGTGACGGAGTCGTAGCGACCCTTGTGCAAACGAACAGCTTTGTTGTCCAAAATATCGATCGCGGGTATCAGTTCCATGATGGGTTCTCGCTGGCCGCCTTGCGGTGGCACTGTTACCTGGCTTTGGTTGGGGTTACTCGGCTGGAATCATTGCGCGGATGCCGCCTCGGGCCGCAGAAAGCTCCGCAATAGACGCGCCCCTGCATGGTGGCTTTTCTCAGGGTGAAACTGCACCGCCAAGAGCGGACCCTGCGCAAGCGCCGCACAAAACGCTATGCCGTGGTGGGCCACGGCGGCACAGGTAACCGAGCCCGCGCCCTCGGTTTCGGACGTGCCCAGGGTGGCCACGCCCGCGGCAGTGTGCAGCTCGCAAAAGTAAGAGTGGACAAAGTAATAGTAAGTACCTTCGCCCAGAAGCGACGAGGCCGCACTTAGCTGATTCCAACCCATATGTGGCACCTTGAGCGGCGCGCCAGTTTTCGGGTCGCAGCCTAGGTTTTTAGGGAAGCGGCGGACACGGCCGGGGATAAAACCCAGCCCCCGCGCCCCCGGAGCCTCCTCGCTCTCCGCAAAAAGGAGCTGCATTCCAATGCAAATGCCCAGAAGCGGCGTGCTGCCGTGCAGCGCTTCAAGCAACGGCGTGCGCCAACCCGCTTCGAGCGCGGCCGCCCCGTCTCGGAACGCACCCTGGCCCGGCACCACAATGCGGTCGAAGCCCCTAAGCGTCGACGGTTCCCCAACGCGCACCACGTCCGCGCCCGCCGCCTCTAAGCTGCGCGCCACGCTGTGTAGATTGCCAAGGCCCAGGTCGACCAGCGCCGTGCGCGGCGGGACACTCATTCAGCTAACTTGCCTTTGGTACTTGGCACCTCACCGCCGGGGTCTTCGACGGCGAGCGCCTGCTGCAATGCCCGAGCAAACGCCTTAAAAGAGACCTCAACGATGTGATGCAGGTTATCGCCGCCCAACTTGTAGAGGTGAAGATTGCAAGCCGCACCGCGGGCAAAACCTTCGTAGAACACATCGACAAGGTCACAGTCAAACGCCCCTATCGTGGCCTTGGGCAAGCCCAGGCGCCCAACGTAGAAAGGTCGACCGCTTAAGTCGATCGCACAGGTCACACAGGCTTCGTCCATAGGCAAGGTAGCACTACCGTAGCGGCGAATCCCTCGCTTATCGCCAAGCGCTTGCGCCACCGCCTGACCAAGGGTCAGGGCCAAGTCTTCGGTCGTATGGTGGCCATCAATATGCGTGTCACCCCGAGCATCGATTGAAAGCCCGAGTCGACCGTGCCGCGCAAGCTGGTCGAGCATATGGCTCAGGAAGGGGATGGGCGTTTCAATCCGTGCATGCGCCGGCCCGTCGAGACTCACCTCGACGGCAATGGACGTCTCACGCGTCGTCCTCGCAACGGAGGCATTGCGCGGCATAGCAGCAGGATGCGTAACGGATGCGGCGGACGTTTGCTCGGTCACGGGACTGTAGCCTGCGCCGAAAAGTCCCAGTCGTCGAGAGCGCCCTGAACCCAAATCTCCGCCGCACGCCCAAAGCGCAGGACGGGACCGAGGGACGTGGCGCAGGGCGACACCAGACAGCCAAAAGAGGCGAAGGACTGCGCCTTGAGCCGGCACCTGCAATCCCCGACGGCGACCGCGACTCTCATACGTTGGAGAAGAGGTTGAACCTTGGCCGCCGGCCCAACACCACGGAGTGAGGGCGTGGCTACAAGAACACCTTGCCTTGACGAAGGCAAGGTGTTCGCATCTCGAGAAAAAGCCCCAGACGCACCCGCTAGTCCCGCTCGCAGAGGAAGCGAATTGAGGTATCGCACCTCACGTCGTTCCAGCCGCGTTGACCATAGTTCTCACGAATCTGCAGGCACTCCTCGGGCCCCCGGTGGTTGTTCGGCTCACCGGTGTTCCAGTTAACGTAAGCTCCATTGCGCGAGCCCCAGGGCTTAGGCGCGGGTGAGGTCTGGAAGAACTGGCGGTTGTTCTGAATCCAGCGCCAGACGCCGCGTTGAGCGCGCTCGGTTCCACCTATCCAAACCGCGCCCGATGGGCCGTTACCGATGCGCTGCGCCCACTTGTTGTGTTCGTCATGGTCATCGATGGTAGCGAGGTAATAGCCATGTGACGCACAAAAGGCCGCAGCTCTATCCCATGTCAGCCGGTTCTGACAGAAGAGATAGGACTTGCCACGCCAGCGTTCGAGGGTGCAGTTGCCTGGGCAGACTCCCCCACTGTCGACCGTCCCATCGCAGTTATTGTCCTGACCATCACAGACTTCCGTGTTGCCCGGGAAGCGCGCAGGGTTGTTGTCATCGCAGTCGCCCGCCTTCGCGGCGTAGCCCGTCGGACGATGGCAAGCGCGCACCGTGTGTTCGGTGGTGCCGAAGCCGTCGCCATCGCGGTCGATGTACCAAGTCCGCGCATCCAGCGCGCTGGAGTCGTCGATGATGCCGTTGCAGTTGTTATCGCGGCCGTCACATACCTCTGGCTGGGGCCCAATCGCCCCGACACACGGGCCGAAACCACTTGGCGTGCAGGTTTGTACGCCTTGGCAGCACTCGCCGACGTTGGATCCACACCACTGCTTTGAGCCGACCACGCACTGGCACCCTTCGTCGATCACGCCGTTGCAGTTGTTGTCGATGCCATCACATACCTCTGGTGTCGGTGACACTGCCCCGACACAGGCGCCCCAGCTCGACGCGCCATCAGGGCCTCGATAACACGTTTGCACGCCGGCCATGCAAGCACCTACGTCGGTGCCGCACGACCGTGTTGAGCCCACAATGCACGCGCAGGCTTCGTCCACCTGACCGTCGCAATCGTTGTCGAGACCATCGCAATCATTGGGCCCTTCAACCGCGCGGTAGCTAGAACCGTAGTCCGCCGCCGTGCATGAGAGGAAGCCCGCCGCGCCACCGCAACGCTTGCGTGCACCGGCGCAAACGCCCGCCTGCAGCGCACAAAGAGGCGCGGTGATGCCGTTGTCGATCAAACCGTCACAGTTGTTGTCGCGCCCGTCGCAGACTTCCGGCCCCGGAGGTGCATCACAGGTGATGCACTGCCCATCCTCGGAGCAAACGCGGTGATTCCCAGGGCCACACTGGCTGCCCGGTGGTCGGAAACCTAACGGGGCACAGCGAACGTTCTCGAAGTTCGTGCAGGCTATGACACCGAGCGCGCAAGCATTGCCCTGGGGCACGCATGCCTCGCCCTGGCGGTCGCAACCGCGGCACGTACCTAGCCCATCGCAGATTGCATTCACACCGCACACGCGTCCGCTAGGCGCGACCGTTCCACCGGAACATGAGGGGTTGCCCTGGGCGTCGCATGCAATAACACCCCCCGTCCGGCAAACGTTTCCGGGGGCGCAGGGTGTGCCAGCGGCGGCACAGCCGACACAAGAACCGCTGCCGTCGCAAAACAGACCGCTTCCGCAGGGCGTACCGAAGTCCTCCGGCTCACTACCGGCGCAAAAGAGCTGACCTGCGCTGTTGCACACGAGCGAGCCTCCCTTGCGGCAGACATCAGGACTCTCGCATAGGCCACCGCCCGCGCCGGGACAGGCCACGCACTCGCCGCGACCGTCACACGTGCGGCCTTGACCGCAGTGGGTGCCGAAGGGGAGAGGTTCTCCCTCCTCGCATACAGCCTGCCCCGAGGCATCGCAGCGAATATGCGACGGGCCACGGCAGACACTGTCGCTTGCGCAAGGCAGCCCCTGCTGTTGGCACCCTGCGCAAGTGCCTTGTCCGTCGCAGACCTGACCTGCACCGCAGGATGTTCCGGCCGGCCTCGGCCTGGCGGGCACGGCCGCTTGGCACAGGGGCACGCCGAGGGGACATTGAATCGTGCCTTCAAGGCACTGGTTGCTCGAGAGCACGCAGCTACGACCCACATCGCCGGGACCGCAACCGACGCACGCGCCCTGCCCGTCGCAGATGCCGCCCAAGTCACACGCTGTTCCCGCGGGAGAGAAGCCCGCGTCGACACACTGGGCACCGCCCGGGGTACACACGACCCGACCTTCTCGACAGGTCTGGCCGATGGCACAGGATGCACCTGCATTGGCGCAGACCACACACTGACCGCTACCGTCACAGACGCTGCCCGCCGGCGGCGCGCAGCTTGTGTTAGCGGGTCGATCGCTGATTTCTCGGCATATCGGCGCACCATTCTGACAGACAATGTGGGCCGATTTGCAGCGGTTCGACGACTGACAACTCTGACCCGCAGCATCACAGCTCACGCAGACGCCCTGACCATCGCAGATCTGATTGTCGCCGCAGGTGTCGCCCGCTGGCACATTGGCCACGGGCCGGCATGCGGGCACGCCGCTCGCACAACTGATGATGCCGGCTTCGCAACGGTTGGCTGGCGTGCAGGTCTGACCCGATTGACTCGGACACGCGCCACAGTTGCCCGTACCGTCACAGAAAAGGCCGGCACCGCACGCCGAGCCGAAGCGCTTAGGCACCGTGGGCTGGCACGTCGCGGCACCGCCCACACAGGCGACAACACCTTCGAAGCATGGGTTTGTGGGATGACACGCCTCCCCCGCCCGATTGCAGGCGAGGCAGTTGCCGGTGGCGTCACACACACCACCGGAGCACGCGCTGCCTTGCGGCCGCGGCGTGCCGAGTTGGCAGCGCCCCTGACTATCGCACGTAGAAGCTTGGCGGCACTCGCCGCCGGGCTGACAATCCGCCGCGGAAGTACAGATCAAAAGGCAGGCGTCAGTGCACTGCGGCCCACCGTCGCATTCCTCCCCGGGATCGATAATCCCATTGCCGCAGGTGCACTCACCGACGGTGTTGCACGTAAGGTCGGTATTGCAGGTCGTGCCTGGGCTGACAGCACCGCAGTCAACGGTACCGTTGCCGGTGTCGCACCTACCGTTCGCATCGCAGACGCCGCCGGTGCACGCAGTGCCCTGCGGAAGCGGCGCGCCGAAGTTGCACAAGCCACCCTCCACGCAGACGGATGCGGCCCGGCATTCGCCGCCGCTGGGGCACTCACCGGGCACCGAGCAAAACGGCAAACACACCGCACTGCAGTTCGCGCCACCGTCACACTCTTCACCTGGATCGATCGTTCCGTTTCCGCACGCGCACTGACGCACCGCGTTGCACGTCAGATTCGACCCGCATTCGGTCCCCGGCGGGACGGTCGCGCAGTCTACGGTGCTCGATGGATTGCAGTTGCCACTCGCATCGCAGATCCCGTCGGTGCAGGAGGTGCCCTGAGGGAGGGGCACGCCTAACTGGCAACGCCCCTGCGCATTGCAGGTCGAGGACTGACGGCATTCACGCGGCGGACAGTCCGTCGCCGTGCTGCAAAGCAGCAGGCATTCCTCGCTACAATCCTCGCCGCCGTCGCACTGTTCGCCGGCATCCACCATGCCGTTGCCACAGGCACAACGCCCTGCGACGTTGCAAGTCAACGCGTCGCCACAGCTCGTGCCAGGCCCCTGCTCTGCGCAGATGGCGTCACCTCGACCGCCGTTTTGGTCTGCGAGGTTCTTACAAAAAACGCTGTCCGACGCGTCCGCACACTGATCGGTGCCGCAAGCTGCAAATATTCCCGAAGAAAATATCAAGCCAAGCGCAAGGAGAGCGTTCCTTGAAAGCGTGCCCAGATTTGAACGTCTACACAGAGGGTTTTCGAACTCGGTCATATCGTTTTTGTTTCGAAGTACTGGGGTGTTGCCACCAAAGCGAAGCCGGAGGTGCCCGCGGCACCCGTTCGGTCATACCGTTGGCCTGTGCACTCAGGCTCAAGATGCGGCGGATGTAGTCTGCAAAAAGTGGTCTCATGTCTGACTAGTGTTCACACACGCCGAACTTTATTCGAGATCCCCGGAAAGCCATGGACGGACTCCACCCAAACCACGGTGCTGACCACTCCAAACCCGCTCAGTGTGGCGCCTCAAGTAGCCCCGAGACGACCGCCTACTGTCCCCACCCACACGCGTGGGTGCCACTTTCGTGAATGCACGGGCGATGCTAGGCCCCCTACTCAGGTGCAGGACCGAGGGAGACACCATACGTGGAAATATTTATTGACTCAGCACACTTAGACGAGATTGCACGCTGCGCGGACCTCGGCGTCATCGATGGTGTGACCACCAATCCAACGCTTATCGCAGCAACGGGCAAGCCACTCCGTGAAGTTATTCGGTCGATCACCGAGGTGGTTAACGGACCCATTTCCGCCGAAGTTGTCGCGGTCGATACCGCTGGCATGGTTCAAGAGGGCCAAGCGCTGGCAGCCATTCATCCGAATGTTGTGGTCAAGATTCCGCTCACCCTGGCTGGGCTCAGCGCAACGCGCCAGCTCACGGAGGCAGGCATTCAGACCAACGTCACCCTGTGCTTCAACCTGCCGCAAGCCGTGCTAGCGGCCAAGGCAGGAGCCACCTACATCTCGCCGTTCATCGGTCGCATTGATGATATCGGCGGGCGTGGCATGGAGCTCATCGAACAGATCGTTGGCGCATACCGTAGGTACGGGTTTCCGACGAAGGTGCTCGCCGCAAGCATTCGCCACACCCTGCACGTTGTGGAGGCCATCGAAGTTGGGGCGCACGTGGCCACGCTGCCTGCGAAAGTGATTGAGCAGCTGGTTAAGCACCCGCTAACCGACCTAGGTCTTGAGCGCTTCCTCGCCGACGCTGCCAAAGTTCCCACCGCGTAATGGGATCACGCACGATGAGGGGCAAGCGTCCAAGCACAGGCGCTAAGAAGCCGAAGCGCGTCGTCGTGCTGTGCAAGACGACCAACTGGCAGCTCTTGCAACGCGGTGGCCGCAGCGCGGCGGTACGCAAGCGACTAGCCGCGGGCGACCCTTCGATTGCTTTTATACGAAGCAACCACGACGAGCATCAGGCCACACGCTCCGAGCTGCGCCGATTGCTCCGGGCTGCAGGCGTCGAGGTGTCTTTTCGCGCCCGTCTCAGCGACGAACCGGTGCTTGCCGAGGCCGACCTCATCATTGCGCTTGGAGGGGATGGCACGTTGCTGCGCGCATCGCATTGGGCAAGCGAGGCGCGACCCCTGCTGGGCATCAACAGCGCGCCGGGCGCAAGTGTTGGCTACTTTTGTGCTGCAAAGCGTGATTCGATGGCAAGTGCCCTCGCGGCAGCGCTAGACGGCTCTCTGCCGTCGCTCACGCTTGCGCGCATGGCTGTGCACATCGACGATACACTTATCACCGGGCGTGTCCTCAACGATGTCCTCTTTGCGAATGCGTCCCCTGCACTCGCGACTCACTACGAGCTTGCGGTTGGCAGCACCGTTGAGGCCCACGTATCGAGCGGGGTATGGGTGGGCCCTCCCGCAGGCTCCACCGCGGCCCAACTATCGGCGGGTGGCAACGTCCTGCCGCTTGAAGCCCCGCTCCTTCAGTACATTGTCCGCGAGCCTTACCTGGGCCATTTGAGCCGCCACTCCCTGCACTCTGGCACCATCGCACCCGGTGAATCTCTGACGCTCACCTGCCAGATGCGCCGCGCCGTATTGTATATCGACGGCCTGATGCGTCAGGTTCCCATCGACGTCGGTAGCCGGGTGCGCTGCGAACGCTCAACCGACCCACTGCGCCTTTTGGGCGTCTCCCCTCGACTGCACCAACTGCATGCCGACCACGACGCCTGCGATGCCGCCAACGAACGCCACCCCGCTACTTAACGACGCCAAAAGCAGCCCTCCCCGTTATTAGGCTCAAGCGTTCCAGCAGCGCTCGCGCAGCAACCGGTGCCGGGCTCCCTTAGCGGACGCCCTCCTCCCTCGCCCACGCCGCCGGATCCTCCCTGGGAGCGTCGCTTAAGCGCTAGGGAGCGTCGCTAACCGCCAAGGCCGTAGGTCCAACCTCCCGAGCCCAGTACGGCACCCGCCGCGATGAGCCCAATGCCCACAAGCGCGAGGCCCGTCAGATAAATGGCCAAGAAGCGGTTCCGTTTCGGACCCGACTGCTCCGTTGGTTCCTCGGTTGGAGTGTAACCGATCGCAAGGTCTTAGTGGACCTCAACACGCTACACCTTTGGACCCGCTACACGCACAGTGGCGCAGTCGGATCCTCCCTGGGAGGATTTCTGGAGGATTTCTAGGGAGCGTCTTTGGGAGCGTCTTTAGCGGCGCGACTACGCAGAACCTTCGAATGGGCCCCCTACTGGCCCAATAGGCGCGCACTCCTCTATGTCCTGACTCGAACAGCCACCCGTCTGCGCAAAGGCATAGTCCAAAACGCAAGTTTTTTGCAACGCAGG
>SLQV01000045.1 GCA_007131285.1 Myxococcales bacterium
CCGCGGGGAAATGGGCCTTCCGTGCGCGGACCCACCCACCCCACCATACTTACTCCAGGCCCATTTCCCCGTGGCTTTCTGCGTCTCGAGTTAATGAGGGGATCGCTCAGGCTTTCACGCGCGTTTCCGCGACGAAGATAGCTACGATGACGTCGTCATGCGTGCACTCTCGTCGCTGTCGGGGGTGAACACCGGCAGGTCTTCAGGCGACATGCTCGGCTCAAGAGTGCGTTGGGGGAAATTGCCCGGCTGCGAGAAGAACAGTTGCGTTTGTGCCGTCTCAAGCGTGCGTGGACTCCCCAAGGAGAGAGTCAGCGTCACCGTGCCCAAGCGATACACAACCCGCAAATCTGTGTCTTGTCTCCAGCTCTCAACGGGGGCAGCGGCGCCCCTAGGATTGTACGATTTCAGAGTCGTGTTGACGATGGCTACATGAGGAATAAGCGTTTCCGGCCCATGCCCGTGAGGCAACAAAGTCCTCTGAGCGATCTCCATCATCCTTGATTGCAATCTGGTCGCCGCATCTACTGCTGCCTCGCGGGTTGGCGCGGCGTTGACAGTCACTTTGTCGAGCTCGCGCTTGAGTGCATCGAATAAACTTGGCTTGGCGAGCCTGCCTGGGTAAAAGCGGCGTACGATCTGCTGATCGTTTTCGAGCTGCTTGCATGCGACAATATAAGGTTCTTCCTCTTCGTGATGCACGCGGCTGACCGTCTGCAGATCAAACTCGCGGCTACGATGGTTGAAGACGTAGTCATAGTTGACATAGACGCCTTTCTCGACCTCGCCCGTGCAGTTGATAATCTGCGTCAAGCCATCACTGTCTGTGAAAATCTGACCGGTGCATCCCGCCTTTTCGACCGGGACATCTAGACCACCCTCTACCATCGCGGCGCGCACCTCAGCGGACGACGGAAGTCGCACAGCGTCCTGCTCCCCGCGCTCTATGCGGCGGTCTGCGTTATTGACCACGATGCCGACCAAATGGCCAGCGGCTTTCAGTTCGAGTGGGCATTCGTCCGCAAGGGGAGGGGCTGCACCATCGCCAGAGCCTTGAGGAGGAACATCCGGTCCGGCTCCACCTTCAGTGGCGGCTACTGGCTTAACGCTGGGCACGCGACGGCTCAGCGCGAACGCTAAAATTCCCAGTCCTACTATGCCTCCAATGATGCCCCACGGAGCCCCGCCCCGACCTCCGCCAGCAGGCGGCTGCGGCTCTGTTGGAGGCACGACCGGAGGTTCGCCAGGACCGGGACCAGGGCCAGGGCCAGGACCGGGACCGGGACCAGGACCGGGACCAGGACCAGGACCAGGACCAGGACCAGGACCGGGGCCAGGGCCAGGGCCAGGACCCGGTCCAGGACCCGGTCCAGGATCAGGACCGGGATCTGGGTCCGGGATTGGGTCAATCGGTGTGCCACCGCACGGCTGCGTTCGATCCGCACAGTCTCTACCCGAGCCAAGCGATATGAGGGCCTTGACCGCAGATGCGTCATCGCCGCTATCGTCGTGGGCGCCTACGCTGCAGCCAGCGCTTACTAAGCTTAGGGAGGCCGTTACGGCGCACAGATCACGCGCTGCGCGGCGCAGGCGTTGCTTCAGATTGGGCGATTCCATGGTCGCCCACGTCGCAAAGGCCATGCCACATGTACAACAGATGCTCACTTACGCCGATGCTTGAGCACACGCGGCCAAGACAGCCTCGACTTAACTTAGGCAATCACAAGTCAATCCCCTACGTTAGCACTGATTGCTGTTGCGCAGAGCGCGACGCCTCGGTCAACGCTTCTGGCATGCGCGCATATCCACCAACAGTGACACCTGACACCAGCCGAAGAGCAAACGGGACGCCGGTGACAACGGGTGATTCTTGCGAGTCACGCACCTGAAAGGCGAGGGGCGCACCTGAGCGGCAGATCAGCGCGGTGGCGGGTATGGTAGCCAGTCAACTGGGGCAAATGCTCAGGAATGCATATCTGGCCGAGCGTCGCAGGCATAGCTCCGAGAGGTATGCCTGCAAAACCGGAAGCAGGCGTGCGACCTACACCCGTCGCCCACGGGGGATCGATACCAGGGGTCACACATCCCCCCAACGAAGGAGCATGCACAGATAAGAGGGGTATCGATAGCCAAAGCGCGCGGCACCGGGATTGACCGTTAGAGATCGAGCGCACGTGGTACCATACTCAGTCGATGGATTGGGTCTGGATTCGTGGACTGGGGCGGGAGTCACGGCATTGGAATGACTTGCCGCAGTGGGGAGCAGCGCAGCTTGATGCCCGCATCCGCAGCGTCGACCTACCCGGCTTCGGTCAACATACGGACAAAGCCGCGCCCCTTCGTTTAGAAGACAATGTGGCCACCGTGCGTCGCACCGAGGCGCCGCGCGGGCGTCGTCGTATCGTGCTCGGCCACTCACTCGGTGGCATGGTGGCGCTGGCTTGGGCGCTGCACTTTCCGGAGGAGATCCAGGGCCTGGTGCTCGTCAATACGAGCCTCGCAAATCTTTCCAGCCCGCAGCAGCGGATGCGTCCGGACGCACTCGGCGAGATCTTCCGCGTGCTGCAGATCAAGGACCCTGCCGAACGCGAGGCACGCATTCTGCGGCTTATCGCCAACAACGAGGCCGCTAGGCGCGCGCACCACCAACACTGGGCCGAGCTGGCGGCGGTGAGTACGGCGCGGCGGCGAGATGTTCTGCGCCAGATGGTCGCCGCCGCCGGTTTCATGCCTCAACGGCAACTGCTAAAGCAACTTGGCTGCACCCTCCCGATACAGGTGCTCTACGGTCAAGGCGATCGTCTCGTGGACCCGAGCTGTTCACTGCGTTTAGCGGATGCACTTGGGTGTCCAGTTGTAGGCCACCCTGGCGCGGGTCACGATATCGCGATTGACGCCAAGACCTGGTTTATCGAGCAACTTAAACGCTTCCAGGCAAGCATTCCCTTGGTTGCCGACGAGCGCAGCGGAGCCGCCGGCGCAAGTAAACCGTAGCCGCAAGTGACTTCGCTCACGTAGACTCAAGCAAGCGTGCGCACCGAACCTTTGCTGCCCCAAGACCTTTTGACCCGCGTCTCGTCGGGCCGTTCTAGCCCTGAGACAGCGCCGCACTCCACTTGGGCACGTGCGCTGCGCGTATGGGCGGGTTGCAGGGCCGCGCATGCTGTAGCGTTCGGCCTGCTTCAGCCGCACTGGCGCCGGCTAGTGCTCGCTTGCGTATTGGGTGCACTGCTTGCGCCCAGGACCACCGCATACGCGGAGAAACGGCACCGCACGCGTGAAGAAGTACCGCCGCCGGCCGCGCCCGCCACCGCACCTGCGGCGGCGCCACCCGAGCCCCAGGCACCTGCGCCGGCACCGGCGGCTGCGGCACGGGGCCCTGAAGCACCTCGCTTTGCGGCGGCACTCGACACAGTCGTGCATGCGGGCCAGCCGGGGGGCGACAGCGCTTTCTTCATGTCGCCCCTATTCCACGTCGCTTTCCGCTTGAGCGAGCGGCTCACGATGGTGGGGGCGTGGGGGCTGGCGCACGCGACGGTCAACACCAATGATGGCCGCGCCACGCAGGTGCGCCCGGGCAATCCTTTCGCCGCTCTTGTTTACACGCGGCATTCCGGTGAATGGCGCTACTTCGTGGGACTCGGCGGTGCCGCGCCTGTCGCTATTCTGCCCGGCGACGTCAATGCCCGCCTGGAAGTCCAGACAGCCTTCACCTACGCGGCTGCCATGCGAGGCAACTGGGACTACTGGCTCTGGGACCACGATGCCTTCAGCATCGTGACACCCTTTGGCATCGAACGGCGCAAAGCCAACGGCTTCATCTGGGGTCTCGAAGGCGGCATTGGCGTGATGGTGCCGATACGGTCGGTCAATGAGCGGCTTGATGTGTCAGTGCAAACCGCAGCGGATCTCGCCTACCAAGCCCTTCCCTGGTTGCGAGCGGGCGGGCGCCTATCGCTGGTGGTCATGCCCCGCTTTACTGGCCAGAAAACCCAACTTGCCGCCGAGCCTTACGTGCGCGCGCACACCCACCGCTGGTTTGGCCAACTAGGCGTGCTCATGAATGTCGACCGGCCCCATGGGTTCGCATTCGACAAGGGCGGCATTTGGTCGCTGCGTCTCGGCGGAGGCCTCAACTTCTAATGCAATAAGAGCAAAAAGCTGCGCCCTGTCGTCGGCCGCGCGGCGGTCACTTCTGAGCGAGAACAGAGGCCGCGCGGCTACGCGGTCTCCGGCTCGCCGCCTGCGTCTGGCGCACCCGGGACGGGCACGGGGCCGAAGAGGGGCAAGTCTTCCCCGGAGAGCGGAAAGGTGCGGGCAAGGCTATCCGGCACACCTACGAGGCGGCGCAGCGCCCGGTGCAGGTGCGATATCGAGAGGCGCACGCCATCTTTAGAATTGACGTCGTCGAGAGGCGCAAGCGTCACGGGATCGAGAGGGTAGGCGCGGTGGCGCGGGTCAGTGCGGCCAATGACGCGGTTGCCCTCAACGCCCGGCCCAAGCACGATGACGCTAGAAATCGGCCAGTGGTCTTTGCCGCGGCCACCGTTGTAGCCCGGCGTGCGGCCGAAATCCGACGCGAGGATCATGCCCACGCGGTCCGCCATACCGAGGCGCTCGGCTTCCTCAAGAGCGAAGTCGGCGACATCGAAGAAATTAACCAAACGCGGTAAGTGATTCTCGTCGTGGTTGGAATGCGTATCGAAACCACCCATGCCAATGGAGACCGCCACAGACGTGCCCGCGCGGTAAGCCGCGAGCCCCACCTGGAGCTGGCTCTTGGTACGATTATCGTTGAGCTCCGAGGGCAGAAACTCGGTGATGCGCTGGAGTTCGCGTTCGCCCGCTCGGGCGAGGAAGAGCCGATTGCGGCTTTCAGCAACCCGTGGCAGGCGAGCTTGAGCCACTTGGCGCTCAAGGCGCGCCCGGCGCGCCGCACGCACCTTCTCGAGCACGGAATCGGAGTCAATGAATCCTCTTGGCGTCGCTTGTTGCGCGTCGATCACATTGGGTCGCGCAATCCGCCGCAGCAGGTCCGCGGAATCGCCGAGGCGCACCGGCCGAACCACACCGCGCGCCTCGCCGTAACCTCCGGAGTTAATGAATGACAGCGGCAGTTCCGGCCCGTGAGCAGCGGCGGTAAGCGCACCCACTGAGGGATACCCCTCCCCGGTGCGACCGCTCCAAGTACCGCGCACGCCTTGGTCGTGGCCATTGGTGGTGGTGTCGACGCCATTGATGACGGTGAGGCGGCTGAAGTGCTTGTCGAAAAACGGCTCGAGACCCTCAATGGGCGCATAGCGTAGATTGCCCGCGCTTTTGATATCGTCCGTGAAGAACATATTCATCGGGTCGCGCGTGCCTTCGTTCGCGCGGCCCTTCGGGTCACAGAGACTTGTAGGGTCCCAGCCGCCCCCGGCGTGCAGCAGGATCCAAAACGTGCCGGAATACGTGAGCCCCGAGTCCTCTGCGCGGGCACGGCGGCGAGGCCCGACCAGCGAAGACGCCAGCGGGTTACCGAAAGGGCTAACGGCGGCTAGGCCCGACCAGCCCAAAAGCTGCAACACGTCGCGACGGTTCATCGGGTCCTCGGGGGTCTGGTGTGGTTCGGGCTGGGTAGCGACATCGCTGTCTCCTTAGGGGCGGGTTCACGCAGATGGCATGCGGCCAGGCTCATTCGAAAAGGAACCGGTAGTCCGTCAGCAGGTAGGCCACCGTGGCGATAAAGGCGCGCACAGTGTAGTGGGGATCGTCGGTAAGCCGCGCGTCCCGGCTCACTTCGGCGTGGGTCTCAAGGTCTCGGGTGTAGCGGCATTCGTTCGAGAGGGCGGTCTCGAGTGTCTCTGCCTCGATTTCCGCACGGCCGGTTTCCCAAATGTCGAAGAACAGCGCGCGGGTCGCCTGGATTTCGGGGTGCGCAACGGCCAAGTTTTCACCCAACAAACGCCAGTGAAGCAGCCGGATGGCCTTGTCTATCGCTTCGATTTGCGCGTCCGCGGGAAGCTGCGCGTCGACATCACGTAAGATAAGCCGCAGGGCACTCGGTTGGGCCAGCTCCTTCGGCACGACTTTGCAGGCTACCTCGTAGGACATGCGCTCCGCCACCGCCGCGATAACGCCGTTGGGCGAGGTGATACGGCTCGTCACGAGATCCGAGTCAATCCCGCCGTAGAAGATGCGGTAGTTGCTCAGGAGGTGCGGCGGCCTGTCCGGGCGCGAACGCCACGTGTAGCCGAGCGTGGCCCGCACCTTGCGGTTTAGGTGCTCGGGCGTGAGCAGGCGAGCGGTGCCGAAGGTATGCACTTCTTCGAGGATGGAAGGATCGGCACTTGCCGCGCCCGACGCGCGAAAATAAGGCGTTAAGATGATTTCCCGAACGAGCACACGGAAGTTGTGGTCGCTAGCCACGAAGCGGCGTGCCACTTCGCCGATGATCTGCTGCTGTACGTTATAGGCGCGCTGCTGCGCCTCCAGGCTGATGAAGGTGGGTGCCGGCTCGGGTAGGTCCGCGTGGTCCGTTCCCGGGGCGGGCATCGTCAACGCGACCGCGAGCGCGTCAGGTGCGCGCATCAACTTCTGCCCGGTCAGCCCTTCGAAGACAAGACGCACCATGGCATAGGGGAACCGTGGATGCTCCACCAGGCGCTTGGCGAGCCATTGCAGCGAGCGGTAGCGGTCGCCCTCGGGCACGGTCTCGCCGCCGAAACCCGCGGCGCGCATGGTGTCATCCCAGGAGGCATCGGGATTGTAGCGGCCGAGCTCGTTCCAGTGGCTAAAGCAGCTTGCAACTGGGTCCATGACCGCATGGCACACCGTGCAGTTCGGGTCGCCGGTGATGGGGTCGTCCGTGTCGACGACATCGGCATCAATCGGCCTTAGGCCCAATGCCTCAATATCGGACGCGAGAAAATAGTCGTATGTTTTCGCAGACCTGTGCCGATTCACGTTCGTATCGCTCGTAGGAAAGCGATTGAGAAACATCGCGGAGGTGAGAATGCCCGCGTGAGGAATGCCGGGAATGCGGATGGGCCGGAAGCGGTCGCGGTCATCACCCATAGGCAGAGGCACG
The DNA here is from genome assembly GCA_007131285.1 of Myxococcales bacterium. Classification (GTDB taxonomy): domain Bacteria; phylum Myxococcota_A; class Polyangia; order Polyangiales; family SLQV01; genus SLQV01. The sequence goes on from SLQV01000045.1 coordinate 7,070, forward strand.
CCGGGCCGGCCGATGAGGGCCGGTGCAGAGTGACCGTTCGCCATCGTGTAGTCCGCCGTCAGAATCTCCTGAAACGAGCGGTTTTCGCGAATAACATGTACGATAAGCTCTAGGACCTCGCGGGCAACGGCGTCATTGACCGCCTCCCGTGAAGTGCCGCCGTCACCGAAATCTTCGTACCAGCGGAGGTTGGGGAAGTCATCCTGACTGAGCAGCGAGAGCGCGTTGTCGCGGCCGAGGTATTTGTCGGTTAGGAAGGTATCGTTAAAAAGCTCTTTAATGCGATTAAAGAAGGCATCTTCTCGCATCATCTCAAACACAGATGCTTCAAGGCCCGCTTGCCCCGCGGCGCGCACAGATTGGACGTGCGCGTCGGGAGGCAAGGTACCCACAAGCTCGAGGCTCGCCTTGCGTAGCGTGTCTTCCCAGTCGAGCAGCGTCAGCACGCCATCGTAGGGGTTTTCGTAGCCGAGCGAGGGCTCGCACAGCTCCAACGACGCGGTAGAACAGCCATCATAGGGAGACACCTCACCGCCGCACCTCGGTCCACCGGCGATACCCAGCCACCCTAACAGCCACAGCCAACTCATGTTCCGTCGGCTCGCCGCCCGCATTAGCTCTCGGAAGGGTTCTGCAGCCATATCCTTGTCCCCCGCTAACGCCTACCCCGGGCTTAGCCAGAGGTGAACACTGAGGGCATCGCTAGGACACAACCGACCACAACTGAAGGCGCAGCGCGCAGCCGGCACTCACGCCTTCAGTTGTCCCCTGCTCTACGCACCCAGTTTCTGTAGTATCCTGCTTCTGACGGTGCGAGTTCAACCACCCACTTCGCTATTTCTGAACTACTCTACTTTTTTTGCAAAAACATGCATCCTGCTCTTTCATGCGATTGGTGAATACATTCCCTGGTTTCTCGAGAGGGCGGAGGGCGCTCTGTGCCGTATTCGTGTGTAGCAGCGCGCTTGGCTGTGCCCCCGCCAAAGCGCCACCGCTAGCGCCCCTGCCAAACGGGTGCGACCCAGCAGCCTTTGCGCCGCCGGTCTGCGACGACCCGAGCGACGAACGCATCCAGGGCATCCTCGCTGGCTGCGGCGGCAGCATCTGCCACGGTGGCGATGCCCCCCAAGCCAACCTGCTGCTAACCCCTCCCAGTGCGGACGTCTCGATCAAGGCGCTACTCGATGACTACGTCAACATGCCTTCCTGGTGGGACGCATGCAGCCACCGCCGCCTCATCGATACCTCCGCCATCGACTGCAGCTTCCTCTTCGAAAAGGTAGCCACAACGCCGGAATGCGGCGACCGCATGCCTACCGCCCTCCCCCCCCTCGCCGAAGCCGATTCCGAATGCCTCCGCGCCTGGCTCCACCTCAACTACGGCCAGTAGCTTGCTTGACGGACCAGTAGCTTACTTGACCACGCTCACGCATCTGTTGCGCGTCAAGCGCTGAAACCGGGTGTGACCGTGCGGAGAAAACATGGCACTGGCCGCGGGCAAGATCTTGCCGACGCGGACGCTCTCGAAGCGCTCGGCGAACGCGCCCAGCGCGCTTCGGCACCTATCGCATGAACGGGCGGCTGTGGCCGTGCTCGCCTCGAGTGCTTGGTTGGCGCGCTGATTCAATTCATGGTGCCGTTGCCTCGCTGAAACCGCAGCGCGGACGACGTGTTGCTGGCGGGTCTCGGGGCTCGGCCCTGTTTGGAAATTGGCAAGCGCTCAGGGGGTCGATTTAGCTAACATGCATCCGTTAAGGAATCAGTGGGTGCTGGGGCCTCACGCGCAGCTTTAGGCACATACTTTTGAGGTGCAGTGGGGGAGGGTTTGCGGGATTCGCTCCCGAAAACCCGGGGGCATTTTGAAAATGCTCCCCTAAACGGTTACGAGGGATGGAATGTTAGAGCAGAACCTGCTGTTGACCTTGGCACTGCTGCCCTTTGTGGGCGCACTTCTGGCGGTGACGCTGCCGGACAACGCGCGCAATGGCGAAGCCTGGCTTGCCGGCAGCATTATGCTGGCGGGGCTTGTGATGCTCGCGGCGCTCTATCCGCAAGTGGAGGATGGGGGGCGCGTGCTCACCCAGCTCGCGTGGGTGCCGAGCCTCGGGCTCGACGTGACGCTTCGCATCGATGGCTTCGCGTGGCTCTTCATGCTGCTGGTGCAGTGCATCGGTCTCGTTGTGGTGATCTACGCGCGGTACTACATGTCACCGAGTGACCCGGTGGCGCGTTTCTACGCCTACTTGCTGGCGTTCAGCGGCGCGATGTCCGGTGTGCTGCTCTCGGGCAACATCCTCTTACTGGTAGTGTTCTGGGAACTGACGAGCGTCTTTTCCTTCATGCTCATTGGCTACTGGCACCATACGGCCGGTGCTCGCGATGGCGCCCGCATGGCGCTCACGGTGACGGGACTTGGCGGGCTGTGTCTGCTCGGCGGCATGCTCATCATCGGCCACATGGCAGGCAGCTACGACCTGGAGCGCGTGCTCGCCTCCGGCGACGCGATTCGCGCGCATAGGCTCTACATTCCGGCGTTATCCCTTTTCCTCATCGGCGCCTTCACGAAATCCGCCCAGTTTCCGTTTCATTTCTGGCTGCCGAATGCGATGAGCGCGCCGACGCCTGTCTCGGCTTACCTGCATTCCGCCACGATGGTAAAGGCGGGCGTCTTTCTGCTCGTGCGTTTCTCGCCAGCGGTGGGCGGCACGGATACCTGGTTTCTTGCGGTGGTTGGCACGGGCATGGCGACGCTGGTGATGGGCGCGGTGGTGGCGCTCTTCCGCCATGACCTGAAGGGGTTGCTGGCGTACTCGACGATTTCGCACCTCGGCCTCATCACGGCGCTGGCGGGCATTGGATCTAGCTTGGCCATCGTGGCGGCTATCTTCCACATCGTGAATCACGCCGTGTTTAAGGCGTCGCTCTTCATGGCGGCGGGCATCATCGACCACGAAACGGGCACGCGTGACCTGCGGCGCCTAAGCGGACTCTTCCGGCCCATGCCGCTCACAGGCACGCTCGCCATCATCGCCGCCGCCGCGATGGCGGGCGTGCCCTTAGCGAACGGCTTTTTGTCGAAGGAGATGTTCTTCGCCGAGGCCGCCGCCTGGCACAACGGCACGTTGCTTGACGATGCGATGCCCTGGCTGGCCACCATAGGCGGCATCTTCAGCGTGGCCTATTCCCTGCGCTTCATCGTCAGCGTCTTCTTTGGGCCCACCGCTACTGACCTGCCCAAATCCCCCCACGAGCCGCCCGCCTGGATGCGCCGCCCCGTCGAGGTGCTCGTGCTGCTGTGCCTGGCCGTTGGTATCGTGCCCGCGCTGACGCTGGGGCCTTGGCTGCATACCGCCGTGCGAGC
>SLQV01000102.1 GCA_007131285.1 Myxococcales bacterium
CCGGTTTCCTGTACGCGATCAAGCGCGGAGGGCTCATGTAAGCCGTTGCGGGTCGCCGGTGTTAGGGCGCAACGGCCTCGCGAGCGGACGCCTTCGCGGGCCGTGCGTATGTGGCTGTTTGGCACCGCGCTTCCAACGCTTATTGCATCGTGTGTCCTGGCGTGGAGTGGCGTCGCCGGTGTTGCAGCGCAACCGAGCGAGGTCGCCCCGGGGACAACGGTGGGCGAGCCGGATACTGCTCCAGCAGGAAATGACGCGGCTACGCCGCTAGCCGGCAGTGGCAATACCGAGACCGGCCGCGCGCGCGGGAATGACCTGACCCTGGGTGAGGTCTTGGCTCAGTTGCCGAAAATGGCTGAGGAGCGTGCTGCACCTGAGCTGCCCCTCGGTACGTTGAAAGTGAAAGTGATAGACGTAGACGGCCAGGCGCTGCCGGACGTCACAGTACTGCTCGGGTCGATGGCAGCCGGTGAGCGTGAGCGCACCGGGCACCAGAGTGATGCATCTGGCGAGGTCGTTCTGCCTGGGCTAGCGACCGGGGCCAACGCACCTGCCTACCGAATCACTGTGCCCCGCGATGGCGCGCGCTATATGTCCACGCCTTTCCGTATGCCCGAAGAGGGCGGTTACGAAGTGACTATGCGGTACATTCCGACGGGGTCGGACGAGCGGGCGGTGATACAGCTTGCCGGTCGGACATTCGTTGAGTTCCGTGACGAGCGCATGCGGGTGACGCATAGCTTGCAGTTCCTCAACTTTTCGGCATCGACCTACTTATTTCCAGGGCAGGGTCGCGAGGTCAAAATCCCGGAAGCCGCCGTCGCATTTAGCGGCGAGAAATCGATGAACGATCTCCGCATCGAGGGGAAAGACGGCGAGTCTTTGCGCATGCTCGGATCATTGCCTCCGGGGCTGAGCCAAGTGGGTTTTGCCTACGACATTCCAATTCGAAGTCGTGGCCTCAAGGTCGAGCAACCGTTGCCATTTATTCTTGTGAATCACGAGGTGCTCTCGGAGACCGTTGACGGAATGACGTTGCGGGTCCGTGGGTTCCCTGAAACTGAAGAACGCCGCTCAGACCGTCATGCCCTCTTGGCGACCGCGCTTCAGCGGCTGCCAGAGGATCCGCCGGTTGCTAGCTTGGTGCTTGAGTTCTCCGGTCTTCCTCGCCCTGCGCCCTGGCGCTACATTGCAGCGTTACTAGCGGGGCTCATTGCGCTTGCGGGCGTTGCTTTTGCTTTCAGGCGCCAGGATTACGCGGCGATGCTTAAGCAAGCGCGCGCGGAGCGCCAAGCGGCCCTGCTCGCTGAAGTCCAGCATCTAGAGATGTTGCACGCCAGTGATGAAATCGGCGCGGGCTTTTATGCCCGTCAGAAAGAGCGGCTCAGACGTGACCTTGCAGCCATCCTGCGCCACACAAAGGCGGCGCGCTAGTGCCGGGAAGCACAGCTGGGCAACGGCCGACGGCGTTTCGGTGAGCGGAACGCGCTGCACGCCCGCGCGGGCGGCTTTGAAGAAATATTACGAACCGTATTGTTTTCGTGAAACAGTTTCACTATCTTGAATAGACCGGTTGCGTTGGCGCGCGTGTGGACTGGCCAATCGCGGTAGGGAAGTCCGCGGCGAGCTTTCAGCAAGTGCGTGGCGGATGTCCGGGATGGCGGCGCCTTGGGTGAGTGGTTCCAGGGCTCGCAAACTAAGTGCAGTGTGATTAACGGTGGCGGCAAGGGGCGTTTGTCCAGGCCGCCACGTTTATGAGGAGACAGAGAATGAGACTAGAGATAGAGACTGTGATTCCAAATGCTTGGCTTACGCGACTGCTTATGAGCAGCCTCTGTGCCGGCGCCCTTGTCCTCGGCGGTGCTTGCTCGGACGACGAACTTGAGGTGAGTCCCCCAACGGACCCCGCGGCGCCAAGTGATCCGGCAGCTCCGGTGGACCCGACAGATCCGACAGATCCGACTGACCCTGAGCCAGAGGAAAAGGATATTGTCGACATCGCCAGTGAGACTGCAGGTCTCGAGACGCTGGTGGCCCTCGTCAGCAAGCTCGACCTTGTTGACACCCTCAAGGGAGAAGGTCCCTTCACAGTACTAGCTCCGAATAACGATGCATTCGACGCGCTTTTCGAAGAACTAGGTGTCGATCTCGGAGAGACGTCGGCCATTGATTACATCGATGGGTTGGACGAGGACGAGGACGAGGACGAAGAAACGCTCGAGCAGTTGCGGAGCGCGGTGATGTATCACGTCATCGGTGAGTCCGTGCTTGCTGGCGATATCGAGGACGAAGACACGATCGCAACGTTGTTGCTCGACGAGGTCGAGGAGCCGGTGACACTTACCGCGAAGGTAACGACCAGCGACGTCGATGAGACCATCACCGTTTCCTTCATCGCAGTGGGTACGAATGAGGGCGACCCGATTGAGGCCACGGTTCTCGCCGCAGACGTTGAGGCGAGCAATGGAGTTGTGCATATCATTGACACGGTATTGCTCCCGTTTGACTTAGTCGCAGAGGACCCCTCTTCTGTGGAGCTTCTCCGGCCGTTCAATCCCCGTCCTCTCAGCGCACGGTAGTGGAAGCAAAGAGCGCGGCCGCAATGGCCGCGCCAGTTCAGCAGCCCGTGTTGCCAATGTTCGAATGACAATGGCGGACGGGCTTGCTTCGCATGTTGCGTCCCGGCGGAACCAGCGCTTATAAGCCGTAATTAACGGCGTAGCGACGGGCGAGACAAGAGCCGGTTTTCGACGCGCGCTCCCTGCTCGCGGGGAGTAGCTTGGTATCTAGCAGGAGCAAGTAGTGGGGGTGGTTGTCGACCGCCCCCACTTTTTTTTATTCGTTTTGCGGGGGCACGCGCTCAGGAACCTTGGTGTATACGACCCCGCGGTGGGAGGCCAAATCTTTTAATTCCGCGCTGGATCAGCGTTAGAATGTGAATCCGGATCCCACGTGGAGAACGACGTCGTGAAAGAGTAGGTCGCGCTGAGCGAAGGGCGCGACGTCTCGAGATTCGTCGAAATTGGTAACGAGTGTTGCGAGCTGGCCAAAGCCGACGGCGTATTTAAGGGCGACAATGCTTTTAAAAATTAGCGACGGTCGCTTCTCTGGGGGTTGGCGTGACGGGGGGGGCGCTGCTTCGGATTCAGACCCTACGGTGTCGGTACTCATGGAATCGAAGAAGAACGCAGTGGCGTAGCTGATACCGGCGCTGAAGTTGACGTAGTTGACCTGTTCTTGGAGGTTATCGGTAGGTCGGGGACGGTCGCTGAAGTGGGTGCGAATGCCGCCACCCAGCGTGAGGCGATCGTTGAGCGCGTAGGTGCCGCCAGCGCCCACATTCGCAATCCAGCGGCGCTCAATGCCCGAGGCATCGTTTCGAAACGCGTGACTCACATCAATGGATGTTGAAAGTGTGCCGTGGGGAAAACGGTGCGTGAGCCCAAACTCCAAGCTAGCCGGCCGTACAAATCCCAGGCTAATGCGTTCGCGGTTGAGTGCTTCTCCGTCGTAGCTCAGTTGGCCATTCGCGGCTGCTTCCCCGCCACGGGCGCTGATGGCAGCGGCTTCGAGGGTCTCGGCGACGTTCAGTCGCGGCGTGCGCAGTGTCGCACCCAACAGCCAACGGTCATTGGCGACGTATTGCCCGCCCACACCCACTTCGAGGCCGACCTGCTGTGAGTCGATCCGCACACTCTGGCTCACCAAGCCCGAGATAGCGCTGCCTTGTTCGCCGAGGCGCGCCGCCGTCGTGCTGATGTTGCTCTGTTCCTCGTACACGCCGAAAATGGTGGCACCGACACGCCAGCGTGGTGAAATCTCAAGGCCAAAACTTAGTCCCGCATGGTAGCGAAGCTGGTTGGTATCGAAGGTGTAGTCAAAGGTGGTGGCCGCATCCGGTTCAATTTGGCCCCGCAATCGTACGCGGTCGTCGGCGGTTACGAAAATGCCGGCGGCCACCGTTAACTTGGGCGTAACGGCGCGTGCGAGGACAACGGTAGGCGCGACAAGACCGAGAAAGCTCGCGTCGAGGTCTTGGTCTAGCGTTTGGCCATCCGGGAGGGCAACGGTCAGGCCATCTTTAAGGGTTCGTTTGCGGTAGGAAAGCGCGGTGCCCGTGATGTCGAGACGCGAGCGTTTGTTGCCGCCGAGGCCCGCGGGATTGTACCAAACCGCGCCGGCGTCGGTTACGGTCACACGTTCGCTGTCGCCACTTAGCGCTGTTTGATTACTATGGAAAAATTCGGAGCGCGCTTGGGCGTTTGCGGTGGCACTGTCGCTCACAGTCGCGACGAGATAGCAAAGTGCCGCCACCCGACAGGGCTTGCCGAAGCCACCGAGTCTCAGTCGCGGCGCGCGCTTGACACGTAAGGCTTTCATAAGAAGCGTATGGGGTTCACGCGGCACCGGTCCCCGCGCTGCGTGGATAGGGCGCTCGGGTCTCTTCCCGGAGTGAAGGATGTGTGCTGGGCCGCGTCGCATAGCGCTTCGCGCTACCCTAGGTGCCTTTAGCGGCGACGGCTATGCTCTCCCTCGAAGAATGCCGCGTGTCCGGGTGCATGCCGCGCGCACTTTCTCGCTGGCGCGCGTTTGCTGAAACGCGACTCGGGCACGGCAGACGATCCGATGCGGCGCGGCTGCGCCGGCAACATGACACCGGCGTTCGCACAAGGCGCACTTGGGGGTGGCAGGGATAAGAGCTACATGATGGCGATGCTGATGTGGATACGCTTAGGGGCGGGTAGTGGCGCCGCGGCGGTGCTTCTAGGTGCCTTTGGCGCGCATGGACTCAAGACGCATCTCGCCGCTGCCGCCGATGGCGCCACGCGTCTAGGCTGGTGGCAAACCGGTGCGCACTACCATTTGGTGCATAGCGTTGCCGTTCTCGCGGTCAGTCTCTGGCTGGCAGCACTACTGCGGCCCATGTCGCCCACGAGTAACAGACTTGGCGCCACCGGCGACGATCAACCGAGGCGTCGAGGCACTTTAGATTTGGGGGTGGGCAGGCTCCGGAAGACTTGGGCATACGTAGCGCTTGCCGCGTGGTGCCTCGGCATAGTGATCTTCTCGGGCACGCTCTACGTGATGGCGCTCACGGGCTGGCGTTGGCTGGGCGCCATCACGCCCGTTGGAGGATTGCTATTAACGATGGGTTGGCTAGTGCTGACGACGGGAGTACGCGTTCAGCGTGTACGCGGAAGCGATTGACAACGTCGCTAGGGATCGCCGAAGCTCTATATGTGGACGGTGAGATACATAGGGGGGACTGGGAGCCACTTTTTTCCGGTCAGGGCTTCAGTGTCGACCGTCGCTACTGCACCGAAGAGGATAGCCTTGTAGTCGTCTGGCGAGGTGCGTTCGATGCGCCGATTATTCCCCAAGATCTTCAAGCGCATTTCGTTGCGTCAACCTTCGCGCATTTGGACGACCCTCCGCGCATCGAGTTGGATTTCCGTGCACTGACATTTGTCAATTCCCGTCTGATGATGTTTATCGCGAAAGTATTCTACGACCTGCGTATTAAGTTTAAGTACTTTGTTGTGCGCTATAACCCAAATATTGGCTTTCAGCGGAAGCTGTTTCAAACACTCAAAAGCATGAGTTCATCTTTCGGATCAGATTCTTATGTTTACTTTAAGGAATCTTGAGCGATGTCGCTTCAGCCCCCGCGTATCGAACTGTCTTTCTCCGGGCTGAAACCGGGTTGGATTCAGGCACGTCACCTGCGCCGCGCGTGTTGGCACAGTTTGCACTTGGCAGTTCAAGATGAAGCGCTCCTTGAGCGCGTTGAGATGATCGTCGAGGAACTTGCAGAGAATCTAGTCAAGTATAGCGACTGGTCACATGAACTGAAGCCTGCATTGATGGTGCGTCTTGACGGCGGTTCACAGCAGCTTTCGCTTATCACGCGCAATGTGGCGGCGACGGATGGACCACACCTAGAGCGCGCTCTCGGGGTTGCCGAACAGCTCTCAATCCTCCCGCCGGCGGTAGCTTTTAAGAATCGCATCGAAGAAGCATTCGGGGAGGAGGGGCTCGAAGAGTCGCGCCTCGGATTGCTGCGGATCGCGTTCGAAGGCGAGGCGGATCTTCAGGTCAAGCGAGAGACGGATGACGTGCTTATTATACGCGCCACGCTCTCGCTGCTTGAATAGAAGGGCTACCGTGAGCGAATCCAGCGAGGCAACGGCTCTAGGCTCGCCAGCGGCAAACACGGCGGCGACTGCGCACCCACCGGGTAGCGAAAAGAAGGCTGCTACCGAGGTTGATGTGGGTGCGCTTTGCGCGGCGATCGGCGCTGTGCATGATCTCAAAACTCCGATAACACTCGCGCTTGCTTCCCTCGAGCGTTTGGTCGCAGCGGATGCCGGGGTCGCTCTCTCGGATGATGTGCGGGCTCAGCTTCTGCAACTTGAGGCTATTCACCTGCATCTGCGGGCCGTAACCGAGACGCTGCTCGATGCCGCGAGTCCACAGGCTTCCCCGGACAGTTTGGTCGTGGAGCCAAGCGATTTGCGGCGCAGGCTCCGTGCGGTGGTGGATCTGTTCAGACCCTTTGCTGCGCGGCATCAGCTTGCCATCGAACTCGAGCTGCCCGAGGAGCCCGTCTGGGGCTATGTCCATCCCATCAAGTTCGAAAAGATTTGTGCAAATCTTCTAAGCAATGCTCTCAAGTTCTCTCCGGTGGGGGGGCGCGTTGCGGTTTCGTTGCACACGGAAAAGCGGCATAGCGTGCTCCGTGTCAGAGATTCGGGGCCGGGCATTCCTGCGGCGGAACGCCCCGGCCTATTTAAGCCGTTTAGGCGCAGCACGGAGCGCGGTGCAAGCGGTACGGGGCTGGGCCTGTTCTTGGTTAAACGATTCGTCGAGGAGCATCAGGGTACCGTCGAGGTGGTATCTGCACCTGACGAGGCTGCCTGCTTCGAGGTGCGGCTGCACGCAGGTTCAGAGCACCTCGCCGCACGGCAGGTTAACGACCCAGACATGTCGCGCAAGCTCGACCTCCATGCACGCCGCCACTACGCCTACGCATGTGGCGCTATTGCTTCCGCCGTGGACGCGTCCCCGGACGCATCCGGGGACGGATCTTCGCAGGCGTTGCCACCACGTGTCCAGCGGACAAAAAGCGGGACGTCGAGCACTGTATCGCGCCGGTTGGAGACGTTTCGGGGCGGCGAGCGCGTTGCTGTGCCACCGTCTATTGATGTCGACCGCTCGAGTCCGAGCGCCTTTCTCGGCAGCGCACTCGGTGCGCGAACGTTTGCAACCTCGGATTACCTACGTGCACACGCGGCGGTGCTTTCTGATGAGAAAGCATTGTTGGCCGATGCAGAGGTCATCGTTGTGGAGGACCACCCGGCCATGCGGCAGTACTACACCGCGTTGCTTGGAGAGCACTTTTGCGTGCGTTCCGCTGCACATGGTGAGCAGGCTCTGGCGCTAGCGCGCGAAAAGCCACCGGATCTTGTCGTCTCGGATGTCATCATGCCTACGATGGGGGGGTTGAAGCTTTGTGAGCGCTTGCGTCTTGAGCCTGAGCCCATCGCCTCGGTTCCGATTATGCTGGTGAGCGCTCGAGAGAGCCAGAAGGACTTGCAGGAAGGTCTTGCGGCCGGGGCCAATGACTACCTCAAAAAGCCCTTCCATCCGCAGGAGCTCGCCATTCGCGCGGACATGCTTATCCGCAATGCCAGGCAGCGCCGTGCTCTCGCGCTCGCGCACCAGACGCTCAGCGCGCGGCAATCCGAGATCGATAGCGATTTAAGTCTCGCGCGGCGCTTTCAGCGGCGCGCGCAGTCCTGGGCGGCGGAACCGAATTCGGCGTTTGATGTCGCCGTACTGAGTGAACCTGCCATGGCGGTTGGTGGTGATATCTGCGCGCTTTATGCGTTGTCGTCGCGCGAGCTGCGCTGCTTCATCGGAGATATCACCGATCATGGTATTCAAGCCGCGCTGCGCGTCGGTTTCGTGCAGACACTGTTTGACCGCGTCAAGCGTGACCGGCTGACGCCCGGTGAGGTGCTGAGCTGGTTGAATACCGAGCTCACGGCAAGCGGTGGTCTCGACATTCAGCTCGAGGCTGCGTGCATTGATTTGTCGCTCACCGAGGAGGGCTTGCAGCTTAGCTACGCTCAGGCGGGCGGAGATCTCGCGTTGCGTTGGCTTGCTAGCGGCCCAGATCAAGCCCGCGTTCATGTACCGCCAACCGCTCAAGGGGCGCCGCTAGGGATCGCCCCGGGGCTCGTGTACGCGACGGGCACTCAGATGCTGCCGGCTAAAGGTCGCCTCTTTGCCGCCACCGATGGCCTCGGCGAGCAACGCAATCTCTCGGGGCATCTATTTGAAACCGGCAGTCTCGACCTCGCACTTGCGCGGGCGGCAAGCGCGGCGGAGTCAAGCAGCGCGATTGCTTCGGTAATCGATGACTTTCGCCGTTTTTGCGGGCCGCGCTCTCAGGGAGATGATGTCACGGTTGTCGCGGTCTCCTGGTAGCCTGCGTGGGGTCTCCGCTGTGCTGTTTTTTAGGACCCGGGTTGGTCTCGGCGGCTTGAGACGCTACGTTAGCATGGTGCGTGATTTTTTCCGTGCGGCTTTGACCCTTGCTGCGATTGGGATGTTCGCGCTCTCGCTCTCCGGTTGTCCCAATGAACGCGGTCGATTTGTATTGCGGCCGGTTCCTGTATCAGAAGACGACACAGAGGACGCTGCGGTATGTTTGCGTCTGGTTAACGCCCGCAGTGGTGCCGCAGAAGTGCGTCTCGAGCATGATGGAGAGGGTCTAGCCGCAGCTTACGGGACGAGTTCCGAACGGGTCTGCACCGTGGGAGCTCTCCCGTTTACGGTGCGCGATGGCGTGGGCGCTTTTCTGGCTGAAGGGACCCTGCCTGCGACGGGAGAGATGCTCGTGGTGGTTGGTGACACCCCGGGTCCGAGCGCCGTGCGGCAGATTGCCCTTGACGCGGCTGAAGGTGCAGACGCTGAGCTGCAACTGGTACGCGCAAGCGCACCTGCGGCAGCGCTTCGCGCTCGCCTCCGCGATGCCGGCACAGCCTCGCCAGCGCTGGATAGCACGGCTACTGGAGGCCTCGAGGAGGCATCTTCGGAGCGTGAGGTTGAAGCGGGCTGGCACGTCGTCTCGAGTCAACCTGCACTTGTGCTGGGTGAAGACTTTCGCTTTTCGCTGACGCTCGCAGCGCGGCCGGAGCGCTACGTTTTCGTGGTACTTGGCGACCCTGAGCGAGCGCCGGGGCGCACGGGCCCTGATGACGCGGGCCTCTTCGGCATTTTGCTAGGTCCGCCTCAGCCAACGCCCACGGGTAGCGCAGGACATGAGCCGGGAGTGCTGGCACCCGAAGCGAGTGAAGCACTTGCCCTGACCGTTTTGCAAGACCCACTGCTCTACGTGGTTCACGGGCTCGTCGAAGGTCCGGCGCTTGAGGTGCGCGCCGCGCAGCACGCACTCAAAGACCTTGAGTTCGGTGAGGTGGCAGGTCCGTGGCACCTCGATGCGGGCAGTACGGAACTTCTAATACGCAGTGCGGAGCGCGTTTTCATCGACACCCGGACACCTGGGGCGCATCCGGGAGAGCGCTTGGTCGCCGTCGTCAGTGGCAGCGCGGAGGTGAATGCGTACGCGGCTCCAGAGCTGTTAGTCTTCAACGAGGGACTCTCGCTGGCAGCCCGGGATCTTTCACGCAGTCGCGTGCTTCATGCCAGCAAGCCAGCAGAAACTGATGCCTTTTTGCTCGACACCGTCGACGTGATGTTGGGGGACGGGAGTCTTGGTCCTTATTTTGCGCGCATCGCTTTCGCCGAAGGTTCGCAACCTGAAGATGGCTTGCCAACTGAAAGCGCTTTCCCGCAGCCCTATCGGATATTGTCTAGCGAATCCCTCGAGAGCGTCGGGTCGGGGACACTTCCGGCTTTGCCGCAGCGGGCGCTGCTGCTGCTGCTGGGTTCTCGCGCGCTAGGTACCATAACTCCCTTCGGTCTTTATCCAGTCGAAGTACGCGCAAACGGTACGGTTGTGGCGCTGCGCCCCGAGCCTATCCTAGCCTCTCGTGAAACAACGTTAGATTAATACGGTGAAGGAATAGATTGAGCCCGGCGGCGGCCGGGAGCGGGCGCACGGTGGGCGGGTGCCGGTGGGCTGGGGTCCCGGCGCGCGCGTGGCTGCGGGGCCCGCGGGGGCACGGGCGCGCAGGCGCACCCTCCGGAGCCCCCCACAATTGGGCACTGCGCGCAGCTCCGTACCCAATTGTGGGTCCCCCCG
>SLQV01000116.1 GCA_007131285.1 Myxococcales bacterium
CGCAGGCGATGACGTACTTGAAGTCCCGTACCAGCGCGGGGCTCGGTGTGAAGTAAAAGCGCCTCTGGGTGCAGCGGCGAGACACCACGTAGGAGCTGCCGGGAATGATGCGCCTCGGAGCGGTCATGACGCCCACATCGGCCTCGCACTGTATCAGTTGCGTCCCGCAATACCTCCCTGGGAGCGTTTCAATGGGAGCGTTTCAGGAGCGTTTCAGAGCGTTTCACCGGGAGCGTTTCACCGCCCAGTCGGGAGCCGGGCGGCCAAAGCTAAGGCAATCTGTCCCGTCGGGCCTCAATGACTCCCGCAAGCGAAGGCAAAGTCGTCTCTGGCGGCCCACTTTGCGTGGTCGTCTATAGATGATTTCCTGGACGTCCGAGGTTTCACGACCCAGTGTGCGGACGGCGCGTGGCGGAAGGGCCTTGAGGTCAGCAGGACCCTTGGAGGGGCTGCCCTGGCCACGTCGGAATTTCCGTCGAGCTGGCAGCCTGTATGGGAACGAGACCAAACCAAGAAGGCCCGCGAGCGATACGTCCTCCACCGAGCAGCCTCGAACTGCCTCAAAGCGCAAGGCTCCGGCAAGCCGCGGACGGCTGTGTACTTGCAGTCGCCCTGATGCTTTACGGCTGTTTTTCCCAGGTTAGTTTTTCGGACCCCATCGCTGATGACGGGACCTTCGAACGAGAGCCGAGCTCGGCTGCCTCGGCGCGCTTCGAAGATGCCGCGGAGTGGTCTGAAGCCCGCGGAGGGCTGGCGCTAGTGGTACTTGAGGGTGAACGTATTGTCTTTGAACGCTACGCATCTGGGTATGACCCGGCGACGCCGGTTCATCTCTTCAGCGGTACCAAAAGCTTTTCCTGCCCGCTGGTACTGGCACTTGAGCAGGAGGGATTCCTCACGCTCGATGAGTCCGTGGCCGACTCTATACCCGAGCTTGAAGACGCGCCCCGCATCTTGATTCGCCATTTGCTCGACTTCACAAGCGGGCTGCGGGACGACAACGTCCGCCTCTCCTTGGACGGCGTCCTCAAACGCCAGCGTATCGTCGATAAAGTCGCGGTGGCCGTTTCTCGCCCACGCGACCACGAGCCAGGCACACACTTCGCCTACGGCAGCGTGCACCAGTGGGTGCTCTCGGGTCTGCTGGAAAAGAAGCTGGGCCAGCCTGCATTGGCGACCATGGAGACCTTCCTACTCGGCCCGCTCGGCTTGCGGACTGCGGGTTGGCTTCACGACCCCAGCGGACAGACCGCCCTCGCCTACGGCGCCTTTACCACCGTACTCGAGTGGGCGAAATTCGGTATCCTGATGCGAGATGATGGCGTATTTCAGGGCGAGCGCCTGCTGCCCGCAGGGGTGCGTGACCGCTGCTTCACCGGCTCAAACGCAAACCCAGCCTACGGCCTAACCTTCTGGCTCAATGCGCCCCTAAACGAGGCCGCCGACCGCGCCGGCACCGGTACCCTAGAGATGGACGGGCCCATCTTTGGTTCTGGCCCCGGCGACCTTGCCTCCGCGGCCGGCTTCAAAGACCAACGCCTCTACATCTCCGCCGCCCAAAACAGAGTGGTCGTACGCTTTGGCGACGGCAACAGGGACTTCAAAGACGCCGAACTCGTCTCACGTCTTTTCGACTGACATACAACGCTCGTGATCCGCTGACCATGAGCGGCAGCTCATCTCATTCTGCAAAAAGGGGTGGGCTTGTCCCGCCGACGACTGGAGGTCGTGGAATTAACGTTGGTGACATCCGCTGCAGGCAAGGGGTGAGGTGATCATCATGCCCTCTCTGCGCTGGCCGCTGCTTGCGATTCGGGAGCGGGCTTCGGGGTTAGCGATGCGGGCTTCTAGGAAGTCGCGGTAGGGCCACGTTGCGTAGGCGGGCGCTGCGAAAGCGAGGTGCCAGGCTTGGCGGGCGTCTTCCAGGCGGCCGGACTTCGAGAGCGCGTCACCGAAGTGAAGGAAGAAACCTTCAAGGTTGTGTGGGTCGAGCGAACTGGGATAGCAGACGCGCCTGGGGCCGGAGGTCTCGGGCATATCGGCTAACACAGCCTCCATGTTTGCGCGCCGCGTCCGCCAGTCTTTCGCGGGGCCGTAGCAACGGCGCGTCGCGTCGAACATAGCGTCTACGACCTCCGGTTTGGTGCCTGGAACGCTCCCCGGGAGGTTCTGATGACCTTGCCGTTTTCCCGGTAGCCCTCGCACAACAATATCGCTGGCGGTGAGTTGCGGTTGGGGACCACGGCTGCGTACATGCCAAACATATAGGGCACATAGAAACATGCGGTCGCATCATCTACATGCCAATGTACTCCCGGCCAAAAGCCCGCCTCTCTCCTGCTATCACTTAGCTTTTCCCGCTAGGCCCCCGGGAACTTCAGATTCGCCCATCGTGGTTCGCGGGCGCTCTCCAGGGTGGCAGCAACGCTCGGCCAAGACCTAAGCGCGCTCGACGCCGCCAGCGAGTCCAGCGATGTCTGCAAGGTCTTTCGGGCGCCCCGCTGCTCGTTTATTCCTGATTAGGGCCCGTCGCCC
Organism: Myxococcales bacterium; assembly: GCA_007131285.1. Taxonomy (GTDB): domain Bacteria; phylum Myxococcota_A; class Polyangia; order Polyangiales; family SLQV01; genus SLQV01. The sequence goes on from SLQV01000116.1 coordinate 2,536, forward strand.
GATGACGCGGACGTGAAC
>SLQV01000068.1 GCA_007131285.1 Myxococcales bacterium
TCATCGCCTGCATGCGGAAACTACTCATCACCCTCAACGCCATGGTCCGCGATAAGGTGCCCTACAGGCTCCTCGCCGCGACGCCCGGCTCCGCATGATTGTGGCCGCGAGGCGACTTTTTCCCTTGCGCCTTAACACCGCTGCTGGGAGCGCGCCTTAGGCGTTGGAGTTATGCTCCACCCACTTTGCGGAATGCTTCTTTTATCTGACTTATGACCTCATAAATCTCGCCAAGTTCGATGCCTGCGGGCTTCGCGCTAACTACGCTTTGAAGGGCAGTTTGTGCTTCATGCAAAAATTCGGACGGAGATCCGTTCGCGAAAAGTATTGCCCTCTCTAACTCTTCGGCCAGTTCCACGAGATTTTTGGAACGGAGGACTTGAGCTGAGTGCGCCAAATATTCCAGAAGCTCCGAGTTATCCTTAAGTGCGTGCGGGTTCATGGCAGCGGTCCTCAATCGGGCATGTGGAACCAGAGGTTTCTCACACCACCCGAGGGAACGACAGCTTCCATGCTGCCTCCCGCATTCGCACCGATTCCCGGTGCTGGGCGCGTGATAACGGGCGAACCCGGCGAAACAGTTCCGCCCATGATCCAATCTGGCTTTGCCGCACCACCTGGCATTCCCATCTGGTTTGCGAAGCCTCTCGTTGCAGCCGGATTCTGGAGAGACCAGAACTGCGCGTCCGCTGTATTCTGAACCCCAAACGATCCCTGACGATAGACTGTTGCGCCGGATTGGACTTCCCCAAGCGCAGCGCGGGCGGCTGGCGTATTGGCCTGATTCGCTATGCCGTGGGGCGTCGGTACTCCCCGTGCGGCGGAGGTGGAGCGGGAGAGGGATTGCCATTTGCTTGCGGCCCATTTGCCCGCAGAGGCGGCGCTGCCTTTCGCGGCGTCGAGCGAGCGGGACAGGGCGGCGCTTAGGCGGGGGGCACTGCGACCTGCAAGCGCAGTTGCGCGGGCGAGACCCTTGATGGCGCCGACGCCTGCGCCTGCGGGACCCAAGGCGTTGGTGGTGACGACTGTGTCTTCAATGACGGCGCTGGCGATGTCTTTGCCGACGTCGAGGGCGGCTTTGCCGAAGCTCTCCGTAACGGGCGGCGCCGACCCCAGCCGGGCCGAAGGCGGCTGCAGACCGAGTGGGTCGCTGTAACCGACCGGGTCACCAAGGGCGTAGGTGTAGGGGCTGAGCCGCGTTGGCTCTGCTAGCAGGTTACCTGGCGCAAACAAAGCAATCGGGTCGACGGCGGGGAAGGCGGCGAGGTGGGCGCGGTAGGGGCGGGCTTGGAAGTCGCTTAGGGCAGAGCCGGTGTCGGCTTCGTTGCCGGCGAAGCTGTGGGGGTCGCTGATGGGCCCGGAGCGAGCGCGTACGGCGCCGTAGGCGGTGTGGGCTAGCAGGACTTCGGCGCTGCCTGTTTTTCCGGCGCGTACGACCGGGCTTTGATGCAGGTCGTGTAGGTAGAGCTGCGCGCTCTCTGGCCACGCCGTCAGCTCCGTTGCGGTGTCGCGGATGTTGCTCGAGGCGCTGTCGCCTCCACATGACAGGAGTGGCGCTAGTAGGGCCAGCGCTAGTGCTGGTCGCCGTCGCGCGCCACGGCTACCTGTTGAGAGGCCGCGGGGCGTTGGGGTGCGGCGGCCGATGCATAGCAGCGCCAGCAGGCACGCCAGTGCGAGCGCGCCCCAGCCTAGCCCAGCACCAGGCCCACCACGCCCATCACGCGCACCCGAGCGCAGCGCGGGCGGCACGGCCGCTTCAGCGCTAGCGCTGTCAACGATGGCGTCGAGGCGAATTTGGCGGTGTTCGTCTACGCGTAGGTAGCGCACCAGTGCGTTGCCGCGCACTTCCGCGTCGTCGAAGGGGTAGCGTACCAGGCTGCTCGGCGACGGCATTGCGTCCTCTGGCTGGTCGACCCACGCGGCGGCACCGCGCCAGGTGCGCTTCTCGATGCGCCGGTCAGCGAAGTCGTAGGTGTAGCGCTCGATGATGACGTCGCCCTCAGCGCGGCGCACTACCTGGCTCAGGCGGCCTTTGCCGTCCCAGCTCAGCTCGCGGGTGCCGTCTGCCACCAGCCTGCCGGCGCCGTCATAGCTGAACGCTTCCGTGTTGCCGTCGCCTAGCATCACTTCTGCCAAGCGGTCCGGGCCAAGCGCGCCATGCTCATCGGGCACGCCGTAGCGCAGCGTCATGCTCGGGTGGCCGCCGGGCACTGTGTTGTCCACGGCGGTGAGGTTGGCGAAGGTGTCGTAACTGTAGTGGGTCTCGCCGTCTTCGCGCAGCTCACCTGTCAAGCGGTAGCGGTCGTCGTACGTGTAGCGCGCACTCAGGCTTAGCCCCGGCGAGAGATCACGACGACCGTCCACCTCTTCGATTACCCGCGAGGTCGGGTCGTACGTTAGCGCCAAATCGAGCAAGGCCTCGCCCGCGGTATTCTCAGCACGGCGCTGCGCAAGACGCCGCCGCATGTCAAAGGTCTGCGTGCTGGTGACGCCATTGCCAAAGCGCATCGCGCTTGGCCAGCCAAAGGCCGTGTACTCAGCGTGCTCAA
>SLQV01000084.1 GCA_007131285.1 Myxococcales bacterium
ATTTATTATATATATATTATGAATATTTGCATATATGCACACCTCAAGGACGCGCCCGCAGGGCAACGAACGGCATCGCGGCAGCAAGCACAGCCCAACTATGCACACTTAAGCACATTGCCTCCTCTAAGATTTCTGGGTAGGCTCTGGCCGTGAGGCCGCTTCGGAAGGTGTCAGACGCAGGCTGCGGTCCCGTCCACGGACGCGCTTCGCGCTCTGCACGCCATGCCTACCCGTCCCTCGGACAGATCCAGGCATCGAAAGCGTTTCAGCAAAGCGCGAAACGCTGCAAGTTCTCCTTAGTTATCAAGCCTTTCGAGACTGCGTTTCGCTTCGGCTTGCTCTGGGTAGCAAGCGTAGCCGGCGGAGGGTGCCAGTCGGGCGATTGCACGCCGCGACGGGACGCTCCCCAGAGTTTGTTCTGCCAGATGCGTTATGATCGTGACTTCGAACTCGCTTGTCTCGGGCTAAGCCCAGGCGAGGTCTGTGGACGCCAGCCGCAAGCGCGAGTTCTGCGCTGCACCGCAGACGCACGCTGCACCTGTGGCAATGGCGCGCTCGACGCTGGCGAGGAATGCGACCGAAGCGCCGGCATGCAGGGCTGCAGCGATGACTGCCGACTCATCTGTGCCTCCGATGCGCAATGTAGCTTTCTGCCGCGAAACGCGTGCCGCTCCAGCTGGGCTTGCGACACGGCGACCGCGCGCTGCGTGCCCGGCCCGCCGCTGCCCCCTGATGCGAGCTGCGGGGACGGACTCAGAAGCTGCGATGCTGACGGTCAGTGCGCCTCCGACGCGCCTCCCTTGCAACGCGAGAGCGCACCCTCAGTTGCTCCGGTGGTCCTTCGCCTGCCAGTCTAGCCGGCCTTGGGTGTGATGCGCCCGCACCTGCCCACTGTCTCCACGCAACAATCCCGTGACGGCCACTTCCGGATCGTGCGTCAAGATAAGCTGGTCGCCGCATGCCAGGGCATCAGCGACAAAACACTGCTTTTCCTCCACGAGTCGCTCGGGAAAACGGTCGTAACCCATCGTGACCGGTGCGTGAATCCAGGCCACGCCGGGAATTAGGTCAGAAGCAAAACGAAAAGCGGGTGCTTCATCCGCGCTGGATGTCTCGATACGCGCGAGCATCAGTCCTGGCGTGTGACCTTCACTCCAAACGGCTGTCACGCCCTCGAACAAAGGACCGGGCGCCTCAACAACGCGCAACAACGGCGTGCGCTCCAACAGTTCCTGCAACGCGGGCAGAAACGATGCACGGTCTCGGCGATGCGGGACTTGAGCGCGCTCCCACGCAGGACGACTTATCCAAATGCGCGCCCGGGGGAAGGCCAGCGCCAGTGGCGCCCCTTGGTCAACCGGCGCGAGTAACCCGCCCGCGTGGTCGAAGTGCAAATGCGAAAGAACAATATCGTCAATATCCGCGGGCGAAACGCCGAGCCCCGCGAGCTCTCGGAGCAGACGATGACCGCCCGCCTCGATAGCGTAGCGCTGGCGCAACACCTCGGGAAAGCAGGCGCCTGGCCCCGTCTCGAAAAGCACTCGACGCCCCCCTTCGTACTCTGCAAGCGCGCAACGACAAGCAAGTGCGATGGTGCCGCGCGTGTCCGGCGGATGCCACTCGGACCAAAGCGCTCGTGGTACATGACCAAACATCGCCCCGCCGTCGAGACGTTGCCGGTTGCTTTCAACGGACCGCAAACGCTTTAAGCGCGACATTCCCAAAGCGTAAACCGTTGACTGTCCCTCGTCACGCCCGACGCATCACAGGCGACACCCGTCCAGTAGCCGGCGGGCGTCGTGCCGGAGCAGCGGACTTTTCGGGAACGCTCGCAGGGCTTACAACGCTAAAGGCTGATATTAAGCATTTACAGCGAGACGTTCTCTTCTCGCAAACGTCTCGCTCTTGTCCATGCACGGTCCCCACGCGGCCCTAAAAAGTCGACTATGGGCACAACCCTTGCAGGCCATTGCCCGAGCACCAAACCAGCAGGCGTGACTGCTTGCCATCTTGAGACTAGACCGAAACGTCGAAGACCGGTTTGCGGGTTTCAGGCAGGGACCGAGATTAGAGAACACAGGGGACTACCGAAGACACGGGCTTAGACCACACGGAAACGCGCAAGAACTTTGGTAGGATTTAGGTATTCGCGGCGCATCCGAGACACGTGCCCGAGCGTGTCGCGTCCGGCCTCTAGTTTTAGTCCTTGCTCTAAGCGAGTGGGCCCGGCGTTGCGTAAGGGACAGCATTTTGAATGAAAGAGCGCAAGCGACGTGGGTAGGCCGTGCCCCGGCATCGGATGGAATGACAGGTTACCGTAAAGCGTGGCCTCCGCGTTTCACGAAGGTCTGGTGTCTTGGCGGTAGCGCCTCGGCCTACAGCGCCGAACTGCTGGTAGGGTCCGAGCGCGAGCCCGTCCGCATTCTAACGGTTGATGATTCGCGCTTCGCGTCGATTTACGCCACGCTGCACACACTGCGAAGCCACGCCAGCTTTCTGCCCGTTTGGGAGGTCGTTGACCTTGGCACGCAGACGCTGCTGGTATTTCCCGCCGCGACCGCCGACCATGGAGCCTTCGATAGCGCCAAGCGAGTGCCAAAGGCGTCTGGTCGATTCATTCAGTCGCCGCCCCAAGAACCCCGCGCAGACATCGAACACAGGCTAGCCGAAGGCATTTCTCACCTTTGCGGCACTCGCTTGAGTGCCCTCTGTGCGCTTCTTTTTCAGCACGATACTCTCATCACCTACCGGGGCAACGAGCTCATCGACTCCTTTAAGTTGCTTGAACTAAGTTTAGACCCTGGGGGCCTGGCTTCGCACCCTTGGAACGAGCCGCACCTGCAAGGGCTCTTACGGTTTGCTAAAGATCCCAACGCCCACGCGGACGAGCTCGCCACGCTTGTCGCACGCGTGCTCGACACGGCCTCACCAGAAGCCGGATCCGTGCGCGCATCCCCCTACCCTCTCGTAGCAGGCGCACCGCTACCGCACAGAGACAATCCAAGCCCCAAGGAGCCCCCCTCAGAGGCAGCCGCGGCAGACTCGGAACTTGTGCCACTCGACATCACCATCGCTGCGAATGCTTCTACCGATGAAACTTCGTCGCAACAAGCGCCTCCTCGCCTAGCTGCCCCTGCGCCCGAGCCTACCAATGACGCTGCGTCACTCGAAGCCGCGCTACCAGCCGCCGTTGCCGTTCCGGGGCGCTTGCCGCACCCCTCAGAGTTACCCCCGAAGCACGGGGGCTACTATCGACCCTACAACACCGCACTGAGCGACGATATTACGCGAACGCAGACGAGGTCTGAACTCTCGATTTCACCGGAATATACGCCATCGCCGACACCTCCGGTGCTTTCACGCCACTTCGGACCAGCACACGTACCCGAGGAGCTGGAACTCAACATCGAGTTAAGCAATGCGAGCGCAAACAGCGCATTGGCCAATGCCTCAGGCCCGAGGGTCTCTTCCGACCCCGGCCAGATCTCGGTAGCGGGCGAGACCGCGCCAAGACCCATTTATTCCCACCGCCTTTTCGGATTGAAGCCCAAAGTGACGGTTCTAGTTATCTTTGTGGCTTGCGTCTTGTTAACCAGCACAGCCCTACTTTTTGCCATGCTCGCAACCCCGAGTTTGGCACGAAGATCCCTTCATTCCGCAGCGGATGCGCCGACCTTGCCGGATCTCGCTGGCCGCTCTGACACCGCCTACGTCAGACATCACTTATGCGGAACGCTGCGACAGGGTTGCGCCCTCCTGCTCAACGCGAACTTGAACGCTGAGATCGCGGGCAACCAAGCATCCCTAGCGAACAATCTATCACCCAAGCCTGCAAGAATCACCGCGACCGCAACCAAGCCAGTCGCCGAGCGCTCCGCCAAAACCAATCGGATGGAGCCAGAAGATATTACCCCTCGCGCAGATGCCGCAGAGCGGAGCGCAAACGCTGTGACACCGAAGCCAAACAAAAGTGCGAAACGGAGCGCATCAGGTCAGGAAGCGAACGACGTTCGTGTTCGTATCGATTGCGATCCTGAAGCATCCGTGTGGATCAACGGCAACGCGAGCGGCAAGTGTCCCCTCGCTCAACGTTTACCCCCCGGCTGGCATAGCGTCGCTGTGGGCTTTGACGGGCCAACCGAACGTACACTTGTGGAACTCAAAGCCTCCAATAGAATCAAGCGTATTCGCGTTACTTTACCCCCCAAGTAACGCTAACCAGAGAAGCACCGGCTTGTTGTGCCCGATGCCTGGCAAGATAGCGCAAGCGGGCACAAGCCTCGGCATACGACTCTCACGTCACATAGGAATACGGTTTGCCAAGCGCGCGGCCGGATCCGAGCAAGCGAGGTGCTGCACCAGGTGAATGCCTGCACGCGTGCATCAACCGCAGCGCGCTTGAGCAACGCCTTGGGGGTGGACTAAACCGCTCTGATCGGGGCACCTCAATCAGACACGCACGCCCTGATGGCTTGCGCGCCAGCACGCGAAAGTGTGACGTCTTCTGCAAAGCGCTTGGCCTCTCTCTCGCATCGCTGCGTAGACGTCGATTGCGCGCTTTGCTAGCTTTGAGACGTGTACTTCGGCGCCGGCACCGCAGACGCGATATTCGCTGCCCATCGAGGGGAGCGCGCGCGCGCCCCCCGAAAGGCGACTTGTCTGGTTTTGATGCTTGCTGGCACGTTAACCGCCGCAGGGGCCTGCCCGTCCACGAATCCCAGCGTGGTTTCGGTATGCGGCTTAGAAGACAGCCCCGAAGGGTGCTTCGATAGCTGTGACCAGACCCAGCCGTGCGACATCGGCTTTTTCTGCTCCGAAGACCGACTATGCGACGCCGAGTGCAGTGAGCACGTGCCGCGCTTTGCTTGCAGTACCGGCGAAATCTGCGGCACCGATGGCCGCTGCCGCACGCGCCCTCCCGCCCCCTCTCTGTGCGAGACACCGACGCGCGCACCCGCTGCACAGACACCCACGGTCGAGCTCCTCGTCGATCAAAGTAGCAGCATGCGCGTGCCTTTTGGGGGAGTCTCGCGCTGGCAGGCGGTTCAAGAACTGCTCGGTGGCAGCGACGGCCTAGTCGCCCGTTTCGGCGACCGCATTCATTTTGGGCTAACGCTCTATTCGGCGCGTTCGATCGATAGTGGCCCCGACCAAGGCAAGCCCGATGGTCGCTGCCCGATGCTCACCCAGGTTCCAGCAGCTATCGCGAACAGCGCGCTCATTCGCGAAACCCTGCTAGAGGCGGAACCTATCGACGATACACCGACGCCCGATGCGCTGCGGGCGCTGCGGGCGCACATGCTCCACCGCGGACCGCTCGACGGCGGACCTCAAAGCATAGTCCTCGCGACTGACGGGGAGCCCGATAGCTGCACCAACCTGGATCCAGCGGATAGCAGTGCCGCGCAAGCGCAGACCTTAGCGGCGGTTCAGGCGGCTTTCACCTCCGGCATCCGTACCTTTGTGGTCTTCGTTGGCAGCCCTGGGAGCACACAGCATCTCAATGAACTCGCCTACGCGGGTCTCGGCTTGCCTCTACCGGAACCAGACGCCGAGCAACGTTTTTTTGCTGCGGAAACTAGCGCTGAACTCGACGTTCTCTTCACGCAACTGCTCGAAGGCATTATCGCTTGCGAGGTTGAACTCACCGCCCCCACCGCGCCCGTAAGCATCTGCAGTGGCGAGGTCTCACTCAACGACGAGCTCTTGATATGCGGTGATGCCAATGGCTGGGAACCCGCCGGAACGTCGAGAATACGTCTGCGTGGCGATGCATGCGCCGCGCTTAGTGGCGGCACAACCGCCGTTCGCGCTCGCTTTCCTTGCCAGGCACCTGGCGGCCTGATTTAAGCCCATTCCACGCGCCTTTGAGCCTTGCATTAACCCAAGGCTCAGCCCCCCCCCCGGCCCAAACGAGCGCAGCTTACAGCGATTGACAACTAGCGCGGCCCCTTGGCCGAAACGCACGATATGGTCGTTCGACAGCTACTACGCTATCTCGCACCGACGACATGCGGAGGCTGTGGCGCGGTGCTGCAAGACGCCTCCACGTCCACGGAAGGTGACGTGATGCAGGCTTGTGCAAGCACAGCTCGGCCTGCCTCGCTCGAAAACTGCGCGCTCTGCGCGCTATGCCTCACGCTGACTGAGGCAGGAGGCGATGGGGCACTCTTCGCCTACGAGGGCCCAGTCCGAGATTTAATTGCCCGCGCCAAGTTTCGCGGTGAGTTCGAGCTAGCCAAACGTCTTGCGCGCATGACTGCTAGCGATATTCGAATCCGCTACCCGAACACGGCACTTGTGACCACCGTGCCATCCGAAGCGCGCCGTATTCGGGAACGCGGCGGCTCGTTGAGCGATTGCTTCGCTCGCACCACCGCTAAAACGTGTGGTTGGCGTTTCGTGCCACACATGGTCGCCTTGCGCGGGACCGCTCCGCCCCAGCGCAGCCTCGACCGAGAGACCCGCCTGCACGCAACCGCCGGGCGGTTTGCGGCCACCACGCGAGCACGGCGCTGGCACGACAAGCACCTCCCCATTCTTGTGTGCGATGATGTCCGCACTACTGGCGCAAGCCTCGCTGCTACCGTTTCCGCGTTGCGTGACGTGGGCTTTTCTCGAGTGGAAAGCTGCGCTATTGCTCAACGTCTTTAATCGAATGAATCCTGTGTCCGGATGAAGCCTGCGACGTGAACAAAGCTAAAGCGAAAGGGAGCGAAGCCCGTCAAACCCTCGCCACCCATAAACGCGCCTTGCAGCGCTACGAAATCCTTGAACGAATGGAGGCCGGCATCGTGCTTGTGGGCAGTGAGGTTAAAAGCCTTCGCGCTAAGCAAGTGGTGCTGGATGCGGCCTACGCGGCTTTTGAACGACATGAACTCGTACTCCACCGCATGCGCATTGCACCCTACGCGCAAGCGGCCGCATTTCCTCACGACCCGGACCGCTCCCGCAAGCTACTGATGAAGCGGCGCGAGCTCGAGCGACTGGAGGGCAAAGTCGGCGAAAAAGGCTTGACGCTTATTCCAACGCAGGTGTACTTGAAAGGTGGCAGGGCAAAGGTGGAAGTGTGCCTAGCTCGGGCCAAAGCTCTGCATGACAAACGCGAGGAACTCAAGCGTACGCAAGACTTGAAAGAAGCCCGCGCGGTGATTGCTAAATACCGTTGAGACGGCGCATGGATACGCTAGCAACTGAATTCTCACCCACGCGCGGAGCCTTGAATCTGGATGAACCAGCGGGCGCCAGACTAGTACGCCTTGATAACGGCAGTGCTTTCGGCGAACTTGACGCGATACAGGCATTTGCGCCGGGTCAGCCGCTAACGCTCAGATGCGGCACACTCATCCTCCAAGGCAAGAGCCTTGGCTCGCAGCGACAAGCGAATGGACGTTTTCGTGTGCGCCTCAAGCTCGTGAACCTCACTCGGCCTCAACGCGAAACCCTGGAAGCTCGCTGTAGTGCGGCTGGCGTGCACCGAGGCAAATCATCCTGAGCGGAACGCAGGCCTCGATTCACAAGTGCGCTGCGCTCAAGCAGACGTGGCTACAGCCCTGAAGCACTTGGTGCCAACGCCGTTGCTTTAAGTGAAACCGCCATGTCCGCATCCGAGTCGGCGCGAGAGACACGCTGGGAGTGACATGCTATTCTGGGAACCACTCGGGGCAAGCCGGAAGCGCTCGCCCCTCCCCAGGACGACGGTGCGCCCAAGCGCGCCGCGCCACGCCCGCGGGTTTGGCGCGACCAAGGGTCGAGTCGAGAACACCTATGCCTATGTTTTTTAATCGCCAAGAGCCGGCCCGTACAGAAGCAGTCCCTGACAAGATGATTCCCCTACTTCCACTCCGGGATGTGGTGGTCTACCCCTCTATGGTAATCCCCCTCTTCGTAGGGCGCGAACGGTCTATCAAGGCCCTGGAAAAAGCGACGGATGGAGACAAGACACTACTGGTAGTCGCCCAGCGTGACGCCAGAGCGAACGATCCGAGCCCGGACGATATGTTCGAAGTGGGCTGCCTTACGCACGTAATGCAACTGCTACGCTTGCCCGACGGCACCGTTAAAGTACTGGTAGAGGGCCGCGCACGTACGCGCATCTCTCGCATCGAGGACGATGGCTCGATGCTGTCGGGAAGCGCGGATCCGCTGATCGAGACCCCCGCCGATGGCGTGGAAGCGGAAGCGCTCACCCGTACGATTCTTGAATCATTCGAGCAATACGGCCGCCTCAACAAGCGTGTAGCCCCCGAAACTCTGCTCAACCTGCAAAACCTTAAGCCCGCCTCCAAGTTCGCCGACGCGGTCGCGGCACATCTTACGTCACTCAAGCTTGAGCAACGTCAGAAGCTCCTGGAGTCGACCGATGTAGCCGCCCGCCTGGAGCTCTTGCTCCAGCTGGTAGCCGGCGAAATCGACATCCTACAGGTAGAAAAGCGTCTCAAAAACCGCGTAAAGCGGCAGATGGAGAAGACCCAGCGCGAGTACTACCTAAATGAGCAGATGCAGGCAATCCAGCGTGAGCTCGGGGAGAAAGATGAGTTTCGCTCAGAACTCATCGAGCTTGAAGAAAAGGCTTCGACTAAGTCAATGCCTGAAGAGGCGCGCACGAGGTTAGACCGCGAGATCCGCAAACTCAAGCTGATGCAGCCGATGAGTGCTGAAGCTACGGTTGTACGCAACTATGTGGACTGGATCTTGGCGTTACCTTGGAACGCCTACGATGACGTCAAGACGGACCTCGGGCGCGCAAGTGAGATTCTGGACGAGGACCATTACGGGCTGCAGAAGATCAAGGACCGAATCCTTGAGCACCTCGCGGTCCAGTCACTCACTGGCGGAAGCAAGGGTCAGATACTGTGTTTTGTCGGCCCTCCCGGTGTAGGCAAGACGTCGCTGGCAACAAGCATTGCCCGGGCAACTGGCCGCAAGTTTGCGCGCATCGCCCTCGGTGGCGTGCGTGACGAAGCAGAGGTTCGCGGACACCGACGTACCTACATTGGCGCCATGCCCGGCCGCATTCTGCAAGCACTGAAGCGTGCTGCGGCATCGAATCCAGTCATGCTCTTAGACGAAATCGATAAGATGTCGTCAGATCTACGTGGCGATCCAGCGTCAGCGCTCCTTGAAGTGCTCGATCCGGAACAGAATCGCGCCTTCGGCGATCATTACCTCGACATGGACTACGACCTGTCGAAAATCTTGTTTATCGCAACCGCAAACACGCTCTCTGGCATTCCGGTACCGCTACAAGATCGCATGGAGATCATTGAACTTAGTGGCTATACCGAGTTCGAAAAGCGGGCCATCGCGCGACGCTACCTCGTGCCGCGCCAACAAAAGGATGCGGGGCTTGAACCCATCACCGTTGAGGTAGACGACAGCGCCATCGACACCCTCATCCATAACTACACCCGCGAAAGTGGGGTCCGCCGGCTTGAACGAACAGTGGGCGCAGTGATGCGCAAACTCGCCAAGGAAATGTTGCTTGAGGGTGCACCGGAGGCGGGCTTTGCCGTGGACGCGGAACGGGTGATAGCGCTTCTTGGTCCAGAAAAGTACCGCAAGGAGCGGAGCGAGCTTGAGCCGCTGGTAGGACTCACCACCGGCCTAGCTTATACGGCCTTTGGCGGGGTGATTCTCGACTGCGAGGCCACTGTCACTAGCGGCAAAGGCAAGCTGCAGATTACGGGACTACTCGAAAAGGGCATGCAGGAATCTGCGCAAGCCGCGCTTAGTTATATTCGCTCGCGACGCGAGGTGCTCGAACTCGACACGGAGTTTCACCAAAACGTAGATATTCACCTTCATTTCCCTGAGTTTGTGCCCAAAGACGGGCCAAGCGCGGGCATCACAATGGCGACGAGCATGGCAAGTGCCCTGACGCGAACGCCCGTACGACGCGAAATCGCGATGACGGGTGAGATTACCCTGCGCGGTCGCATCCTGCCTATCGGTGGACTCAAGGAAAAGTTGTTGGCGGCGCATCGCCATGGCGTAACCCTAGTGCTGGTGCCAGAAGACAACATGAAGGACCTCGAAGAGGTGCCTCAAGAAGTCTTAAGTGCGCTGACCGTTAAGCCAGTGTCTCACATGGATGAGGTACTAGCGCTCGCCCTTGTCTGGCCCGAAGGGTCACGTGCCCATGCGGCCCCCTATCCCGAAGTAACGACTGAAGGCGCCGAGGGCAAAGAAAACGACGTCGATCCCAATCTACTGCCCGCTCGGAGCCCCGGCAGCGGTCGCGGCATGCCCTCGGCGCATTGACGCTGTACACAACGCGCGAGCGTTTCGGTCACCGCGCAGTGCTGCGCGGCACAGCCAAGCCGTGAGGCGGGGGTCCACACGCAGCCGCTTCCCTGCGCAGCTCTGACTGGCATCTCCTGCCAGACTCGACTAACCTGGCAGTCCGGCAAATACCGGGCGGGTAGCTCAGCGGTAGAGCGTCGGTCTTACACACCGAATGTCGCAGGTTCGACCCCTGTCCCGCCCACCGGCGCATGCGCCCGGCTCGTCGCTTCGGCGTGGACGGCGACATGCCCCCTCCCTGTCGCCGACCAAGGCTCAACACCTTAGTGCGCCCGTTCAAAAGGCGATCCAACCGCAATAGGCACGCGCCAGGCTCGGTCGAAGGCGCGCTGCGATAGAACCAGTGCCGGCGGTAGCTGATGACGCTTGTGCTCCGCCCCACACAGCAGGGCGTAGGCACGGTAAGCAAGCTCGGGTGAGCAGCCGGCCTTGACCACTTCGCCCGGGGAAGCGTAGCCCTCGACCATGCTCCTTAACACGGGGTCCAGAACGGCATAGTCTGGCAAGGAGTCACTATCTTTCTGGTCGGGTCGCAGTTCGGCGGAAGGCGGCCTTGTGATGATGCGCTCGGGAATAGGGCATCCTGGAGCGCGGTTGAGGGCGCGCGCGACAGCGTACACCTCGGTTTTCCAAAGGTCCGCGATCACTGCAAGCGCGCCCGACATATCACCGTAAAGCGTGCAATAGCCCACCGCGATTTCACTCTTGTTTCCCGTAGTGAGTAGCAGGGCACGATTTCGGTTCGCTAACGCCATCAGGATGACACCACGACAGCGCGCCTGGATATTTTCCCAAGTGACGTCATCGCCCGCTGCTTCACCAGGGGCGCCCAGCCATGGCTGTAGGGTTTGCGCAAACGCATCACACGCGCGCTCGATCGACAGGGTTTCGTGCGCCACACCCAGCGCCTGCGCCAGCCCTGCGGCATCTTCTATGCTCGCGCTCGAAGTAAAAGCACTCTTCAGCATGAATGTGCGGACATGCTCAGGCCCAAGCGCTCGCACCGCGAGTACTGCAACAACCGCAGAGTCGATGCCGCCAGATAGGCCGACCAGAACTTGCTTGAAGCCCGTCTTATGACAAAAATCGCGGAGACCTAAGGTGAGAGCAGCAATGTATTCCCCTTCGAGCGAGTTCTCTGCTCCGCCCTCATCCAGTGAACACGTGGCGCGTTCCGCCGCCGGCTCCAGTCCAGGTTGCGGCGGGTCCCAAACAGAGCGGGTCCCCCAAGCAACTTCGGGACGGACCTCTTCATCGCGCGTTAGGCTATTCGCCACTGGAACAAGTGTGGCACAGGACATGCTTTCCGATAGTTCCCTGCCGGTGGCTTCGAGCCTTGTCCGTTGTGTGCCGCGCATACGCGCTTCGCCTTCTGAAACCGTCGCAGCGGTTGGCGACGGCAAGGCGATGACTAAGCCACTTGTCTCGAAGCGCGGTGCAAGCGCGATAAAAGAGCCGTCCTTCCGACACGCTCCGGACCCACCATCGAATATAAGACCGTCGTTTCCACCCACCTGATTGACCCAGGCGACCGGGCAGCCAGTACGCTGAGCCAAACTCCGATAGAGCGATCGGCGATGCTGATGCTTGCCCGCAAAGAAGGGCGACGCAGACATACACACCCAGTAAGATACGCCATGGCAGCTTGCGTGGGATACGGGGTCACCATCGAGGGATCGGTCCTTGAGCGCCGCGGGGAGCGTTGCGTACCAGGCGTCTTCGCAAACCAACACGCCCACGCTAGCCCCTGAAATGTTGAGCGCGCGCGCGCCGCGCCCCGGCGCAAAGTAACGTGTTTCGTCAAATACGTCGTATTCTGGAAGCAGAGACTTATGAATGCGCGCCCCTAGAGCGCCGTTATGGACAAGAACTGCGCTGTTGTACGCCAGCGGCGACCGAGGGTAACGCTCCGCCGCATCACCACGGCACTCCACGCGCGAAGGGGCCCCGACAAGCACCGGAGGCCCCCCCCGTAGCGATTGGGCCAATGCCTCCAACGCGTCTTCGCAGGCGTCAAGCCAGCCTTGATTGAGAAGCAAATCGCGCGGAGGATACCCGCAGATACTCAGCTCAGGACATACAACTAGATCGGGTCGTACCCGGCCACGACACGCTTGGTCGACTGCCGCGGAAATCGAGTCGCAGTTTGCACCAAGGTCACCCACCCTCGGGTTGAGCTGCGCCAGAAGCAAATTCATGGTGTGGGAACGTTAGCACGCGCGGCAGAGCACGGCGCCGCAATCCCCTCGAAGCCAACTCGGACGGATGCCGCCCACGTGCGTGACCGGGGGGGAGCTTTGCGGATCTACTTCCGCAAAGCCGGTGGCATTTTAGGTGCGCCCCCTGAAACGTCTGCCCGAAACTTGCGCCCCGCTGCACCGCCACAGAAGACCTGTTAGTCTTCTGACGATGGATAGATTCGGGCCTTATCGGCGCGCACCGCAACGATTCGGGAAACGCCTATTTCCCCTGTTCATTCTTACGGGCGCCTCAGGCGCCTGCGGCGATGCTGCCGCTTGCGATGATGCGGACGGCGACGGCTACTACGCAGTTCTGTGCGGCGGCAACGACTGCGACGACAGTGACGCGCGCATCAACCCGGGAGCCCAGGAGGTTTGCGACCCTGACTTTATCGATGAAGACTGTGATCCGAGCACGCTTGGCAACGAAGACCGGGACCGTGACGGTTTTCTGGCGATGACGTGCGGCAACTATCAACCCAATGGCGTACTTCTCACCGGGGATGATTGCGATGATACCAATCCGGATATCCATCCCAACCAGGTAGAGGTTTGCAACGGGGTCGATGACAACTGTGATGGGCGCGTCGATGAGGGTTTGCGCGTTGATGCCTGGATCGATAACGACGAAGACGGCTATGGTGCGGCCGGCAGCAGCGCTGTAGCTGAGTGTCCGGGTACCCCGCGCTATGCCTACAACGCCCTCGATTGCGACGATACCAACCCGCACATCTTTCCGGGTGCCATTCGCTGCCGGGACCATTCCCCGAACGCACCGGGCGCTTTTGCTATATGCACTGCCGGCAACTGGGAATCCGGCTCCTGCGAGGAGCAAGCAACCTGTGTCACTCAACCGGCAGGCCACGGGATTTGCACGCTTTAGGGGTCGGTCGGCCCGGCCGAGGCGCGGCCCCGCGGCCCCCTGGACGGCACTTCATACGCTAATAGACTGACGCGCATGCGGCCCATCGGCTTTCAAGCGCAACCTCCCCGACTCGGGCGCCAAGCTTGTGCCCAGACCATCGCCCCTTGTCTCGTCCGGAACGATCGGTCGGCGGACCCTTCAGCGGCGGCACTCGCCAGCCTCAACAGTATCCTTCGACTACTTTCCTAGAGCGCCGTTGTTGGAGCGACCGCATGAGGCATCGATTCACCCGCCGCTTCGCGCTGCTCCATTTCGTATTTGGAAGGACAGCGGGGCACCACCTGGCTCGCTAAAAAGACACCGTCTTCGCCGATTTTTCCCTGCACGGTAACCGATATCCCCATGCCGTCCTTGAACGTGTCAGGCACCACGCACTCCGGGAAGCGCACTTCCATCTCGCTGCTTTCCTTCGCGAGCGTGAAACGCCACTCGCACGGGTCGTCCCGAAATAGAATTGATCCTTGCTTGAGATCGCCTTCGACACGTAGCTCACGACCCGCGAAGGCCGCTGGATCATTCACAACCTCGGGTACGAGCTTAGAGTAAACGAACGCCTCCGAGGCATCACTCGAAAGCAACAAATAGCCTACCATTGCAGCCAGCAACGCAAAGACCCCACCGATCTTTATCCAACCGGGCAGGCCTCGCCTATCAGAGACGTTTGCGCCGGCAAGCCCGTCATCGAGCACCGCATGATCCGCGGCATCGTGCCCGCCCCGCCGGTCCGCACTTTCCTCACTCATAGTTGAAAGTATAGTACGGAACCTGCACGTCGAGAACCCCCCTTGCGCTCGCACCGTCTATCGTTCGCCGTGAAGCACGTGCGAGCGCGCCGGCGGGCGGCTGCAGTGACCGGCAGCAGCCCGCTGACCAGAGCAGACCAGATGAGGGACCGCCCTTGGCACTTGCACCTGACCTACCAGGCAACAACCGCCAGCCAAGCGGGGCGCGTGCACCGATCTGGAACCTGCAAAGCCTCGTTTTGCCTCTTTTTTTAGCGAATTGCTAATGCCAGATCTAGGCGAAGAGGATAATCAGAGCGACAATGAGCGCATAGATAACCAGAGACTCAATGAGCGCAAGACCAAGGAGCATCGGTGTAAAGAGCTTGTCAGATGCACCGGGATTTCGCGCGATGCCCTCGAGAGCGGCCTTCGCTGCAATGCCCTGGCCAAAAGCTCCGCCGAGCGCAGCCACGCCGATTGCGATACCGGCGGCTAGGTACTTGAATACCTGGACGTCATATTCATTGGACGCCGCGTCTGACGCGAAGGCCACGCCGGCCGTGAACCAAGTCGCCAAGGCCACAATAATCATTTTAACTTGCTTTGCCATCTCTCGTATTCTCCGTTTCAGAATCTGCACTCAGGCGTCAGTCGTGCAATGCACCCCCCCAGCTCGAATGGGTTGCCCACCCAACCGGCTAGCCCCCATCTCGAGGCGATTTGCGTCGCACTCCATTCACCCAGAATTTTGACAACCTTTGATCATCGTTGATGGGACCGTTGCTTCGGCGTCGGCGCACGTTTAAAAAGGGCGATTGCAACCACCAGCCTCCGGCCGATGCCCCTCCTAGCCCCGACCACCTACTAGTGCGCCTCGTGGGGTCCTCCGTGACCGTGGACTTCAATAGCCATTCCGATGTACACCGCGGAAAGCAGGCAGAACACCAGCGCCTGCACAACGCAAACAATGACACCCAGCGCGTAGATCGGGATGGGGAGCAGAAAAGCGGTGAAGTCGTTCAGACCGTGAAACAGACCAAGCACTAGGTGATCAGCAGTCATATTTGCGGCCAAACGCAGCGCGAGCGAGCCCGGGCGAATCACGATATGCGAGAAGGTCTCGATGGCAAACATCATCAGCATGATGGGCGCATAGGCGAGACCGCGAATCGGCCCGAAGAAGTGTTTCAAGTGCTCTCTGCCGTTCGCCTTCAGTCCGTAAAACTGAGTTACGAAGAAGATGACCACCGCGCACGCAAGTGTCGTGTTCAGCTTGTCGGTCGGCGGCAAAAAGCCTGGAATCAGACCCAGCAGGTTAGAAATCAAAATGAAAAAGAATGTCGCACCTATCAGAGGCAGGAAGTAAGCAGCGGCTTGCTTGCCCATAATATTGGCGAGCATGCCAAATGTCCGCTCAACGATAATCTCCACCAACGAAGCCACGGAAATGCTTGCTTCAGGCGCGAGATCGGTCTTTCGCCGCGCGAAGTAGCGACGCGCGCTCAAACCCATGGCGAAGAGCCCGACGACTACGATCGCGGCCGAAAATACGTGGACCAACTCGGCCTTGTCACCGTTCAACCAGGTTAGCCCATCCGCGTTAAACGGCCAGCCAGCAAGGCGACGCAGCGCGACGCCTAAAGGACCGCTGTGCTCCGCCAACCATTCTAACCATGTGAGGTGGTGTTCCATCGTCCTGTTTCACCTGTGCGGAGCGCCACAAAGTGCCTAGTCCCAAAGCTGACAACGCAATCGGCGGCAGCGCTCCTCAAGGAGCTAGCCGCCTCAACCCTCTTGCAACCAGCTCGAACCATCTGCCGCTAAGCACTCAGGTCCGCGGGCGGGGACGGAGGTTTACGCCACGAAAACCGATTACGCCAAGCGCAGTCACCGTAACGAAACCTATACCGGCCACCAGCCCTTCCAGGCGGGCGCGGCATACCACGACAAGCGCGACGCTCAACCCGAGAAGCAAACCGAGCTTCCCCATAGACAGCAGCGCCGCGAGCCACGGCGCGCCGCGTGTCCAGCTTAGACGCAGGGTTTGCACAAATACCCACCACGACGCGAGTGCCGCACAAGCTCCGCTGAGAAAGCTGAGCGACTGCTGAGCGTGGCCCGTAAGCCCCCCGACCAGCGTTAAAAGCGCGACACCTGCCCCTAAAAACCAGAGTTTCTTATTTGAACTCCGCTCCCTAAAACGCGCCGACCACGCGACCGACGAGTGCGCTGATGCCTCTGAGATAGTGTCTAAATCGCGCATGCTTCGTGAATATGGACACTGCCGCCACGACGCGCCAAGCATCGGCATGCCAGAGCTTCAGGGCGAACAAAAGTTAAAGCACTAGCTGCGCCGATCTCGGCGTAGCGCGACAAAGAAAACAAACCAGTGCGCGAATACCGCACCGAACCCGAGGCAGAGACCTATCCAAGGGGTGCTTGGCGGAAATGAAGCGTGATCGGCAAGCGCTCGACCCACGAAATAACCTCCGACTGGAGCAATTACGGGTTCGAAAGCCATGGCAAGCACGCGGCTCGCGAGTCGCCACTGGGCCGATCGAGCCTTAGCCGCTTCTCTTCGCATCGCGCGCTCGTGGGGCGTTTGACCGGGCTCGCGTGCATCGCCAGGCTGCGTCACACCCTAAGCTCGTACCTTTCCCACTTCGAGGAAGGCATCCGCAATCGCGGTGTGCAGTGTCGCTAACACAGCTTCGTCATGGGCAAGCGATAAAAACGCCGCTTCAAACTGGGAGGGAGGCCAGTAAACACCACGATCGAGCAGTGCTCTGTGCCATTGGGCGAAGGCTTCCAGGTCGCATGCGGACGCTTCCTCGTAGTTCGTCACCGGCGTTGCGGAAAAGAAAGCAGTGACCATGGAGCCCACCCGCTGCACTTGAACCGGTGGCGCTTTGGGGAAGCGTTTGCGAGCTGCGGCGGCGCCGGATTCAAGGGCGGAACCTACCGCAGCGCCGATGGCCTCGAGACGTTCGTAGCTCCCCGCGGTTTCAAGGGCTTGCAGCGTGGCCATGCCCGCCGCGACTGCAACAGGATTACCACTCAACGTGCCCGCTTGATAAACCGGACCCAGCGGCGCCACGCAGCTCATGATGTCGCGCCGGCCACCGTAAGCGCCCAGGGGCAAACCTCCGCCGACCACCTTGCCCATGCACGTCAGGTCTGGTGTGACGCCGTAGCGCACCTGCGCCCCGCCAAAAGCCACGCGGAAGCCTGTCATGACCTCATCGAAGACGAGCAACGCACCATGGGCCCTCGTCAACGCACGGAGGCCTTCAAGCCACTGCGGTGCGGGTGGCACGCAGCCCATGTTGCCCGCAACTGGCTCCACGATAACCGCAGCGATGTTGCTGCCCTCCGCCTTGAAAAGCGCTTCAACTGACGCAAGATCGTTGTGGGGTACGAGCCGGGTGGTACCGGCGATGGCGGCGGGCACGCCCGCGCTGTCTGGCTCGCCAAGGGTTGCAAGCCCACTCCCCGCTTTAACCAGGAGATAGTCCGCGCCGCCATGGTAGGCGCCGATGCATTTAACTACGAGATCGCGGCCGGTAAACCCTCGCGCTACCCGTAGCGCGCCCATTACCGCTTCGGTGCCGCTTGAAGTCAACCGTGACAGCTCTACGGAAGGTACCGTTCGCGCGAGGAACTCAGCCATATCGATTTCGGGCTCGGTGGCAGCACCGAAGCTCGTGCCCTTCGCCGCAGCTTCGCCGATCGCCGTCAGCACCGACGGCACTGCATGGCCCAGAATCATCGGGCCCCACGATCCGATGCAGTCGATGTAGCGCCGCCCGTCGCTGCCGGTGAGCCAAGCGCCTTGCGCCTCCCGAATGAACACCGGAATATTGCGCACCGATTTGAATGCCCGCACCGGCGAGTTAACGCCCCCAGGCAACGTACGACACGCCCGTTCAAACAAAGCTTCGGAAGAGTTCGATTCCATGGCGGTCATCATGCCGTCAAGCCCGGGAAGTGAGCAAGGGGCGCGCGCACGATATGCTCTTGGCGCCGATGAAGGCGCGGATCTAGCGGGCCGGGGCCAGGCAAAGACGATTCCGCGTAAACATAAGCACATGCTCACTTATGTGCACAAGGCGTTAGGATCTTAGGTCGCCTGCACAAAAATAGAGCGCGTCGTTAGGCATTTTAGGAACCAAGGCGCACTCGCCTCGCTGCGGCGACATGTCCACGTTGCGACTGGCCTCAGGCAGGAGGTTTGTTAGCCTACGCCACATGGATGATCTGCAGCGTATTTCCAAGGCGTCTTCGCTTCCACCGCCGCTGCCGGGCTCGAGTGCCGCCTCAGCGCCATCGGATGCGGCAAGTGCCGCATCCTCCTGGACGGACCCCGCCGCGGCAAGTGAAGCGCTCCGCCAGGTGATCGACCGAGTAGAAGGCACAGTTATCGGTCAGCGCGCAATGGTCGAGCGTTTGGTCTTGGCTCTGCTCACAGGCGGCCATGTTCTGCTCGAAGGGTTACCCGGCTTAGCCAAGACACTGGCCGTCAAAACCCTATGCCAGTCCGTGCAGGCAAGCTTTAAGCGCATTCAGTTTACCCCGGACCTTCTGCCCGCCGACATCCTAGGCACGGTAATCTACAATCCAAAAACATCGCTCTTTAGTGTCAAAAAGGGACCTGTATTCGCGCATTTGGTCCTAGCAGATGAAGTTAATCGCGCACCGGCCAAAGTCCAAAGTGCGCTGCTCGAGGCGATGCAAGAAAAACAAGTCACGCTCGGCGAAGAGACCTTCGCCCTGCCGCGACCCTTTCTCGTTATCGCAACACAGAATCCACTCGAACAAGAAGGCACCTACGCGCTTCCGGAGGCCCAGGTCGACCGCTTCCTGTTTCATGTGCGGGTGGACTATCCGAACGCGGCCGACGAGCTAGCGGTCATGCGAGCTGTCGTCCCGCGGGAAATCGACGAGGCCGCCCGCAGCCGTGTGAGCACCCCTCCGACCCTGCCGACAATGACTCCCGACATGCTTCTCGGCGCGCGCCAAGCTTTGACGGGGATTCATTTGGACGAACGTATCGAACGCTATATCGTCGACCTGGTTGTCGCCACGCGGCCCGGCCAAGCACAAGCCGCACCTGGGACGCATTCCCCAAACGGCGTCCCGCGCGGCGCTAAACCTTGGCACCGGTGGCTAGACGTGGGAGCCTCACCGCGCGCTTCTCTCGGATTAAACCTCTCCGCCAGAGCGCGGGCGTTCCTCGATGGGCGCGACTATGTCACCCCCGATGACATCAAGTCACTCGCACCGGATGTCCTCCGGCACCGTTTGCTGTTGAGCTATGAGGCAGAGAGCGACGGCGTCTCTGCGGACGATGTCGTGTCTGCGATCGTTGAAGCAACGGCCCTGCCATGACCGATGCGGCGGCCGAGAACGAAACGGCGCGGCGCCGCGGAACACGTCGACGGGCAAGGCGGCTGCGTTACGCCCGGGCACTGCGCTCGAGCGCAAGCCTGGTGGGCGGGTACCACTCGCTCTTCCGGGGCCAAGGGATGACTTTCGACGACGTGCGCCGCTACGAACCCGGCGACGACGTGCGCTTCATCGATTACAACGTCAGCGCGCGCCTGGGAGAGACGTTCGTCAAGCGCTTCATCGAAGAGCGTGAGATACCCGTCCTATTGGCAGTGGATGTCTCCTCGAGCGTCACAGCCGGCCTCGGTGCCGCCGCACGACGGGCCACGTTAATGGAGGTTGCCGAGCTGTTGGCTCTGGCCGCGAGCGCAAACGGCGACCCCGTTGGCATTTTGACCTTCTCCGACCGGGTACACACGTTTCTCGCGCCGCGTAAAGGTCAGCGGCCACTTAGCCACGTACTCGAAGCGATCACCGCCTTGGATGAGACACGGAGAGGCACCGACCTTCCCCTCGCACTTCACCATGCCGAAACGCGGCTAACGCGCCGCTCAGTCATGTTTTTAATCAGCGATTTCCTGGTTGAGGCCTCGGGAAGCCACGCGCTCGTCGAACGCGCGCCGGAACAAACACCGGCGTCAACCGCACCACAAGCGCGCGCGCTGGAAAACCTGAACGCTGCGCTTCAGCGTATTCAGCGGCGCCACACGCTCATTCCGATTCAAATCGGTCTTGAATCCTCAGCCACACAGATGCGACGAGCGCGTCGAGATTGGCAAAAGGCGGACGTCACCTCTCCACGTTCAAAACGCCTGCGGAGGACAAAAAACGGTGATCGCGCTGGGAGTTACGACACGCGCGGGCCGACGGGCTTGGTGTGGATCGAGGACGCCGAAAGCGGACGCATCGCGGAGGTGGACGCACGACATCTGAACCGTACCCACAGCCCGGCACGATGGGACGGCAGTGCGTTCGGTGCTTTGTTCGTCGAAGCCGGCGCAGACCCCTTGCCCGTGCTTGAGCGCGGGCTCCAGCGGCGGCGACAAGCGCTCACGCATCCGCGCATGACTCGACCACCGAATGCTGCCATGGAGGGAGACCAGCGGACGCCCGAGCGGCGAAGCACCAAGCGCTCACGCTTTGCTGCAGCAGCAAGGCATGAACGAGAGCGCACCGGCGAAGGGAGCCTCCCTTGATGCCGCGTCTCGGAAAACAAGCAGCCGGGCATGAAGCCCACGCCGCTGCGAATGGCGATGTCAACCGGCTCCTTTCCAAGTGTGTTTTCGGACGTTGCTACTCGGGCGCGGTGCGCAAGCGCGCCCACCTTCGCGCCGCCGGGATCTTCTTCGTGGCGATCACGACGCTCGGCACCGCTGTGGTGAGCGGCATGGTGGGCGCGTCCGGCTTAGAACGGCGAGACGCCCCTTGCGGCAGTCACAGCACACGCTGGTCACTCCAGTCTCGAGTGCACGCGGAGGATGCTTTTGCCGGGTGCCGCTTAAGTAGGCGCGGAGAGACTGGAGCGACCGCACATGTAGGCGAACCGATAGATTTTGTGCTGTCCTGCGCCGAACCTGTGCACTTTGTGGCATGGCATGCCCATCAAGGAATTGAGGCGCTCGTTGCCCTGCTTCCCCTGGGACCCGCCACCCACAGCGCGGAAGTGCCGCAGCCGACGCGCATGCATGACGCCGCGCCAGAGGCCCCGGGTGCGAGCGAGGGGAACCACCACGTGCTGCGGGTCACACCGCTTGACGTTGGCGCGCTCGCTTTTTCGGCGCTGCGACTAACCACAAGTTCAGGCACCACGCTCCCACTGCGAGAAGCCCCGGCGGTGGAGGTCGTTAACCCGCTGGTCGGGACCAAGCCACTGGTCGCGCGGGATGGCACACGTCCTTGGCTGATAGCGAAACGCCCAGCAATGGGCGCCCTGTGGCTGATCGGCGCGGTGGCGTTGCTGGGTCTGGCAGTGGCCATGCTCACCCGGGCGCGTCGCCAACGTCGCGGGCGCAAAGCCCGAAGCACCCACCGTCACGATCCGGTGGACGCACTCCTAGCAGCCGTTCGTAAATGGGAAGCGATACTCGCGCTTGAGCGAGGTGACTCCCGGGATGCCCTGGCGGAAGTAGACCAAGCGTTGCGCGAGGTCATCCATACGCGAGCCGCCATACCCGCGCGCACGCTGACGACGAACGCGCTGGCCGACCGCTTTCGGAGTCCAAGTAGCGATGTCATTCGCATGCTCTCGGTGACGGCGCGGGAGCATTGGGCCACGTGGTTCGAAAACACGGAGGGGCTGCGCTTTCGTCCGGGGCCCCTGGCCCAGTCCCATGCGCTCGAACAGATTAAGCGCGCCCGTGACCTCACAGCAGCGCTCGCAGGGTTGCCAGCGAGCTCAGCCAGCGCGACCACTCCCTCCGTTGCTACCGCCGAAAGGCTGGCCCGTGAATAGGCCCAGCCTCAACATCCTGATCGCCGGAGTGTTCGCGCCAGTGTGTTACCTGGCGGGCGCATTTATTGTGATGGGAGCGTTAGGTCTCGTGCCGCCTTGGCATACTATCGGCCTAAGCGCACCCCAGGCACTGTGGCTCCTGCTGGCGCTGCCGCTGGCGGCGCTGGTTTCTTTAGGGCTAGTCCGGTTTCGTCGCCCAAGGTGGGTACTTCCCGACGGAAGCGCAGTGATGCGCCTACCCCCGTCATGGCGTCAGCGCCTCCACCCTTGGTTGAGTGGCGTCGGCATTTCCGCCATGGGTGCGATGGTCGTGGGACTAGCGGGGCCGCGTACCGAGGCCACCGAGAGCACCTCAGACCGGGAAGGCATCGACATTGTCTTCGCGCTGGATGTTTCTCTCTCGATGCAGGCGCGTGACATTCAGCCAGATCGATTTGCTGGCATGATTGCGGTTGTTGATGCCTTTGTACGGTCGCGACCCCGGGATCGCCTCGGCTGTGTGGTCTTCGGTCGCGAAGCTTACACGCTCATTCCCCTGACCACTGATCACAGCGCACTACGTGCAACGCTGCGCAGCCTGGAGCTTGGCGCGGTAGACGGCCGCGGCACGGCCATCGGCAACGCCGTGGGACTGGCACTCAATCGCCTGCGTGCTTCAGAGGCGGCTACGCGTGTCGTCATATTGCTCACCGATGGCGAGTCAAACAGCGGCAATCTCTCCCCTGCTCAAAGCGCCGAGCTGGCCGCTGAACTTGGTATCACCCTCTACACAGTCCTTATCGGCCAGAGCGCATCAGGAGGCCCGCCGAGCGGAGACCTCTTTGACCGCATGCTGCGGAGCGGCGAACCCGAGTTTCCGGTTAATCCCGAACTTCTCGAAGAAATGGCGCGTCGCACCGGGGGAGAAGCCTTTGTAGCAAGCGACCGCGCCGGGCTCGAACAGAGCTTTCACGCGATTCTCGATGCGCTTGAGCGCTCGGAAATTCACGATGATCGCGTCGCCTATCGCTCTCTCGCGGGGCTTCCGATGCTGGTCGCGCTGTGCTTCATGCTCGTGGGAATCGTCGTGAGCGAGCGTCTACTCGGAGGCACGCCATGAACGCACCGCTCACCGCTATCGGCCTAGGCGACCTGAGCTTCAGCGCTGGCGCTTGGCTTTGGGCGCTGCCCGTGGCCGCACTCCCGCTTCTGCTCCGCCGCAGCACAACGCCCGGCGAACGGGGGCCGCATCTGCGGGGGCCGCTGCATTCGAATCACCGATGGCGAGCTAGCCTGGAAAGCATAGCCATCGCAATGCTGACTCTCGCCCTGGCGGGCCCCCGCCTACCGGGTGGGTCAGTACAGGTTGTGCGCTACGGGTCTGATGTTGTGTTTGTGCTCGATGTTTCGCGCTCAATGCTGGCTACCGATCTCGAACCCACGCGTCTGGAACGCGCAAAAACAGAAATCCGGTTACTTACCGAGCAACTCGGCAACCACCGTCTGGGGCTAGTGGCATTCGCCGGCACAGCCGTGGCCTTTCCGCTCACGCTTGACCGGCAGGCCGTAAACCTCTTTCTACGCGATCTTAGCGTCCTAGACATCCCTGTGCAGGGAACCGCAATAGCCCTCGCGCTCAAGCGCGCTCGAGAAACGCTCTCCGGTGCCCGTGCGAACGGCACCCAGGCTGCGAGCATTGTGCTGGTGACCGACGGCGAAGACCATGCGGGCAATCTGGCACAAGCCACGGAGGACCTGAAGGCGGCAGGTGTCACCGTGCATGTGCGGGCGCTTGGAAGCGAAAAGGCGGTACCCGTGCCCGCCACTGACGATCAGGGTAATATCGTAGGAACGCACCGTGATCGGCGCGGGAAGACTGCTGAAACCCGGTACACTAAAGATGGCGAACGGGCGCTGCGTCGACTTGCCGAAGGAACTGGCGGTACTTACGCACACGTACCGAGTGCGGGCTTTGGTCAACGAGCCCTGCGCTCGGCACTCGATGCGGCGCCCAGAGCCAAGCGAACGGGTGAAACCCAAGCGCTCTTCCGTCCGCTCTACGCGCTGCCGCTTGGCAGCGCGCTACTGGCTTGGTTAGCGAGCTGGCTGATTCCCGTGGCACGTAGCCGACCGCGACTCTGGCAGCGCACCAGCGCGGCCGGTTTAGTGCCTTTCCTCGTGCACCTGAGCTCCCTGGGCATCACTCCCGGATTCGTCGCTGGGTGCAGCACGGGCGGCCCGGAGGCGACCGACATCGCCCCCCGTACGGACGCGAGTGCGAACAACAAGGACGAGCATGATCGTTCGGCGTCGGTAGGACGCGAGGCCTTGGCTGAAGCCCGCAGGCATTTCTTGGCTGGACGCTACGCCGAAGCGGTCGCCGGCTATGAGGCCGAGACGCACCGCTACGGCTCAGACCCACGTTTTCAGCTTAATCTAGCGCTCGCGCATCTGGCCCTTGGCCATACGGAAACAGCTCGAGTCGCGCTGCGCGCCGCGCTTTCCACCGCACGGAGTGAGGACATTAAGGCCGACCTATTTTACAACCTCGGTCGGCTACTACTAGCCGAGGGCGAGGCGCAGGAAGAGAGCGGAAGCTCGGGAAAGCAAGCTTTCACCGACGCGGCCAACGCGTTTAGGGATGCTTTGCGCCATCGGCTTCCCGACGCACGCAGTGCGCACAACCTTCAGGTTGCGCTTGCAAAGCTTGCCGCTGCAAGCGACCCCGAGTCCGATCCCGACGCCGAAGACTCAGACGACTCCGATGCAAAAGGAGGTGATCCCGGCGAGGATACTCCCGATAACAGCCAGCCACAGGACGCGCAGGATAGCGACGCCGACGCCAATGAGCCCAACGGCAGCGCGCCCGATGAACGCGGCCAACAGGAGAGTACTGATGCCCCGAAGGATGGGGAAGACCCCGAGTCCTCGCAGGCGCCCGAGGGCGCTGGGCGCGACGCGGAGGCGGACAACGCGTCCAGCAATGACCATTCTAGCGGCACGGCAGACGAGCAAGCGCCGGCAAACGATACTCACGAAGCCCCCAACGCCGACACGGAAGCGCAGGACTCGCCGGACGCGCGCTCAGCGGAGACAGGGGGCGACGATAACGACAATAATGCCCGCGCCGGAGGCCGCAGTGAGGCCGCACCCACGGGCACTGAACGAGACATCTCTAGCGAGGATCGTGCGGTCATGTTACGAGCCCTTGACGCCTTGCAGCAAGGTGAAGGCTCGTTCTACAAGGAACAGGCACGGCAGGATGCTCGCCGGAGACGCTTACCCCAGACCTCACAGGATTGGTAATGCGCCGCTTTAACCCAGCCCATGTGTTCGCGACATACGGGGCCCTTCCGCTGCTACTGCTAGCCGGACTGAGCTCTCCACTTGCGCAGCCAGGCACACTCAGCGCGCAACCCCGCTCGCCGAGCGCTCGGCCCCCGAGCGTTCAGGTGTCGCTGGATGCCAGCGCTGCCCGCGTCGCGATGGGCGAAGTCTTCCAGCTTCAGGCCCGTGTTCAGGTCAAGGCGGGACAGCTCGAAGCGTTCCAGGTGAATATCCCCCTGGACGACTTTGAGGTCATCGGTCGCTCGGTTTCCCGGCCAATGTCCTTCTCCTTTGGTTTTTCGTCAAGGGGCGGCGCTGCACGCACGTCGACGGTGGAACAAGTCGAAGTCTACCAGCTGCGCGCGCTCAAGGAGGGCACCTTCACACTGGGCCCCGCGGAAGCCTTTGTCAGCGGCAAAGCGCACCGGAGTCAAGCGGTTGACGTCGAAGTTAAAGGTGGCACGGCGCCGCAGGTCACGCCCCCCACGGCAAGCACCGGAGACACCATGGCAAGCGACGCTGTCGATGTGGCGCGACCGACGCCGGAGGTGGATGTATTCACTTTCGACGAGCGTGCCTTTTTGCGGATGACGTTGTCGAAAGCCGAGCCCTACGTTGGGGAACAGGTCGAGCTTTCAGTCTACCTATATGTGGGCCAACCCCTCCAGGGCTCCCCGAGCTTTGAACGCGAACCCAAGGTAGGCAACTTTTGGGTTGAGGATCTGTCTCAGACAAGCGGACGTCTACGAGAAGGCTCGGAGGTCATCCAAGGTCGGCGCTTTCGCGTCTACGAACTGCGTCGCATGGCGCTCTTTCCTCTTAAGCCTGGAAAAGCCTCGGTTATTGGCCCGCGGTTAAAGCTCGACGGGCGTTCGCTCTTCGACCGCCTGCAAGGCCACGCGCGCGCGCAGAAGCTCAGCGTAAAGGACGCGAGCCTCATGGCGCGCCCCTTGCCCCCAGGCGCGAAGGAGCCTGCGCTTGTCGGCGAAACGTCGTTGGAAGCGGCACTCTCGACCCAACGTATCGCTGTCGGCGAGACCGCAACCTGGACGTTCACCGTTGTCACGCAGGGCAACGCACCACTCCTGCGTTTCGAGCCTGAACTTGCGCCCGGAATGCACGCCCTGTCCCCCACGGTCTCGACGGAACGCAACGTGACCTCCGACGGCCTCCAGCTCACGCACACGCTCAGCTATACGTTGGTCGCCGAAGCACCGGGCGCGTTTACGCTGCCCGCGTTCGCGTTAAGCGTCGTCGACCCGAGGACCGGAAACGTTAAGCACGTACGCACCTCTGAGGAGCACATTGACGTAACGGGCGTTGCGGACGCATTCCCATCCAGGGAGGAAGAGAAGCCATCCGACAACACACACCGCGCCGACGCTGAGACCGCAGCGGAGACGACCGACTTGTCTTGGCGGACTTATTTAGACCTGGCGGCCGAAGATACCGTGAAGCGAAGCGAGGCCGCAGCAGACGCCGCGGTACAGAACCCAACGCCCGCCGCAGCGCTGCAAGGCTGGCTAAGGCGCGTGAGCGAGCGCTCGACGCTCTCACTCCTACCGTGGCTTCTGGGGCCGGTGCTGCTGGTCGGCATGCTGTGGGCGTGGTTAAGCTTTGCTGTCTTCCTCCGCCGCCAGCCGCGCCGGAGAGCATGGTTGGCGCTCGAGCGCTTCCGCGCGCCCGCTTCTCCCGACATCCGCGCCTGGCAGGAGCTCTTTTCAAGCCTACTGCAAGTATGGCCCAACGCCGATCTGACGCGTGATGCGGGTACCGACTCGGGCCTGAACGTTGGCATGCGCGCCAGGACGCACTCTGATCGTGAGTCGAGGGCCGCTCCAGTGTCTCGCCCACGCACAGGCGCCGCGTCGACCCCCGGCGAGCCGCGCAGCCAGCCAGGAGCACCCCGGCTGGTCGACCGCGAACCGGCCTCTCTCAGTGCCCTTGATTTAGCTGGAGCGCGCATCCAACTGCCCGAGCAAGTCTATGATGCACTGGCGGCTCTTTACGACGGACTCGCGCGAGGCACCTACGGCGCAGCGGTTGCCGACGCACCCAGCGGCGCACCTTCCAGCCCGGTCAGCGCTGAAAGAGCAGCGTCTGTCGCCGCTATCGCCGCAGCCCTAGCGGCTAAACGCCGCTTTGCACCCAAACGCTTCCCTCTAAAGTACAGCAAAGACATAGCTCTGATGGTGGTGACCCTGACAGCCGCACTGCTATCGAGCCTTGTGACAGCAGGGGCTCTTGCCGCGCCGCCCGTAGGCACGGCTGGGACCGGAGACGTTACGCCTAAAGCCCACGGCGGCGAGGTGGCACAAAGCCCGGGCAAGCACACGCTCGACGCTGACTCGGCGAGCCGTCGTCGACCGGACGCCTCGCTAGGCAGCGTCTACTCTGCCGCGGTCGTGCGCGACGTAGGCGTGCACGTCGAGCGAGCGCGCGCTGCGGCAGCCGAGGAGGCGCTTGTAGAGACCCGGCGACATCTGGAGGTCGCGTGGCGACTCGCACCTCACCAGGCCGCGCTGAGCCGCGCTCGCCGCGAGCTGAGCGCAGCGTTAGGGACGTCCGCCGGTGAACCGGGAACCATCGCGGGCTTGATGTCACGGGAGCTAGCTACGCTCGCGTTGATCGGTGTCGTCAGCGGCTGGACACTCATCTTAGGCATGCTGCTGGGGCGACGCCTTTGGCGACTGCGGCGCGATTCTTTACGCGCGGCTGTCGGTGCGAGTGTGCCGGCAGCGCTCAGCGCGCCGGAACGGCACGTGCTGGTCGGCATCTCCGCCGCAGCGATGGCGCTCATCGGGCTGGCAACGCTTGTGCGCTGGGACCAGGACCGCCTCACAACTGAACTCCCCGGACTTGCTATTGTGACCGCAGAATGCCCACTTTACGTCGAGGCAGTGGGAGGCAACGCTAGCGGCAGCCTGCCAGCCGGCGAGATTGTGCGCGCGAGCGCTCCAACCGGCCGCCGCATCCCGCTGGACACTCCGAATGCTAGCGCGCGCTGGCTCGCGGCGACCTGCATTATGCCGTTGCTCTAGCGTCGCGATCTATCTAAATCCCCTTTTCCCTTATGTGGATGCGCACCTTTACGCGCCCCCCCGCGGCCCTGGGTAGGGACAATTCCTCCACCCTGGAGTGGGTGATATATTGACAGCTCGGCATTAACGTTCGAGGCTAGCCCCTTAGGCGGAATCAATGCGAAGCGCGGCGTCGTTTCGCACCGGAAGAAACTATGACGCAGCAAGGCCCAAACGAGAGTGCACCCCTCGTACTCGTCGCCGACGATGACCCGGAAATCCTCAGTCTCGTCTCCACACAAGTACGTCGCCTAGGCGCTAAAGTTATCGAGGTAAGCGACGGCGAAATAGCGCTCAAGACTGCAAAGGCAGAGCGTCCGAAAGTAGTGATTCTCGACGTCATGATGCCAGGAATGAGTGGGTGGGAAGTCTGTCGCGCGTTGCGCGAGTTCGAAGGCACTCAGAATGTGCGCGTTCTGATGCTCACCGCTATCGGCGAACGCCTCAACGAAATGACCTCGCCACTCTACGGCGCCGATGCCTACCTCGATAAACCCTTCGAGTTTGACGCCCTTCAAACCAAGGTCCGCGAACTAATTGACAGCTAGGGAGCCTAGACTTGAGCAGCCGGCGGCGGTACGTTTTCGGCTCCTATGTCTGCGGCGCGCTCGCAAACAAGTTGCTTGGCAACAGCCCTGCTCTCGTTAACTAGTTTCGCGTGTGCCGCGAATGTCCCAGCCGATGAACCGGAACCGAAACTCGTGCCGGCGGCGCCAGCGCTCGTTGTCGCATGTCTTGCGAGCGGTGCATGCAAGGCATTGCTCTTAACGGTTCTCGCGCCTGGCGTTGTCGACGCTCTGCAACAAGGTGGACAAGCGGCGTCTGACACCTGGGAACAGCTAGCGCCTCCTCTTAGAGATTCAGCCCAGCGCCTGGTGGCGTTACGTTTGATCCCGGAGCACAGCGATGACACGTCAGGAACGTGTTTTTGCATAGCTTGGTGCGGCTCCTGTCGCGATGGTTCGGATCAAGCGTTCATGCTTTATGAGGCAGCGAGTTTACTCTCATGCAACCGCTTTGTGCGCGTTTCGCTGATGAAGGCTCTGTGCACTGCCCAGGAATGCGCTGCCCTCGTTCTCGAGAACTCGCATTGCTGGTTCTCGCAACATCCCCTTAGCCGCTAGGCCAAGGTGCGTTGCCAGCCATTTGGTGAGCGAAACAACTCCGACGCTTGTTCGCGCCACGGGCAATCTCCCGGTCGCAAGTCGTTCAACTGTAGGTTTTCTAGGCCAAATTCAGGAAGCACACTATTTGGCCTGCCGCGACTAGACGCAAGCGCACCCAAAGTATATGCCTCCGCGCGTGAAAATTACTACAGGACGTATATCGACTCGCTGGCTGGCCCTTATCGTTTCGCTTACGCTTCCGG
>SLQV01000097.1 GCA_007131285.1 Myxococcales bacterium
GAAAAGAACCCGAGATCTTCGAGGCTTTGCGCGGAAGTGTGCCAGCAGAGCGGCCTTTGGCATCGGAAATCTCAGCGCTGCGGCCGCCTGACAGTGATGTCTTTGAGCGTGCAGACCTTCACGGTGCGCCGGAGAGTCTCGAAGAGAGTGTGCCGCAACAGACACAGCGCTGAGGCTTTGCGTTTGCGTCCCGCCCGTGACGGCGGTTAGCTTATCATAGTGAGTAGGAGGGGTTTGCAGGCTTGGCAAGGCCGGCTCAGTGCCGTTTGTGGTCATTGCCATACAGCCTTCGAGCTTAAGGCCTCCGCGTGTCCGCAGTGTCAAACCCCGCTTAGCGGGGGAGTTGCGGCGTGGAAAGCCGCGGCAAGCAGGCGCCTTCTATCTGGAAATACCATTATGGAACAAGCGCGATATTTCGTTTGCCGCAGTTGCGGTGCGGCGGTGCCTTCGGGACATAAGTACTGCGGCGAGTGTGGTGCCCCGGTGCCGGAAGCACGCCAGAGTCTTGACGTAACGCCGTGGGTTGATTCGGCGGCGACGGCGCCCGCACGCTTCGTGGTGATCCGCGGGGAGCAACACCCGTCGGGTACTCAGATTGAGCTTGATAAGAAGGATATACTTATCGGTCGTAGCGGCACCGACATCGTGTTTGATAAGGACCCCTGGGTGAGTGCGCGACACGCCGCGGTTCGGGTTGAAAAAGACCGAGTTATTGTGCGCGATGCGGGCAGCGTTAATGGCATCTACGTCCGCATTAAGAAGGAAGTCGAGATCGGCTTCGGTGCTCAATTTATTTGCGGACAGCAAGTCTTCCGCTTGGATGCTCCGCCTAACGTATCGGAGGTCGAAACGAGCCCTTCCGGAGACGATGCATCGTTCTTTGCTTCTCCCTTCGCAGCGAGCTCTTTTCGTTTGGTGCAGGTTCTGGAAGGCGGGGGCGATGGTCTTGAATACTGTTGTCGTAAAGCACGGGTTACCATCGGTCGCGAGGAATGCGATGTGAACTTTCCAGGAGATATTTTTATCTCGGGCAAGCACAGCATTATCGAGCAGCGTGGTGCCGAACGCTTTGCACTCATGGATAATGTTTCGCGTAACGGAACCTTTGTCCGCATTCAGGCTGAGGAGAGCCTGTACAACGACGACTACCTGTTTGTTGGCCATCAGCTCATGCGGGTTCAGCTCGGCGCCTGAAGTGCCCCACGCGCGCGAGTTGGTTGCAGTGCTCGCGGTAACGCCCCTAAAGGGACGTTGATGTCTTTGCGTTTGGGCCGTAGGACTCTAGCTGGGTCGGTATGGGTGTGACCAAAGCAAAGCAGGTGCAGCGGAGCGTTGTTGTCCCCGGTAATCACGATGGGGTGCACCGAGGTCATCAAGCGTTGTTGGCCCGCGCCCAAATATTGGCTGCTGCGGCCGGGAATGAGTCCATGGAGCCGGTTGCGGTCGTGGCTCTCTTCTTCGATCCCCATCCGCTGGCTATATTGCAGCCCGATCGGGCACCGCTGGCGTTGACAACCCCGGCAAGGCGCCAGCAACTGTTGCGGCACTGGGGAGCGCACTCAGCGATAGTGCGGCCGTTTACACAGGCGTTCGCGAAACTAAGCGCAGAGGCCTTTTTTAATGATATTTTGCTGTCAGAGTTGGGTGCGTGCGGGTTGGTGGTCGGCGCGGACTTTCGCTTTGGAACAGAGCGCCGGGGAGATGTCGCGCTGCTCAAGGAGCTCTGCGAGCGAGCAGACGTTGCGCTAGCGCTAGCGCCTCAGGTTCAGCTTGAAGGGGGGACAGTTTCTTCCACGCGAGTGCGGCAGGCGCTCATGGATGGGGATATTTCGCTCGCAACCGCGTTATTGGGGCGCTACCCCGAACTTAGCGGCACGGTCGTTCATGGCGACCAGCGGGGTCGCACATTAGGTTTTCCTACGGCGAATCTCGACTTGGGGCCGGTGGTGTGGCCAGCTTTCGGCGTATACGCCGCCTTGGCCGCGTCGCCCACCTTCGGTGGTACGCTGCAACCGGCGGTCGTCAATGTCGGAGAGCGACCGACCTTCTCTGCAGGTAAAGCCTGCGAAGCCCATATACTGGGGGGTAGCTATCAGCTTTACGGTCAGAAGCTTACGCTCTATCTCTGCAATCGATTGCGCGGCGAGGTCAGGTTCGCGAGCCGCAGCGAGCTGTGCGCACAGATTAACCGAGACTGCGAGCAGTCTGCTGCCATGCTAGCCGTGGCCGAGCGCGCGCTGGTGGTGGCGACGGCGGAGTAGCCGTTGTTGGGGATGATCAACGCGCCAGGCAAGGGTCTGTCGGGCCCGTTTAAACAGGCCGGTTCATTGTGAAGGGGAGTTGCAGTGGCTGGCAGCTGGTTCACCATGGAGGGCGAGAGACCGCAGGTCTCAAGAAAGGTAGCGTTGGGAAAGTCAGGCATGAAAGAAGCCGGCTACCGGATAAAGCGTCTGGTGGGAGGCGTATTTTCCGCGGACCGCAGCGCCGGTCTTGGACACTGGCTTGGCGTCCTTGTTGGTGGTCGACCGCTTCCGCGCGCGCTCGAGCGCGGCGCGGGCATGCGCACGGTTGCCGGTGTAACCGTACAGCCGCTGGCGCTTCTCGCGCAGTACGGACTTGATCAGGAAAGCTCCCCGGTCGAGTTGCGGCTTATCGCTCGCATGTTGCTGCAGCAGGGTGAAGTCGAGGCAGCCCGCCTTGTCTATGAATCGCTGCTGAAGCGTGAACCTCTTAACTTCCGGTTGAAGCAGGAATACGCGCGCACGCTTCGAGCCCTTACTCCGTCGGACGCTGGACCCGTGATATTGAGTCATATCGACCCGCATGGCGAGATTGATGCAGATGTCGCGGTTGCTGACACGCAAAATGCGCACCTTTCGGGAAAACCTGATGTCCTCCACGCGCCGCAGGAAAGTAGATCTTGTCTCAGCTTTGCTGATGGAGCGCTGTATTGGAAGATCTGCTCGGCGGCACTCGCCCCTGCGTTGGCGAGGGGTGGAGTGGTCGGCGCGGCGCCGGTATTGCTGAGCAGGCCGGAAGACGTGCTTACCATCCGGCTTGTAACTTCCGCCTGGGAAGGTGATGAGATTCGTCGCCAAACGGTTTCGTCCCGGGGCGGCCTTGAGGGCCGTTGGGACGTGCGTCCCTTGCTGCCCTCGCGCGGGCGACTAACGGCGGCGGTGGGTGTCACAGTTGATCAGCGATTCATTGCCGTGCGCCACCTACGGCCCCTGCGCTTGCCCTAACGCGAGTAATCGTCTGCGCGGAAGTGCGTATTTCTACCGATGAGAAGGAAGCCGGTGAACACCGTGGCCTGATGGTATTGGGCTGAGGTCTAGCAGACGTCCGGCTTCGGCGAAGCCGCCTTGAAGTGGCCGTGGGCCCAGAAATAGGGTGGTGTCTAGGTCGATATAGCGTACGCCACCGCGACCGGCGGCGAGGCAGGCTGAGGTCGTCATTGTGATTTCGGTTTCGACCATGCCGCCCAGCATGAGGTCGAGACCCGCCGTTTGAGCCGCAACTACCATATCATAGGCTTCGAGTAAGCCCGATTTCGTGATCTTGATGTTGATGACGCTGACGCCTCCTTGACGGACAAGGCCGACGACATCGCGCACCGAGCGGGCACTTTCGTCGGCAGCTACGGGCAGTGCGCCGATGGCCTCGACTTCCGCAAGACCTTCCCAGTCTGTGGTGGCGGTGGGCTGTTCGAAGAGCACGACTCGGTCGCGCGCGCCACCTAGCGCGTTGAGTAGTGTCACCGCTTCGCGTGCAGAATAAGCAGCGTTTGCATCGAGAATTAGGGTTAGATCGGGCGCCTCTTCCCAGACGGCACGGATGCGGCGCGCTTCCGTGTCTAGGTCTGTGGCACCGACCTTGATTTTCACTGTCTCGAAGCCTGCTTTGCGTGCTCGGTGCGCGCCGTCGCGGGCGCGCGCCTCATCGCCTGTTGGGAGTGTGATGTCACGTTCAAGCTGCTGGCTCGCCCCGCCCCAGAAGCTCCAAAGGGGTAGTCCTGCGTGTTGAGTCAACGCATCCAGGAGTGCTACCTCAACCGCGCACAGAGCGCTCGGTACCGCACAAGTGCCCGACGCGGATAGCGCCTCGCGCGCGCAGGCGCCAAGCCGCCGGTACTCGCGCGCAGACTGCTCCAGCCAGAGTCCTCTAACAATAGGTAATGCATTGAGAACTTGAGACGATGTCTCACCGTTGACCGCTGGGAAAGGGGCGGCTTCACCCAGCCCGATGGTCCCATCCGCGAGCACGACTTCGACCCACACGTTGTCGGCCACGGTCTGCGCTCCAGACGCAATGCCAAACGGTTCGAGCATGGGCACCCTAAGCACGCCCCAACGCATATCCACGATCTCGCTGAGCACAGCCATTGGGGGAGCATGTCACGGTCCCAGGGCCTACGCATTGAGAGAGAAAACGTGGTTACTTTTGCGCTGGATGCTTCCGATGCGTGTTGCCTAGCTGAAGTTTCTCGATGCTTGCCATTGATAGTGAACACCACATTCACTATGCTTAAGCTTGGGCCGCGGTATTCTGAGCACGCGCACGAGGTGCGCGGAGTCAGAGCACCAGAGATGTCCTGGGCTAGCCGCAGGAGCCGCGCCACCAGGGGTCGTCCGGGCGATAGCTCTTGTTACGTCCACATGAAACATATGTTTAGCTTGCTCTCCGTACACGCTGTCCTGTCGTCACACCAGAACGCTACCGTGAGCGTCGACTTTCACCCATGAGCGCCATTTACCTGAAAGACGAACGAGACCGCGAGGATCTGCGTGTTGGCCAGGCTCCGCGCGGGCTAGATGCATCACTTCGAAATGCAAGCTCGTTGATCGACGACGCGATGAGCGGCACGTGCGTTGCGCGGGAACAAGCGCGCATTCAGCCTCACGCTGTGGCTGGCGAGGTGGTCTCCCTGCATGCGGTGCCAGGCGACCGCGCGCCGACGAGGCATGGTGTCACGGCGAACGCGCTCGCCTGGGCGACGCTCACGCCAAGCAACCGAGCAGATGCCACCGATATACCTGGGTTTACGCCTTGCCTTACGCGAGATGGCGGGACAACTCAGGGCCATCCTGGCGCAGTTCATGCGGCACGCCTAACGGGAAAACATCGGCATGCCGCAGACGACGTCTCGTCACAGCGAGGCATTCCTCTTTGGTTGCTTATCTCGTTAGTGACACATGCCGGCCTATTCACGGTGTTGCCCGGGAGTACGCCGCATAAGACTCAGGCAGCGGCTAGTACAGAGCCCTTGGAGCTTGAGGTAGAATGGGAAACCGAGTCCGCTGGGCAAGAGGAAGTACGCGTACGTGACGGTTCCGCCGAGGCGGTGCAGGAAGATGGCGCCGCAAGCTCAAGTCTGGCAGCGCGGTCCAAGCGGGAAGTCTCCGCACCTACGCGTAGCCCTGCCTCTCAGCGCACGGAAGCAAAAGAGGAGCAGGCGGTTGCGAGCGCGGCACCCGAGGTCAAACCTGAGCCGCCAACACCAAACCGCGTTCCGAACGAAATGCCGAGTCAGCACGAGAGTGCTGCGCTAGACGCAGTCCCCGCAGGCGCCTTGCCGAGTGCCGATGGGCCCACGGGTGTTAGCGGCAGCTCGAAGCCGAGCGATGCGCTTGCCGCGATGACGGGACAGCCGCGTGCTGGAAGTGACGCAGGTGATGGAAGTCGTCGAGAGGGCAGCACGCAGATGGCGGCGCGGCGCGGCCTTGAGGGCGGCACCGACCTACGCGGCTTAGCCGCGGGTTACTTGGCAAGCTTAGGCAGGTTTATTGCGCGCTCGCAACACTATCCCAGCGCGGCTAGGCGTGCTGAGATGGAAGGCACGGTATTGCTCGACCTGGCGATTGACGGCAGCGGTCGCATTCTTGGGACGCGCGTCCGCAGATCATCCGGATATCCCTTGCTCGACGAAGCCGCTACGGCCTCGGTGGCGGCACTCGGCCAGTTGCCGGCGCCCCCCGGTGCCCTTGGCTGGACAAAGCGTGCGCTCACGCTGCCTATCGTCTACCAGCTGCGCTAGATATGCGTGGCCGCATGGTCTACCGATGCGCGCGCGCTTCAGTTAAAGCTGACTAAATGCGGCTAGGGGGTAGTCAGCGTGACCACAACGCTCTATCCTAAAAGTAACGGGAGCGGTTGAAGGTGGGAGGTGTTGGCGTGCAAAGGCCAAGCACTGAGGATAGATGCAGCACCATGCTTGGGCGTCGGTGCTCTATCCCAAAGGCTGGTTGCGCGACCTGCCCCTCCCCGCTCGAATGCCAAGCTCGACGTGCACGAGGTTCGGGCTTCGCGCCCCAGAATGGTCTGCGCGGCCTCGTGGTGTGACCCGAGGGTGACCTAAGCCCTCACAACAGGAACGTCCTTTGAGCGTCTGGCGGTTCGCTGCTGGAGACCCGAGGACACCGGCAAGTGCCGGAGGAGGTGTAGCCAATGGAAGCAAGCTGTATCAAGGGCCTCTCGTGTGAATATATCGTAGTGGAGGTAGCCCAGAGCTGACCTCCAAACGAGAGGCCACGATCCATCGCTACACATCAAGGCTGAAGCACTTGCTGAAGCCTTAGTGTCCCTGGCCGGGCCCGTCGACAAGCTGTCGTCGGGCCCGTTTCGTTGATAGTCATCGCTGCCACATCTTTCAGTTAAACGTTGAAGCGGAAGTGAATCACGTCGCCATCGCGAACGGTGTAGGCCTTGCCCTCGGAACCGAGCTTGCCCGCAGCCTTTACGGCGGCCTCGCTGCCGTGCGCGACCAGATCATCCCAGTGGCATACCTCGGCGCGAATAAAGCCGCGCTCGAAATCTGAGTGGATTTTGCCGGCTGCCTGCGGTGCTAACGCGCCCTTTGCAATCGTCCATGCGCGGACCTCTTTAGGTCCTGCGGTAAAGAACGTTTCAAGATTGAGAACCCGATAGCCAACCTGAATGACCTGCTCGAGCCCTGAGCGGTCCAGGCTCAGCGACTCAAGAAAATCTGCGCGCTCCTCCGGAGGAAGCTGCATTATTTCCGCCTCGATAGCTGCACAGATGACGATGCACTCCGCGTTGCGGGACCGTGCCAGGTCCTGCAGGGCCTGGACGTGGGGCCCGGTCTCAGCGAGCTGGGCCTC
The DNA here is from genome assembly GCA_007131285.1 of Myxococcales bacterium. Taxonomy (GTDB): domain Bacteria; phylum Myxococcota_A; class Polyangia; order Polyangiales; family SLQV01; genus SLQV01. Next base: position 7,122 of record SLQV01000097.1, read on the forward strand.
GTCGACATTCGCCACGTAAAACGCGGGCTTTGCCGTGAGCAGTCCAAGCTCGCTGCAGAGCGCTGCGGCGTCCAGTTCGGCCTGGACCGCTGCGTCGACCACCCCGCCGCCGTCGAGGTGGCCGATGAGTGATTCCAAGATATGACCCTCAGCCTTGTCCTTGACTGCACCACCTTTTGCGGCACGACGACTACGATCGAGCCGCCTTTGCAAGGTTTCGAGATCCTTGAGCGCGAGTTCCGTTTCGATGGTGGCAAGGTCCGCGAGCGGGTCTACTTTGCCCTCGACATGCACCACATTGGCATCATCGAAGCAGCGCACCACGTGGACGACTGCATCGACATCACGGATATGCGAGAGAAAGGCGTTGCCCTTGCCCTCCCCCTGGGCAGCGCCGCGTACCAGGCCAGCAATGTCGACGAAATTGACCGTCGCGGGCACTACGCTGCTTGGTTTATAGAGCGCAACCAGTTTATCGAGGCGCGGGTCGGGAACCGGCACCACACCTACGTTCGGGTCAATCGTGCAGAAGGCATAGTTTGCCGCCTCCGCTTGTTGCGCCGATAACGCGTTAAAGAGTGTTGATTTGCCCACATTGGGCAGTCCCACGATGCCTACCGAAAATCCCATAGAGAGCGAGGGTGTAGTGAGGCTTTACGCAACTGCAACGCATTTTGCAAAGATGTTTCTTGCCAAGTGACATGAGTGGCGGCATCGCTGCACCAGCGCTCGCGTGTACAGGGGGTTTCATCCGGATACACACGGCCCTTGTTTTGCCCTAGCTACGTCGGTGTAGGGCCGAGTCTGGGTTTGGATAAAGGTGACATTAACCAGTGACGTGCCAGGCTGAGGTCGCGCGGGTGCGTGCTGGAAGAAGGAGCGCTCAATGACGGCGGGACATATTTTGGTAGTCGAAGATGAAGCTGACCTCGCGGAGCTCATCGCCTTCAATCTTCGGCAAAACGCGTACGAGGTGACCGTAAGCCACGAAGGCAAACGGGCGCTTGAAATCCTGCAACGCGAGTCCATTGACCTAGTTCTTCTAGATATCATGTTGCCAGATATTCTCGGCACAGAGGTCTGCCGTCAGGTGCGAAAGGCCCCGAACCTTGAACATCTACCGGTGGTCATGTTGACCGCGAAAGGTGAAGAAGTGGATCGGGTCGTTGGCTTCGAACTCGGCGCAGACGACTACTTGACGAAGCCTTTTTCGCCCCGAGAGCTTGTTTTGCGCGTAAGTGCGGTGCTGCGTCGCTTCAAAGCGGCAGCCTCTGCCGAAGCGCCGCGGGCAAACGCGGTGGCCAGTGGTGGTGCAGACGGTGGCGCCAAGGTGCTTGGGCCCATTCGGGTGGACCCGGAGCGCCACGAGGTTTACGTCGGGGGCGAAGCGGTGAACTTGACGGCGCTTGAGTTTCGCCTGCTGCTCGACTTGATGGCAAAGCCCGGGCGGGTTCAAACCCGGGAGGGCTTGCTCGACCGAGTCTGGGGCTACGCGGCGGGGGTTGGTAGTCGAACGGTTGACACTCACGTGAAACGCCTGCGAGAAAAGCTCGGCGTTGGAGGTGATGTTATCGAGACTGTGCGGGGCGTGGGTTACCGCGTCCAGGATCTTGAGCGCTGAACGTCCGGGAGCAGGCGCAGCATTGTGACGGGGCTGGTGATAATCACCGCGCGGCGAGGGGTCTTGGATGTGCGTTGGGCGAAAGCGCTTGTTTATCACCGCTTGGATGGCCCACGAAAATGTCCAACGAAAGCCCAGGGGCGTGCACGGTGGTTATCGAGCCGGTGCAGCAGGGCTCGCGCCGCCGCGTGTCGCCAGATCGCTTTGGCTGTGCGACTTGCGCCCAAGGGAGCGGCACGGCATTGCGTCCGCGGGTTCTTGTTTCACGTGAAACGAGCGGATCGCCTCGACCATCAAGTGCCCTTTCGCCATCACCCGGTTTCCCGGCGAATGCGAGGCCTTTTCGGGTCTCCGCCACCCAACATATGACCCCTGAGTACAACATCCCATGAGCCAATCGATGTCCCTGCTTCTGAGCCCTGAGCGCGTCACATTCGGTCTACGTACGCGGCTCATCGCGGTTATGGCAAGTGCTGCGGCTCTTTTCGTGGTGCTCGCGGTGGTTATGCAAGACCCCCTTCTGGAGTTCCAGCTCGCACGGGCTACGACGGTCGACCTCGAAGCGCTTGCCCGCTATGCGCTTGACGAGGTGCTGGCGGGAGCTGAGGCCGACGAGGTGGCCGATAGATTAGGCGCTCGCCGCGGCGCTCGGCTTCAGGTGTACGTGCGTGAAGGCGCCGGTGCGGGTGCCCTGCGCATGCTTGGCGACACCGCGGGGGCGCCGAATGCCACGCAGGTCGTGACGCTGGATGCGCTCAGCGCGCAGCCGCTCGCTGGCGGTGGTAGTCCAGTGACGCAAGTCATTCGCGACGAACGCACCCAGTTGCTTCAGCTCGTCCTAGTGACAGAGCACTACGTCATCACGGCGGCCCGGCCACTTACCCAGATGCGCGCAGTACGCGAGAGTCTGGTGGGTCTACTCTTGACCGCCGGCGGCTTGATTCTTGGTCTCGTAATTCTCGCGACCGCTTACCTCTCGCGGACAATCGTCCAGCCCATCCGGCAACTCACTGCCAACGCGGACCAGCTGGCGATGGGCGACTACAGTCAGCGACTCGCTCTTGACCGCAAGGATGAGCTTGGAATCCTGAGCGCGTCGCTCAATCGCATGGCGGACCGCCTTAAGGCCCAGATAAGGTCGACAAAGGCCGAGGGAGCGCGTTTTCGTACGGTTCTCAACACAATGGAAGAAGCGGTGCTTGTCGTGGGAACGGACCGGTGCATTGTGCACACCAATCGCCGCTTTGATCGTCTCTTCGGGCAACCGGCCTTCGGTGATCCGCTTACGGCTGTTCTTATTGGCACAACCGTCGAAAAGGCGCTCGAAACCTGTCTTAGTGCTGACACCGACGCGAATCACGTGCGCGAATATGAAGTGCAGCTGCCCACACGCATGGGCACCGAACCGCGCTACTTTAACGCCCACGTCGCTGCACTGCCCAAGGGGGAAGGCGTTATCGCCGTGCTGCACGACATCAGCAAAATGCGCCTCACGGATCAGGTGCGCCGAGACTTTATCGCCAACGCCAGCCATGAGCTGCGCACCCCGCTCACGGCCGTCCGCGGCTTCGCGGAAACGCTGACTACTGCCCAAATTGAAGACGCGGCGACGCGTGAACGCTTCCTGCATCTAATTCTAAAAAATACGATGCGCCTCGAACGACTCGTCGACGATATGCTGACGCTTTCAAAATCCGAGTCAGGCGAAGAGCGACTGCCTTTGGGTCCGGTTGACGTTGCACCCATAATCTCTGATGTCGTGCGTACCTGGGAGTCTCAAGCGGCGCACAAGGATATTCGTCTCCGCTGGGAGCCGCCCGCCGAGCAAGGGAGACCCGCCATGATGGTGCTTGCTCACGAGCAATCACTGGATCAGATTCTTGTCAATCTCGTTGAGAATGCAGTGAAATACACCGAAAATGGAGGAGAAGTACGCGTGACGCTGAAAGAGACCGCGACGCACGTTACCCTCTCGGTCGCCGATACGGGGCCAGGCATTCTGCCTGAGCACCAGGCTCGTGTCTTCGAACGGTTCTATCGCGTCGATACCGGACGCTCGCGTGCCCTCGGTGGCACGGGTCTCGGGCTTTCCATTGTGCGCCACCTTGTGTCACGTCTTAATGGCAGCATTGTTCTCGATAGTACGCCCGGCGATGGCTGCACCTTCAGCGTTACCCTGCCCCGCTACTAAAGACGCCCGAGAGGCAAACGTCCAGGCGTGCGCTCCGATCGTGTCGGAGGCATGCCGCCTATGTCTGTAGGCTGCTCTCTAGCCTATGTGGGTAGGCCATCCCCTGGAATGCCAAGGGTACGGGCGTGCGTGCCTCCTTGGGTTGTGCATGTAAGTGTTCCGGGGGGCGCGTCCGCAAAAAGTCTGCAGCAGAAGGCAAATAGGTGTTGCGGCACCGCCTGCAGCGCTAAGTGTTGGGTCAAGGCTTCGGATGTCACGTCTGGTCGCTCTTGGGGGTGTTTTGCAACATGCCCCCTGTGCACTTATCTGTACACAGATGCGGCTGCGGCGGTCGCGGACGAATTCCACGCCGAATAGGACACGTCTATCTGCGGTAGGGCTAGGCGAGGCGTGGAGCGCTGAAAAGTGATTCGGGGTCAAGCAGGGCCCTCGACAAAAGGTTATGACCTCAGCACTAAGAGCCCAGCGCGCCTTTGTGGTAACGGGAACGGGAACAGATGTCGGCAAGACACTCGTCGGCACCGCATTACTGCGCGCGCTTCGGTCGCGAGGAGTTAGTACTGGAGCGCTTAAGCCTTTCGAAACCGGCTGTCACTCGCAGACAGTTCTGGGGGGCGTAGATCGACCCGACTCGGATGCGGGACGCCTCGCTCGCGCGGCAGGATTGGCCCCGGGACACATCCTCCCGGGCTTTTTTCGCGCGGAACTTCCGCTGGCACCCTACGCTGCGCTCCTCGGCGCTGATGCCACCTTAGGTGAGCTCGGAGATGCCGGTGCGGCAAGCGCGAGCAGGCGCGTTCAATACACGAATACGGCGACGATTAGCCTTCCATGCATCCAGGCCGCGTGCGTCTCCTTCGCCGAATCGTTTGATGTGACGCTAGTCGAGGGCGCTGGTGGCGTCGCGGTTCCGCTGACAGCGCGACACACTTCGCTAGACTTCTTCTCTCAGCTGGGCTGGCCGCTGATCCTCATCGCGGCGGACCAACTTGGCACGTTGTCGCACACCCTGACGGCGTGCTGGGCCCTACGGTCTGCGCGCCTGCCGCTGCTTGCGGTTGTGCTGGTGCGTCCGCCAGCCGTTGCGGGAGCGGAGACGCGACTAAGGCACGAGGGCGCCCGGGCCGCGCTTGCGGCACCCGCTGAGGATCCGAGCCAAGTGCTTAACGCACCTATCCTTCGTGAATACTTGGATCCACTTCCCGTCTTTAGCGTGGCCGGTGCCGCACTGATCGCCGACCCAGATGGCGGTGCGCTTCCCGGCGCGTTGGTAGACCTGTGCATGCCTCAACGACCGCCGTGGAGCCTTTGAAATGCAATCCGTGTTCCGTGAAGGCCCCGTGCCGGCCGCACTGCTTCGCGGAGATCCTCACGGCCTTAAGGTCGCAGCGGTTGGTTGGCGGTAGGCGCTCGGGCATCGACCCTCAGCCAAGTAAACCGCTAGTCTATCTGAACGCTTAATATAGCGAGGCGTGAAGGCCCAAAAGAATGAATCTGTGGCGAGTGGCGGCGTGCGAGGGAGAGCGGGCGGGTGCACGGGCGCCCCGCGAATGCCGGAGCCACGCATGGGCTTGTGCATCGCGGCTGCATGCCAAGTTATGGGTCGCCGAAGGCCCGCTACCGGTCCCCCCAGCCGTCGGTCGCGCGTCCGGCGGAAGGCGGCTCCCCCCACATGAGCGCAAGATGAACGCGGTACACGCATATAGGCCGGTGGGGCATGTGCCCTGGGCTGAAAGGCTACAAAAGTGACGTGCGGTGCATTGCGCGTGAGCACAAGACGGATCGACAGTACCTTTTGTTTCACGTGAAACGCCTAGTGGCTACCGCGGCGCTTCTGGCAGCCACGGCCTTTCGAGACGCAGGTGGCCGGGCCTGCTCAGAGCCCCGCCAGCAGCTGCATAAAATGCGCCTGCGTGTGAGCAGCTGAGCATACAATGCGCAGTCGGGCGCTCCCCGCGGCCACCGTCGGCGGCCGCATCGCCTGTACCCAGAGCCCAGTGGACCGCAGCCGTTCAGCGTGTGCAACCGCCGCGGCTACTTCCCCTACCTTTAACGGAATGATGTGACCTGCCCCCCCGCCGACTGAGAAGCCACGCTTCGCCAGTGCTTCACGTAGCCAAGCCGAAGCGCCGAGTACGTGCGCGCGGCGCTGATCTGCGCCTGCCACATGTTGTAGCGCGATTCGAAGCGCGGCGGCCAATGCAGGTGAGAGTGCGGTGGAGTACATAAAACCGCGCTGGCGTTGGCGCAGCACTTCGATCACCACAGACGGACCCGCAACAGCCCCCCCTTGAAGTGCGAAAGCCTTGCCGAAGCCCAAGACAGTAAGAACGCACACGCCGAGTTCCCGTGCCCGCTCGCGAAGCGCGTAGCACAGACCGCGGCCCCCGGGGCCAAGGACGCCAATGGCATGGGCTTCGTCGACGAGAAGCGTTGCGCCGTAGTGCCCAGCAAGTGTGACCATGGCGCTTAAGTCCGGAGAATCCCCATCCATCGAGTAGAGCGACTCAGCCACAACGAATATCTGACCTGCCTTACCCGCCGAGCGGGTGACACGCAGGGCATTTTCCAGCGCGACTAAATCAAGGTGCGGCACTACGATTTTCGGTGCCCGGGCCAGCCGGCAACCATCGACGAGACTCGCGTGATTCAGACTATCCGAAATGATAACGTCATCGCGCTCGGAGAGCGCCTCCAGCAGTGTAGCGTTCAGGAGGTAGGTTGACGACAACGCGAGCGCATCCTCAGCCCCAACAAACGCTGCAAGCTCGGCCTCAAGCGCTCTGTGCTCCTCGCGTGTGCCGGTGACTAGCCGAGAGGCCAACGCACCGCCGTTTGCAGCCTGCGCCGCCGCACCCAGCGATGCCCCATGCTCCCTGTCCCCGGCAAAGCCCAGCGGATCACTTGATGAAAAATCTACGTAGGTTCTCTCGCCAACGCGAATGAGCGGCGCGCCCAGTGACGCCACACGAGGTAGCGTGCGCAGCATCTGGGCCTGCCGCTGCGCGGCCAACCAGGTCGCACAGCGCTTCTCGAGTGGTGTGAATCCAATCATCCTTGCGCCCGGCGCAAGCTAGTGCCGCGCGGCCCGCAACGCCATCTACACAACGCGCTCAAGTTCACTCACTGTTTCATAAAGATTGCCGCCTTCGAGTGCCGGTGCGCCCGCCGGGGAGAGGCTCAGACCGCACTAGAGTACTCGCCATCAAGCGGGGACCCGTCGTCCTATTGCTGGGAGCGGGGTGACATGGTACGTCCCCCCAGTGAATCCCGGCGTCGAAGGCGAGCGCTTACCGCGACACATCGCGATCGTGATGGATGGCAACGGCCGCTGGGCGCACTCCATCGGTCAACCACGCACGTCTGGGCACGCTACCGGGTCCCAAGCCGTTCGACGCATTGTGACCGCCTGCCGCAAGCGCGGTGTCGAGGCGCTTACGCTCTACGCGTTTAGCGAGCAGAACTGGCAGAGGCCCACAGCTGAAGTTCATGCTTTGATGGGCCTGTTGCGGGATTTTCTTGAATCCGAGCGGCGAGAAATCCTCGACAACCATATCCGACTTCGTGCTGTGGGGCGGATCGAGCGGCTGCCTCCGCTTGTTCGTGCCATCTTGGATCCGCTGCTCAAGGAGAGCCAGCACAATAGCGGTATGGTCCTGACGCTGGCGCTTTCCTACGGCGGCCGTGAGGAGATCGTCGATGCCACGCGCCGCCTTGCGGCGCGTGCTGTGGCGGGCGAACTCGATCCATCCGGAATTGACGAATCGTTGTTTGAAGCCGCTCTTCCTTCAATGGCAGTAGGTCCAGTCGACCTACTCATTCGAACCGGAGGCGAGCAACGCATCAGCAACTTTCTGCTGTGGGGGCTTGCCTACGCCGAGCTTTATTTCTGCGATAAACTTTGGCCGGACATGACAGATGTTGACCTTGAAGCCGCCCTCGCCGCTTACGAGCGTCGCGAACGGCGCTTCGGTCGCGTTTGCAACGAGCCCTTGGCAACAAGCCCGATCACGCGTAAGCGTGAAAGTAGATTCAGCCTCTCGGTGCCTGAAGCCAGCGGCGTAGCACTCCGTGCCCGAGGCTAGTTTCGCATGGTATCAAAAGCGTCCAATCTTGCCCTCCGGCTCCTTTCAGCCGCGGTCATCTCCCCCCCGCTCCTCTGGGTCCTTTTTCGTGGCCCACGCTGGGGCTGGCTGATCATCGTCGCGGTGGTGGCCGCCCTCGCGAGCCGCGAACTCTATCGCATGGTGGTTCCAGCGTCGCTCTTCTGGCGTTTAACCGGCAATGGGCTCACGCTTGCCTGGCTGGCTGCCCTCATTTTTGCACCGTCCGGGTCAACGCTCGTCTGCGTACAGGTGGTTATCACCACACTGATCATGGTGCTTTCGGTGCTCCGGCCTGTGCCGGTAATGGACGCGCATATACGAGTGGGCTGGCTATTCGCCGGCCCGCTCTACATCGGCGGCGGTATGGCTGCCGCTGCGCTGCTTCAGACCCTTGATCAGGGGCCGTCGTGGTTGTTGCTCTCAATGATGCTTGCGTGGTTCAGCGACACAGGTGCCTATTTTGTCGGTAAGCGCTTCGGTAAACGGCCGCTTCTCCCTAGTGTATCGCCGTCGAAAACCATCGAGGGCAGCATCGGTGGCCTCGGTGGCTCAGTTTTGGGTGCCTATGTCGCCGCATTGACCTACCTCCCGGGGCTGCCGCTCGATCGAGCCTTAATCTTGGGACTGGTTATAGGCGCCATCGGACAGTGTGGGGATTTGTTCGAATCGTTGATTAAGCGTTCGACGGGGGTCAAAGATAGCGGCTCCGTTCTTCCGGGGCATGGTGGCATGTTGGACCGCATCGACGCATTCCTCTTCACCACAATCGCGACCTGGCTTTACGTACTCTGGCTACACTAGTAGGGTAAAGGAAGCCAAGTGAGACCCCGGCCCGGTTGCGACAGGCGACACCACCCTTTGATGGCGGCGTCACTTGGCGCGCCCCGCCGCTCCTAGCCAGCGCAACCAAGCATCAGCGGTTGGTCTGCTAGCGGAACGAATCCGCTGATGCTTGAGCCAACGGCTACGCTTTAACGTGAATCGTTCGGCAGCGATTCGTCGCGTTATCGTAGGCGCCTGCATGCTGGTAACATGCGTATGATGCCTTGCATCTCGCGCAACTTGAGGGAAGCTTGCATCCAAGAAACACGATGGCAACAATGCGGCGTCCTCGTCGCGGTGGCCTAGGAGCATCATGGCGAGCACACCCAAGAACGATAGAGCAGCAGCCGAACCTATGGCGAGCACCGATGCGCAGAGCGCTGCCAAAGCACGCGCCAAGCGCTTGACCCACAAAGCTTTCCTTGATGCCGTCGGCCTGCATCTCCGCGCTGCTGGAAAAGTTACCAACGTCCCTGAACATGTGCTTTCCATTGCAGAGCACACCAAAAATGAGATTATCGTCAACTTCCCCGTCCGCATGGACGACGGAAGCATTCGCATGTTCGCAGGATTCCGAGTCCAGCATAATAATGTGCTCGGTCCCTTCAAAGGTGGCATGCGCTTTCACCCCAGCGTGAGCCTCGACGACCTCAAGGCGCTTGCGGCCATGATGACGTGGAAGTGCGCGCTGATGGATATTCCCTTTGGTGGCGGCAAAGGCGGCGTCCAATGCGACCCGCGCAGCATGAGTCAGGCCGAGTTGATGCGCGTCACCCGGCGCTTCACCCACGCGCTTGGCTCCAATATTGGTCCAGATTACGATATTCCAGCGCCAGATGTAGGCACCAATGCCCAGGTGATGGTGTGGATGATGGATACGTATATGAATACGGTCGGCCACGTCCAAAAGAACGCACAGCGCGCTGTTGTTACCGGGAAAACGCTTAATTCTGGCGGCTCCAAGGGTCGCGAAAAGGCGACCGCTGCGGGTTTGGTGCACTGCCTGATAGAATGGGCCAAAGCCAATGAAGTGCCCCTTGAAGGTAAAACAGCAGCCATTCAAGGCTTTGGTAATGTCGGTGGCAATGCCGCGCTCATTTTAACCAAGTACGGCGTTTCGACTGTCGCGGTAGGTGACCACACCGGTTACGCCTACAACCCTGAAGGCTTCAATCCCCACATGTTGCTCGAACACGTGAAGGAGCATGGTGGAATCGCAGATTATGGCCGATCCGAAGCAATAAGCCGCGAAGCGTTCTTCTCAACGCCCGTCGATTTCTTCATCCCCGCGGCGCTTGAGAACCAAGTTGACGAAGATGAGGCGCGGTCGATGAATACCCGCTTGGTGCTCGAAGCCGCGAATGGTCCGATAACGCCCGCAGGCGAGGCAATACTGCTCGATCGTGGCATCGAGATCATCCCGGACCTGTTGGCCAACTCAGGTGGCGTTATCGTTTCCTACTACGAGTGGGTACAGAATAAACGGAACGAAAGCTGGTCTAGCGAAAAAGTCGCAGAAAAGCTCGAGCAAGCCATGGTTCAAGGCTACACTAAAGTGTCGGCCTTCGCTCGCCAGCATCAATGTCCCTGGCGTACGGCTGCCTACGCTATCGCCCTAGAGAACCTCGCCACAGCCTACGCTGAGCGCGGTATCTTTCCATAGGAGGGGCGTTGGCTTGAGTTAAAACGGCTTACGGGGTCTTGTGCCAGTCTCTCCCTCAACGCGAGAGGCGCCCGGTCTTGAATAGGCCCCTGGGATGTTGAGGCCGGGTCTCGGGGGTGCCCGCACACTAGGCATGCAGCGGGCCCGCAGCGCTCGGCCCCGGGGCTGCTCCGAAGGGCACTCCGGTGTGGTCCCCTACCCTACCCGCAGTCCCGCAGCCGGCGGGAACCGGCCTGGAAGAGGGATGGTTGTTTGCGACACGCGAAGATCGCGCCGTCGAGACTCAACGTAGACGGACACATATTATCTGCCTTATGTTTGGCGGATCCGGAGGCATCGTGGTGCGCTCCGCTGGCAGGTTGGCTGCGCGAGGTCCCGGGAGGGAGATAGGGATGCAAGCGAAGTTAGCGTCTAGGGACGCGCGAGCTCGCTGTCGTCATGCCGCCCGCGACGACCCGCGCAATGCCGGCGTATGCGTCTCGTAACCCACGAAATCGAATCTGAAATTGTTCGCCCCGAGTCAAAACTTTAAGGCGAGGTCCGTCGCCGCATCTAGGGAGATGAGCGGCCCCCCTGGGACAAACCAAACGGTGGGTGCCAGAAAGTCGACGCCCCATTCGAGACGGTTGCCGAGAGGCATCGCGAAGCCAAGGCTGCCACGCACGTAGCCGCCGTTGGCGAAGACGTAGCCGCCTTGAAGCTTGATGGGAAGGCTCCAGCCGTCGCGCGCATGCTCGAAGGAGCGAAAGGCCGCCTGACCAAAAAGCGCGCTGCTGTGGGCCCGGCCGAGACGCCCCTTGAGATTAAGGTAGGTGACGCCAACAGAGGTGCTGATATGTCGGTTCAGATCGACGTCAAAGCGGGCACCCATCTGGCTGTTGTGGGCGATACGCTCGCTTAGGATGACTGAGCCGTTATAGAGAACCGCAAGACCGAAGCGGACGCGGTTCACGGTCGCGGAGGCGGATTCGGGTTTGGTTGTTGTAGCCGTGTCTAGGCGTTCCGCGCGGGCCGGCGGTAGCGAATCCGCGCGGTGCGCGCGCATCTCACCTTGCGGCAACGCAGGGCCCCACCATTGGTCCGCAAGCGGCAAGATGCGCTCCGCGAGCGCGGTCATGTGCTGGTCAAGTGTTTCTGGTGTTGCATGTCCACGCGCGCGCAGCGGACCCTGTCCATCGAGTGACGCGACGAGTAGTTCGAAGCGATAGCGGTCGCCACGAACCTTCAGCACAACGCGGATTGCGCGGTCTGCACCCTGGGCAAGTGCCTGTCGGAAGAGCGCCGCCGCAGGCCGCTCCGTCAGCACCATCGTGTCCTCGTCGGTGGTGCCCTCCTCAGCGCTGAGGAGGTGGTAGCCCGCCTGCCTGCCCACCTCCCTAAGCTTAAGCTCCGCGAGCTCAAGCGTGCTCGGTGGCACACGAGTGCTTCCGGCAATGGGCTTCAAGACAAGCAGGACACGCTGGCCGCTGCCTGACTCCGTCTCAATGCGCCGCTCGACCACTCTTGCTGGTGCGCTTTGAGCCGCGGCGCGTTCAGCGAAGATATCACCCACCTCCGCATGCGCTGTTGCCTCGGAGATGGCCCCGACCCTCCCGCGTGCCGGTGAGCCAGCTCGGGCACCGTTATCGCGCACCTTTTCGTCAACGGTAGCGCTGTTTCTGGGACCATCGTCTTGGACACGATTGATGTCGCCGGTCGGGTGTGCTTCAGATGAGCCCCTAGGCTTTGATCCGGCCTGTTCCGAGGCGCCAGACTGCGCTTGCGCATGCCGGTGAGTCGTCACAGCGCTGGCAATAAGCAGAAGCAGCCCGATGTTACCCAACAGAGTATGGCTGCGAAACGGGTGTGCCGGTGGCGCGTCAACCAAGGCGCTTTTCGAGCGTGTCCACGGCCTCGCGCACCTGAATATCCGCTTCGAGCAGTGAGGTGACTTTGCGTACCGCATTGATAACCGTCGTATGGTCTTTACCGCCAAAGCGATCGCCTAGCTCAGGGTAGCTGGTACCCAAGCGCTGCCGACAAAGATACATTGCTATCATGCGCGGCAGGGAAATCGAACGCTGGCGCTTTTGTGATTTGAGATCCGAAAGTCTGAGGTTGAAGTAGTCGCACGTGGCTTTTTGGATAGCCTCAACGCTTGGTATGTTCCGGCCGTGCATCAGGTGACCGCGCAGCACGTCGCGTGCGAGCTCCGGCGTAATCGGTTCCTTGAGCAGGTCCGCTTTGACAGCGAGCCGCAGGAGCGTGCCTTCGAGTTCACGAACGTTGTTGCGCACGGTCTGGGCGATGAAAAGCGCAACCTCTCGTGGCAGATGGATGCCTTCGAGTTCCGCCTTACGGTTAATAATTGCAATGCGCGTATCGAGCTCAGGTGGCTGCACATCGGCGACCATGCCCGACTGAAAGCGCGAAACGAGACGCTCCTCCATCTCGGGAATCTGCTGGGGAAAGACGTCAGAGGTGACGACAATTTGCCGGTCTGCCAAGTGCAGTGCATTGAAAGTATGAAAAAACTCCTCCTGCGTTTGCTCACGGCCCGCAAGAAATTGGATGTCGTCCATCAGAAGAACATCACATTGTTGCCGATAACGCTGCCTAAAGTTGTCAATTTTATGGTTTTGCAGCGCCCAAATAAACTCATTCGTGAAGCGCTCTGCTGAGACATAACGAATGATGACCTGCGGATGGGAGGCACGAATCGCGTCGCCCATTGCATGCATCAGGTGCGTTTTGCCCAAGCCAACGCCGCCATAAAGAAACAAAGGATTAAAACGCTTACCCGGCTCGGATGCCACCGCCACGCTCGCGGCATGCGCGAGTTGATTGGACGCGCCGACGATAAAGCTTTCAAATACGTAACGTGGGTTGAGCTGGAGTTCTCCCTCGACGGTTCCCTTTCCGAGCTGCGAAACCGTGCCTAGCGCGCCCGCATGATTAGCCCCTCGGTTTTGCGGCGCTGGGCTCTGCGGCGCTTGTCGATCCAATCCGCGACCGGGGACCGGCTGCACGCGCAGGTGTTCAGGCTGCCCTGGCAACGTGGCCGAACCGTTCTTTGGGGTTTGGTCCGCATCAGACGTTAGCGCGCGCAGTGGTTCGAGTCGCTCGTCAATATCCCAGGCTACCTTGAGCCTGCTTAGTTGACACGTGGGCAGGGAAGCCTCGTCGGACAACGCATCGACCAAAATGTCTAAGTAGTTGGCCTGAATCCAGTCGGCGTAAAAGCGATTAGGGATGCGCAGCCGCAAGAGGTCGCCCTCAAGGCCTACGAAAGAAACCGGCGCGAGCCAGGTCTCAAAGTTTTCCGCTGAGAGGCGCCCGCGCAAGCGCTCGAGGGCTTTCGTCCACAGGCTGTGATTAAGCCGATTGTCGAGCAACATCGGCGCGTTGGGGCGACCCGCGCCAGCGTTATCCACAGCATTATCCACAAGCATGTTCACAGGCTGTCCTAGTCAGGTATGTAACGTTACAAGTCCCTCGCGTGAGACCAAGCGTTGAGCGTCATCCACCCCGAATCGGGGTTGGTGCGGGCTACGCCTCGAGTTCCGTCAAACACAGGCCTAAAATCCTAGGAGACGTCATCGGAGCAGGGCCGCACCGCGGCACTCATTGCTAGCAACCCAAGTCTGGGAGGTCTACGGCATTGGCGGTTCTGCTTTCGCAGGCCGAAATTCTAGCCAAAATTAGGCGCTTCGCGGTCAAGGCAAAATCTCTAAAATCGCGCGGCGCAATTACGCAGACCAAGTGGCATAAATAAATGATATTACATCAGTTATTGGATTGGGTGCAGGGGGTGGTTTAGCTGAAGTTTTGTTCTATGAGTGTGCATGACGGGGTTGATCACCTGGGGTTTCAGAAGGCGATCGACCGCTGAGAACAAGGCCGATCTGCCTTTCGGGCCCGCGGTAGACTTGAATATGGGCGCGGGCTAGCCCGTGTGACGTAGCGCTGCCCGGTCTTGACGCTTGCGCGAAGCTTCCGATAGTCACCCATTCGATGCTAGATATCGAGGATGCAGCTGTCGCGGTCGAAAATCCGCCAAAAGTATTGGAAACGACAACTTGCCCACCGAGGCCGCGGGGCGCTCGGCGCTGCATTTGTCCAGCTTGTGTTGACAGTCGCGCCGCTTGCCTTGCCTCCATCGCTGAGCGAGTTGGTAGGGCCCTCACGCCTAGCGGCCCAGGACGGGGTGTCCCAAACGCCAGCCAAGGCCAATCGGGGCGAATCTGCGCAGTCGCTCGCGCTTGGCAGCGGTATGCGCGCGGGGCAGTCGGGCACCGCAGCAGCGCTGCAAAACTCAGCTAATATGGCCGTGCGCCCGGCGTATCTGATCGAGTCGATCAACTACTACGATAGCAGTGCGGATCAATGGTCCTTCGGCGGAGTGGTTATGGACTCGGTCACCGCGCGTCTGAGCGCCGGGGTGTCTTTTCGCGGCGTGACCGGTCCGCGTGACGAAAGCGTTCGCGGTATCGATGCTCAATTGGCGCTCGCCTACGCCTTTATCGAGCAGTTCGCGCTCGGCGTGACTGGCCGCTACGTGCTGCTCGAGGATCGCTCGGATGCGGAGGGAGGCCTGGCGCTTGAGGAGGCTAAGGGTTTTACCTTCGATGCATCAATGCGCATTTCGCCGTTGCCGGGTCTGAATCTCGTCGCCCTGGCCTACAACGTGCTCGACCGTAGCTCGTCATTAACGCCGCGCACTTTTGGTGGCAGCGTGGCTTATAGTCTAGGGGGAGTCCTAACATTGGGCGGCGATTTTTTGGCCGATATCGACAGCTTTTCCCGGACCCAATACATTACTGGCGGCGGGCTTGAGTGGATGTTCGGAGGCTTTTTGCCCCTGCGTGCAGGCTACCGTGCGGATACGGGCCGTCGGGCGCATGCGATCACCGCTGGCATTGGCTACGTCGGAGAAATGTTTTCTATTGAGACCGCGCTCCGCCAGGACGTTGTCAACTCTACCAGCGCAAGAGATACGATGTTCTTGCTCTCAGCTGCCTACCGAGTCCGTTAGCGCCTTCGGAGCGAGCGGCTAGCGTCGAGGCCGGTCCGGTAGGGCGTCTGCTCCCGGTGGGATCCAGCTCGGATGAATGCGGGGTACTCGCCGAGACGCTTGGGAACGAAAGAAAGATTCGCGTATGAGTCAAAGCATATGAAGGATGTCGTTGAGGATAACGCACGTGTGCGTGATGCCAATGCGTTCCAAGCCAAGGCCTCCGAATGGCCGCGCACATTTTATGGTACTGCTTGGAAAGAAGGGCAGACGGCGGCGCTTGTCACGAAGGCGCTGAAGGCCGGGTTCCGCGCATTCGACACCGCCAATCAACGCAAACACTACGTTGAGGCAGACGTGGGCGCGGCGCTTGAGCAAGCCTGCCTGGCTGGTCTCGCGCACCGGCAGCATCTCTTTATTCAAACCAAGTTTACGTATCCCGCCGCTCAAGATGCACGTCTGCCTTATGCGCTGGGCGCGCCGATCGAGACACAGGTAGCGCAGTCGGTAAGTTCATCGCTCGCGCATCTGCGCGTCGATCACATCGATAGCCTCTTGTTGCATGGTCCGACGCACGCGCACGGCTTGAGCGAGGTTGATAGGCGGGCTTGGCGCGCGCTAGAAGCATCAAGCGCTGACAGAACCGTGCGCCGGCTCGGCATCTCCAATGTCAGCGTCTCTCAACTCGAAGCGCTACTTAGTTGGGCCGAGTACCCACCAGCATTCGTACAGAACCGTTGCTTTGCTGTCACCGGTTGGGACAGAGATGTCCGGCACCTGTGTCGGGCTGCAGGGGTGACCTACCAGGGATTCTCTCTGCTCACAGCGAATACTGAGGTCGTGCACCACCCACCCGTCGTGGCCCTGGCCGCAAGCCTCGGGCTCGATGCTCCCGCCCTCATCTTCGCCTTTGCGCGCCAACTAGGCATGGTGCCGTTGACGGGGACAACGCGTTGGGAACATATGCAGTCTCAGCTCGCGAGCGAACGCATTACCTTGGATGCAGCGCTGGTGGAAGAGCTTGAACGTATCGCACTTCCGTAAATCCCTAGCAGCGCTCAATGAGAGCCGCGATGCCTTGGCCGCCACCAATGCAGGCGCTCGCAGCCCCGAGGCTGCCTTTGCGGTCCCGTAGTGCAAGGGCAAGATGCAAGAGGATGCGTGCCCCGGATGCGCCCAAGGGGTGGCCTAGCGCTATGGCACCACCGTCGATATTGACCCGTGCTTCGGCTGTGTCCGTGTCGAGGCCTAGGCCCTGTACCACGGCCGCCACCTGAGCCGCGAAAGCCTCGTTAATCTCAATGAGATCGCAGTCTTCGAGAACCCGTCCTGCGCGGGTTAGCGCCCGGTTCAGTGCAGGCACGGGACCGATGCCCATGGTCTCGGGCGGGACACCAACAACAGCGGCCGAGACCAGCCGTGCTAGCGGCGTGAGGCTCAGGCGCTTGCAGGCCGTCTCAGACGCGACGACCAGTGCGGTTGCCCCATCGCAGATGCCCGAAGCATTGCCCGCGGTCACGACCCCGCTGGGTGCGAACACCGTGGATAGCGCTGCAAGATTCTCAAGCGTGACACCGGCACGGGGGTGTTCATCGGCGTCTAGGCTTCGGCCACGTGGCAAGTCGACGCGCAGGAGCTCATCACGAAAGCGACCTTCCGCCTGTGCGGCCGCGGTGCGTTGCTGCGAGCGTAGTGCCCAGCGGTCGGCGAGTTCCCGGCCAATACCGACTTCCTGCGCCAGGCGCTCCGCCGTTTCGCCCATCGCGAGCTTGCAGAATCCGTCGGTGAGCGAAGCGAAAAGTGAGTCTTCGAGCACCGGGCTTTTGCCAAGTTTAAGTCCTTGGCGCAGGCCGCGCGCTACGTGCGGCGCTTGAGACATGCTCTCGGTCCCACCCGCAAGGACAACTTCCGCTTCCCCGAGGCGAATCTGACGCGCGCCCTCGAGCACCGCTTCAAGTCCTGAGCCGCAGAGACGATTGAGCGTTAGCGCAGGGGTGACAACAGGTACCGCCGTCCGCAAGCCCACGTGCCGCGCCAGGTAGGGTGCATCTGCACTCGTCTGTTGGACATTGCCGAATACCACGCTGTCGATGGCTTCGGGGCTGACCCTTGCCGCCTCCAGGGCGCCCTGGGCAGCGAGCACCGCTAGGTCTGTTGCTGAAAGCGCCGCGAGCGCGCCGCCAAACTTGCCAAAGGGGGTCCGCTTGCCAGCGATGAGGTAGACGGTTTCGTTCACCCTGGTGAGCGTAGCGTTGCAGATAGGCCACTGACAACCACTTCGCTGTCCCGTGCAGGCACAAAGGTCCGCAGTTTGACCGCCTCGGGGGCGCTCACGTCCTCGGACCGCCAGACGTGTGTTTCGAGAGTGTCGCCGGGATAGACGGGTTTGCGGAATGCTCCGTCTAACGCGGCTAGACGCTCGGGTGCCCGTCCGCAAAGCTCCAGCACAATGCCTGCACTGATGGCGCCAAGGGTCCCGAGCCCGTGCAGAATGGGCCGATCGAAGCCGACTTCGCGAGCGATGTCGGGGTCGATATGTAGTGGGTTGTCGTCACCGAGGAGGCGAAAAAGTAGGGCTTGATCCGGGCGTGTTGGTGTTAGGAATCGCGTATCCGGCGCGCGTTCAGGAAGCGCTTCTTTGGCTCGGCGTGGAGGCGCCTGGCCACCAAAGCCACCATCGAACCGGTAAATCATCGTGGCTTCTGCCTCGCACAGAAGCTCGCCAGCGGCGTCGGTGCTCGTGAGTTTAAATACAACCTGAGCCATGCGCTTGAGGTCGTAGACCTCACTAACCGTGCCGGTGGTGAGCACGGTGCCGCTCGGCGCGAACGGTTTGAAGAAGCGAAAAGACTGGCTGGAGTGCACCAGACCCAAGAAATTACCGTCAACCGCGGAGAAGAGTTGGTTCATCACCGGATAGGCCGGGACGAGCGCGAAGCTAGGTAGCACCTTGGGGCCCTTCTTTTCGTAGAGAAAATCGAGGTCGTTGCCGCCTAGTCCCACGCTTAGGCCAAAGAGGGCTGTGTCTTTCCAGTCGTATTCGAACTTCAGTGGGCCGACGCAGATGCCTAGGGTATGTGTGCCAATCGCCATGGTTGCTCGCGGTTTAAGGGGCGCGCGTTCCTTCTGCAAGCTCGGGCCCCTTGGGAAGGGATAAGTTCACGGGTGTTGTGTGCTAGGCACGAGTTCCCCGCGCCGCACTAGGCAGGCTGCAGTTTCTTGAACACGTTGTACCTGTGCTTTGGTGAACACCGGCACATCGGCCTCTCCGGCGACGTAGCTCATCACATTGCCCGGTGTGTGGTCGTGCACACGATTGCCAAAAAAATGACCGAGTTCGTGGGCTAGAACGTCGCGGTCGGCCTTTTTTGCCAGGATGATGAGATGCGGGCGGACGGCGCAGGGGACGTCGGATGCGGCCAGCAGGCTGCGGCAACTACAGGGTAGTGTGCTGCGGGCCGGCGCCGCGACCTGCCACTGTGGTTGCGCAGATCCGCGAACTTTCCAGTGTACGCCACTGCGGAACCGGCCTGCTTCGTCGACATCATGCAGGGTTTTCACGGCAATGACGTGAATCGCACCGGGTGTGAGTGATGCCCCGAGCGCATGCCGTTCCATGCGCGTGCGGACGTGGGCGGGCAGGGTGCCGTCTGTACTGAGTGCGGCAAGCGTGAACGCGATGCCCGTGCCCGAAAAGATAAGATTCGCCCTGGCGATTTGAGCCTCCACCCAGGCTCTTGAAACGACGGGCTCCTCTCCTTCGTGTGCCCCATTTGTACGAGGCAGGCGAGCTCGCAGGACGTGCAGCGGTAGCGTGCATTTCTCCGTGCCTACCGGTGGCACTGCCTTGGGCAAGGCCGCAGTGCCGCATGCGGGCGCTGCTTCGGCTGGGGCGCTCGGCGTGTGGTGCGCCGAGTCCGCCTGCGCGCTGCCTCGGCCTAGCCATGCCAAGTTTATAACGGCGACCGCGATTGGCGCGTATTTCGTCCAGCGCCTCCCGCCGCACGGCCCGGCCCGCGACGTGTGGGCATATCCAGATTCAGGCGGGTCCCACGGGCCTGGCTTTCCTGCCGCACGCGTCCGCGGGCGTGGCGCAGTACCTGCCTTGAGGTGCCATCTGCGATCGTTGATTTCGGTGCCCGCTTCAGCCACGTCGGGGTTTGCAGCCGCTAGTCGTGGCGTGTCCGTCCAGCCGTTGCGCGCACGAGGCACGGGACACCGTGTTCGACAGAGCGTCCACCGAGTGTCGCTGAGTAACTGGGGTCTTGCCAGGCATGAAGCTTCGCTGTAGCCCTGGCACTCGCTCGCACATCGGTGAGCTCTGCGGAGATAGGTCGAGAAGGAATGCAGCACGTGGAATCTATAGGCGTAAATAATGCAGCAAAGCGTCGGGTGGGCCTGATTTTTTCCGGTGGACCGGCGCCGGCGGCTAACGCCGTCATTTCTGCGGCGGTCACATCGTTTCTCGACGCAGGGCATGAAGTCATCGGTTTCTTCCACGGCTATTCCAACCTGCAAGAGTACCATCCAACGACACGCCGGCTGCTTCCTGACGAGCACTACCGCCTTTTCACCGAGAAAGACATGCGTGGTTTGCGCAATACGCGTGGCATTATTGTAGGTACCGCGCGGGCCAACCCAGGCAAAGGTATCACTTGCGCCGCGGATCTCGACGACGACGACAAGACCCGGCGGCTATGTAATGTATACAACGCGCTTGTTGATCTGGAGTGCGACGCACTGATCTCCATTGGCGGTGACGACACGTTGAAGACGGCCAACTTTCTCTATGAGTATCAACGCCGTTTGCCCGAGGGTGCGCGTCGCGTGAGCGTAGTGCACCTGCCCAAAACCATTGATAACGACTATCGCGGCATCGATTTCACGTTCGGCTTCTTCACCGCTGTGGACGTCATGGCCAAGGAGCTGCAAAATCTAAAGGCCGATGCGGTCTCGACAGGTAGCTATTTTATTGCGGAGACAATGGGTCGCAAGGCCGGTTGGCTTTCCTACGGCGTCGCTATGGCCGGCGAGGCCAATATGGTGGTGGCTGTGGAGGATGTCCGCGGAAGGCTTGCTACCGAAGCCGTCGATGTAGACGGAAAAGCGCGCACGCTGCTCGATGTCGATGCGCTCATCGATCACATCGTCACCCTTGTCGAGACGCGGGCGCGCCGCGGCAAGCACTATGGAACCATCGTGATCGCAGAAGGGCTGGCAGAGATGCTTCCGGCTTCGTTTTTGGAGGGTGTGCCACGGGATGATCACGGTCATATCTCCCTAGGAAAGGTAAATCTCGCGCGTTACCTCGCAGATAAAGCCGGTCAGCGCTTCGAAGCGAAGTCGGGATACGTTAAGAAGTTTACATCGGTTCAGCTCGGATACGAATCGCGCTGTGCCCCGCCGCACGCCTTCGACGTGGCACTTGGTTCGCAGCTCGGCTGCGGTGCTTACCGTGCCCTTGTCGAAGAGGGGCTCGATGGACATATGGTCAGCGTGACGGGCCAGCTGGAGCTTTGTTACGTTCCCTTCCACGAGCTGGTTAACCCAAAAAACCTGACCACTGAAGTGCGCTTCATTGAACACGACAGCGACTTTTGGCGCCTAGCGCGCTTTCTGGAAACCCGGCTTGACGACCAGACAACGGAGTGGCAGCCCGCTCGCCGGAATGAGTCTGCCCGGGCGCCAGGAGCGGCCACCAAAGTTCCTGGTACCGCGCAGACGCGATAGCGCGAGCGCCGCCCCGTATGCACAGCACGTGAATTGGGGACTCGAGATGCGTGCATCGTGGATGAGGGCCGCTGCGCCTGCGCCTGCGCCTCAGCCGTCGATGACGTCCCTTCTTTGCAGACCGAGCTCTAGATGCAGTGAATAACGATCGCGGTAACGTTATCATCTGCGTTTGCGTCGAGCGCTGCCGCGATGAGCGTCTCGGCGGTCGGTGCGGTGCCGCAGGCGTCGAGCGCCTCCGCGATATGCGCGTCGGTCAAGGCATCGCTTAGTCCGTCCGTGCACAAGATAAATGTGTCACCGGACTCGAGCGAAAAGCTGGACGTATCGGGCAAGCACATGCCTGGCACGCCGATAGCGCGGGTGAGCACGTGGCCGGTTGTGCTGTAGTCCACGCGGGTGTGCGGGTCATCGCCCGCCGCGAGCTTCAGCTCAGTATAGAGCGAGTGATCCTGCGTGAGCGCACGGAGCTCGCCGCGTCGGTAGCAGTAAGCACGGCTGTCGCCTACGTGCCCTACTGCCAGCGTGCCTTGCCGAATAATGGCGGCGACCACGGTAGAGCCCATCTGAGCGAGGCGCGCTTTTCGCTGGCTGGCGACCTCTCGGTTTGCGAAGCGAATGCCGAGCTCCAGCAGACGTGTTGCTTGTCGCTCAATATATTCCGGATCCGTAACATCGCCGTCGTTGTACATCGTGGAATGGGTCACGAAGTCGAGGAGACTGTGAACGACAAGTTCAGAGGCCACCTCGCCGCCTTCGTAGCCCCCCATCCCGTCGGCCACGACAAAGAGGCCCAGCTCGGCATCGTAGAGAAAGGCGTCCTCATTGTTTTTCCGCTGGCCAATGTGAGAGCCAGCGCTGATCAGTAATTTCACGGAATATCTCCTCTGCCTTCGAGCAAAGCGAGTTGTATGCCAAGCGCCATTATGCGCTGAATCAAGCTGCATGATGCCCGTAAAAAGACCTCAAATTCGTTAGGAAAACTGTTCAATTCAAGCGTGTGCCCAAAGGTCTCGCTGTGAGACGGTGTAGGCTAGGGTGCTCTTCGGTAAGCACGAGCCACACATCCAATCATTCCATGTATTTAGTAGCGAATGCCTGGGTGGCCTCAGCCCGCGTGCCCACGATTGTCCCCAGAGACGGCAAGCGCAGTCATCGCTTGGTACGTGGTCCGTTGATTAGGGCCGTAAGCAGCATTGTTGAGCGCAACTGGCTCTTACGTTCGGGCGCGTGGGAGCGTCGCGACGCGGCAATGGCGAAAGCGGAATGCTTTGCGAAGGACGAACTCGAGTGCCTAACACGGTGAAGGAAGAGATTGAGCCCGGCGGCGGCCGGGAGAGGGCGCACGGTGGGCGGGTCCCGGTGGGCCGGGGTCCCCAGCGAGCGCGTGGCTGCGGGGCCCGCGGGGGCCCAGGGGGGCTTGGGCGCTCAGGCGCGCAGGCGCACCCTCCGGAGCCCCCCACAATTGGGCACTGCGCGCAGCTCCGTACCCAATTGTGGGTCCCCCCGAGACCCTCCGCGGGC
>SLQV01000001.1 GCA_007131285.1 Myxococcales bacterium
CGGCTTACGTCCTCGCCAAAAATCCTCACGAACCCCAAGTTCGCTGCGGTTTTTGGCTGTGGGCGCGCTCGCCTCAGACCCTCAACCGAACACGCAGCTCGCTTAACCGATCACGCGTGGGCCCCAGCCACGCGCCTTGCGCTCTACCGTAAGGCGTGTCGCGTGCCCCGCCCCCAACGAGCAACCCTTATGCGCTGTCGCACGCTGCCAACCAGAGCTCGCGTCCGCGGAAGGGATAACGCTTCAACACGTGCCAGGGGGCCTCAAGCACGAGTGTGGTTGGTACAGGCAATTCGAGCATCAGATGCGCCGAGGTGGCTGCGGCGGCGCTCTTAGGGAATGCATGGAGCATGGGGCCAAGTGCCTCGGCAATCGCGTAGGGCGGATCGCTGAGAACCAGCGAGACCCCTTGAAGTTGAGAAGCGACGGCTTCCCAGGGGCCGCATTCTTGCAAGAGATCCGCCGCCAAGGTGCTGACCTGATCTCTGCAACCAAGCTGAAGCGCGTGGGTAGAGATGGCGTCGAGGAGGGGGCGCTGGTGGTCAACGAAAAGCACGTGCTTGGCGCCGCGGGAAAGGGCTTCGAAGCCGAGCGCTCCTGTTCCTGCGAACAGGTCAACCACTGTGGCATCAGCGAGCAGTTGACGCGACATCAGTGCAGAAAACCAGGATTCCCTCACACGGTCAGCGGTCGGTCGCAGACCGGGAGAGTCGGCGACAGGCAGCCGATAGCCTCGATACTTACCGGCGATGATGCGCACAAAGCCGCGACCCCGCCGCGGGCCCGCCGCGGTATCTCCAGGGGCCGCACGGTTGTATCGGCCCGTTGCGGCAGATTTGGGCTCCTTGGCTGGCTGACGTGCTCCCCCCGCTTTGTGCTTAACTTGAGCCATGCGGAGCTCGGTGTGACACGGCCCCACGCGCTTTGCTAGCACGCCTTCAAGCTTAGTGAGGTCGACGTCCCTCTGAGTCGGGCCGGACTCGGGTCAACCTCCCTGGGCGGCCCGAGCAGCAGAACGCAAGAGGGTGCGGGCGCTCACGCCGCCAACGAATGCATCCTGGATGGTTCCATCCGGCCGCAGCACGTAGAGCGTCGGGAGTCGGCTCACGCGATAGGCCCGACTCAGCGCGTCATCTGCGACCGCAACCGGGTAATCGATGCCCAAAGGCAGGGCGCGCGCCTGGGCATCGCGCAACGAGCGGGCGTTGACCGAAACGCCGACTACTCGCCCGCCGTCTTGAACCAGCGCCTTGTGAACTTCCCGTAGCTCCGGCACCTCTGCGCGACAGGGGCCGCACCATTCGGCCCAGAACGCAAGAACGGTGACGCCTTGCGCTGGAAGTTCGAGCAGCTCGCCTGTAGAAAGGGGCAAACGTAGCGCTGGTGCGGGCGCGTTCGGTGCGAGCAGACCACCGTGCTGCACCTTGTTTACCACGACCATCACAACGAGGGCCAAGCCCACCCAGCCGAGGAGCTTAAGCCACGTCTTGGTGTGAAGCAGTGACTTGAAATCAGGTGGGAAGGGCAAGGGCATCTAGTACCGTTTCGAAAGTGTCAAAGGCGATGTAAGGGCATGCGCGCGTCTGGCACGTTGACTCAAGAAACGACCCGCGTACGGCGAAGAGCTTGAGTTGAGGCAGGCGAAGCGCAAGGTCAACGATACACGCGTCACTTCTGCCATCGCCGCAGAATGCGAGCGGAGCGGCGGGATGCGTGGCTGCGATGCGCTCGACTACGCGCGCCTTGCAAATGGCACAGCGTCCGCAGTGTAGGTCTGCATGCGGGAAACGTGCCCGGCAGCCGTGCGCGTCAAGGTCAACTTCATTGAAGAAAGCCGTGGTGCTCAGCGCTGGCCAGTCGGCGAGTAAATGACGAATGTAGAAGCCAAACCCCCCCGACGCGATGGTCAACGCAAGGGCTCCGGCTTGGGCAAGGTCGAAGAGGCGCGCGGCGCCTGGTCGCCAGGTGCCGATATCTTCCACGAACGCCGCCGCGGCCTCCGAGCTTGCGCCAACGGTTTGCCAAACTTGCGCCTGAAACGCCGGAAGACTGATTTCGCCCGCAAGCCAGCGCGCTTTCAAACCTTCAGGATACGGCTCTAGGCGAAAATGCGCGCAGAGACTGCTGCCGATGTCTCGCAACGTCAGTGTGCCGTCGAAATCAGAAACAATCTGTAAGCGCGTATGGCTCACCGGTGTACTTAGTGTCGTCACTTCGCCCTGCTGCCTTTGAAGATAGCCAAGACGACCGCGCACGGGTTCAAATGCGCTTGGCGCTTCTCGGAAGAGGTGGTAGCAGGTTTGTATGGTAAGTCGTCGTCGTTTTATCCAAGAGTTGGCGACCGCCACCGGCGCAGTCGTCTTGGTGCCTGCCGTTAGTCGCTGCGGGAGTAGCGCAAAACCCGCGGTGCGAGCTGCGTCGACGCCAGCAGTGCGGGCGCCTGAGCTTTTGCCTGTGCCTATGATTCCGACGCAAGATTGGGATGCTCTCGCCTTCAACCGCAAACGCGGTAATCAGGGTGCTATACCCGCGAGCTATCTACCGGATATAAATGGATCCGAGGGCGATACGAAGCACTTAGGGAAGCATCTTCCCTTCGTGCCCGACGTATCCGGCATCGCCGTTCCTTCGGGCTACCTGGCTATCATGTGGGGAGACCCAGACAAGGGGCACGCTCCCCACCCAAATGCCGAGCCAGGCCCGGAGAATAACAACGAAGGCCATTGGTACAACTGGATCAAGGTACGCAAGGCCACGACAGACACCGCAGATGAAGCTGAGAGCACCTATGCTTCCTGGCCGGTGGTTGCACCTGGTGACTCAGGCGCGTACGCCGCGCCTCACGGCGCCGATCCCAGCGATGATGATGGTCGCAAGACGATCTACCTCGCCGCCCTGCCCGCGGATGTAAAACCTGGCGACCGCGTTCGCATTTGGGCGCACTGCTTGACCCATGGTGAGTACGTCGACTTCCTAACACTGCCGGTTTAGACGCACGCGGCCCGGTCTCGTTTAACAATAGAACTGGCAGCTAGCGGACGCGGCCGGGGGTGGTGCGCGCGCGGATCAGATCGAGGAGTGGCTCAATGCCATCACCGCGACGCAGCTGAATCAGCTGATCGTCTAAGCTGGGCAGGTGCTGCTTGACGCGGCGCCCGAAGGGGAGATCCGACCCCCATAAAACCCGCAGTACGCGTCGCTCAAGACGGCCGAGTATCTCTGCCAGGGATTCTGGGCTCGCTTCGGTGAGGTCGGTCGCGTCGATGATGAGCATGTGCGCATTCGGGCTTTGCGCCAGCCGCTCAACTTCGCTCAGCGCAAGCACGGGTGCGCATGCGACTCGGCGGCCGCCAAATGTTGTAGCGAGACGCCTAGCAAGGGCAGCGCTGGCAGCAAAGACCGCGACGTGTAGCAATGGAGTGAGCATGGGAAGCTCTTCGGTGGTCTCACTTTCCGCGCTAAAGCCCGGCGGGGGTAGGGTAATCGCGCTGCCTCGAGAAACGATACGCCGCCGCTCGCGCACCACGGCCTGAATGCTACCGACGATCTCGGAGGCGCGTCCCTCATCGAGTTGTTCGCCAAGCACCGGCGTGAGCGCCGCTGTGAGAAAGCGCTCTAAATCCATCGCATTTGAGGGTGGCTCAAGCCCAAACTCAACCAGTGCCAGGTAAAGCAGCCGAGAGGCCAACTGTGGCGTGAGCACTGCTTCAAGGGCCTCTCGTACCAGAGTAAGTTCATGCAGTTCGTCTCTGGAAGTCGAGGTGTGCACGCGTGCTTTCGCTGGAGGCTTGGAAATCAGCCCCTAAACCTTGCTTCATGGTAAGGGGACAGCCTAGGTCTCTGCCAGTGCTTTATCGCCTGTGGCGTGTTCTTGGGAGCAGCAGAAGGCGCAGTGCCCGCAATTGACGCCGGTGCTGGCGGACGGGTATTCACGTCTCGAGTTTCAGGCTGCCGCTCACGTACGCCTGCGCCTGAAATGTGCGCTGGCCGAGCAGTCGATGCATTCCAAGTGCGGTGGCTGAGTCAAGTTCAAGCTCAGCGTGGTCAAGAGCCCCGGAACTATGCTCCGCGAGCACGCGCTGTAGTCTCAGTGCGGCGCGGTGACGCAGCGGTGCGTAGGCGCTGAGCTGTAGCCACAAGGTAGCAGGTGCGTCATCAGCCTCCACGGAAGCGAGTAGCTCGCAGCTTACGCGGTTAATGGGCCGCTTTGACGGTAGCCGCGAGGGGAGCCCTGGCAAAGGTAGCTGTACGACCAATGCGTGACCGTAGGGAAGTGTTGCTACGGCCGAGCGCGGCAGTCGTTGGCGTGCGGCGAGACGTAGCGCGATACGAATCGGGCACGCGGGTGTTAGCAATGCGTAGGCGGTGGAAAACGCGCTGAGCCCCAACGTAACGCGCGTAAGCCGCACGCTGCCGTCTAATGTGAGCTCAAAATGACCACACGCGAGGCCCACATAGCGCTCATCGTTCAATAACTTAGCCAGATCATCGGCCGCAGCGAGCAGGCGTGCTTCCTCGTCGCTCGCCCGCTCGTCGATATGCCGCGCACCGCTGCTCACTTCAAAGAGACGTGCACCACCCACATTGTCCAGACAGGTATTTACCCAGGGGAAGCGCAGAACTTCGCCGTCTCGGTCTCGAGCCAGCTCGATACAGTACGTTTGTCGCGTTGCGGGAGGCGTGTCGCTGTCGTCGTCCGGTTCACCATTCACCGTCTCGGTTTCTTGGGCACCCGCTCGTGACTCAGTGTAGGCGAAGTAGGGCTCGACGGGGGCATCCGTGGCCGCCAGGGAGTCACAGCCTAGCGCAAGTGCCCAATCCAGCTCGGCTGACCGCAGTGGGGCGTTCGCGGCTTGCACGGGCACGCAGGTATCCGTCGCTGCATGCGCGCGAGGTGCGATAGACGTGCGGCGCATAATAAAGTTCAACGCTTGTGGGCCGACCCCAACAACAGAGAACTCACCGTCTTCCGCTGCCAAAAGCAGGGCTCGCAAGTCAGTGCCGCGGCTCGACGGCAGTACCCATGCATTGACGACGCGCGCCGCGGCAGCGGCAAGCTGGGTGGCCGCTGCACTCGCTTCTGCGGCCACGATGCAAACAGCATCACACGCATGAGCAGCCAAACCGTTTTCAGGCCCAACCCCGAGGACGCGTATGCCGAGTGCGCTCGCCACAGGCGCGACCTTGAGCACCATCGGATCTTCAGAATCAACAACTATTGAAAGTGCCACGCGCGGTACCGCTCCTTTAGCCATGCGGGTCCAAGCTACAACGTCCGCTCGCTACGCTTCTCGCCACGTTCCCGCGTAAATCTGATTGAGCGGTCGTCGACGAGATGCACGCGCAAAGGTCCTTGACGTTAGCCTGAGTGCTGTCCCGGTCTTCGCTAGTGGCACGAGGCCCTGTTCTTGCCCGGCTTCAGTCTGCGCGAAGCCTAACCGACCTCAGATTCCCTGCCACCCGCATAAGTTGCCGCACTGTAGCGTTTGAGACGCGCGCGTGCACCGGACCTTGCTTCCCGCGGCTGTGCGACTGCGGGTGCCAGCGCGAACCACCCTTCGCCCGCACACCCAGCGCATGCTCCGCACCGGTGCGCGCGCAGCGTACCAAACGCTTAGGACTGGCCATGGAACCCTGGTAGGCTTCCACGCCGTGCCTGTATTCGTCGACACCATCGAGCCCACGTCTGCGCCGCAAACACCGCAAGGCGTTGCCTCTGCCGGAGCGTCGAAGCATGCGCCTGGTTCGGACGGAGGGGAAGGTGCTGGAACTGCCGGCATGTCGACGAATACAGCAGGGTCTGATGAGGAACTTGAGGCGCTCAAAACGCTACTACAAATAGCGCTGGAGCGTCTCCTCGAAAGGCTCGGCTTGCCCCACGCTGAAATATCGCTTTTGCTCTGCGATGACGAGCATATACGTGCGCTCAATCAGCGCTTCCGCACGGAGGACAGCGCGACAGATGTTTTGGCCTTTCCCGGCGCGCGGGAACGTCCCTTACAAGAACGGGCCCCCGCGCGCAGTCGAAAGGGTGCAACGAAGCGGGCTGCGGCGGGCGGCTCCGACGGCCCTGCGGACGGTCTAATCGAGGCACCGCCATGGCTTCTGGGCGATATCGTTATTTCGCTCCCGTACGCGCGCCGCCAAGCGGCGACGCGCGCGGTGCCACTGCGCAGCGAGGTGTTAGTGCTCGCGGTCCACGCGTTGTTACATTTGCTTGGTTTCGATCACGATGACCGGTCGACGCGACGCAGGATGTGGGCGTTAAGCGACGCTCTTTTAGCGAATCTTGTCGACCTTGGCGCTCAGGGTACGGGCCAGTTTTCCGAGGGCGAACCGGTCGTCGAAGCAGGGGTGTAGCCGCTATTACATTCAGCAATTTATCGCTGCAGCGCCGCCCCGAGGGCCACCAAAAGGGGCGCAATTCGCTTAGTCGAACCGCTAAGCGCTTAAAAATGGACTTGTCATGGCCGTAGGGCCGTGCATAGATGGGGGGCGCTGCGGTTCCCTTGCCTTTTCTGCCTAGGGGCGCGGATGCAAGATTTGTAAGGAGGATTGGACGCATGGCCACTGCAAAACGTATGACGAAAGCTCAAATTCTTGGCGAGATCTCGGAAAAGAGTGGTCTCAGCAAAAAAGAAGTGGGTGCGGTATTTGACGGTCTCAAAGACCTTATCAAGCGAGAGTTGGGCAAAAAAGGCCCTGGTGAGTTTGTGGTACCCGACCTGCTCAAGCTCAAGGTGCGCGTGACCCCCGCGCGTAAGGAGCGCAAAGGTCTCGACCCCTTCACGAAAGCAGAGCGCGTGTTTCCTGCAAAGCCCGCCGAGAAAAAGGTGCGCGCAACCGCGCTTAAGAAGCTCAAAGACCTTCTCGCCTAAGCAGTGTCAGTCGAGTGGCATCTCGTAAGGGACGCCCTAAGCTTGAGCAGGCCATCGTTCGCGGTGGCTTTTTTAGTTTTGGTAGTGCGACTGAGGCGCTGGCACAAGCGTTCCCGTTCGTGCCTAAATAGGAGCTGTCAGTGGCCACTAGCGCCGAAACAAGTCAACCGTTGGCGGTAGAGCCCCCGCGCTCAAAAAAGCGCATGGCGCTTTTTGCAACGAAGCTCGTTTTTTCCGTCGCCATGCTCGGCGTGATTCTGTGGAAGGTGGCCGAGCGAGAGGGTAGCGCGGCGCTTTCCGGTCACTTAAGTCGACTTCAGTGGGGCTGGGTGGTCCTCGCGGTCGGCATGCAGCTCTGTGCTGTCGCCGCAAGCACCGAGCGTTGGCGCTTGCTGTTGCGCGGTCAGGGCATCGAGGGGCGCTTTGGGTTTTTGCTGCGCTCATTCCTAATCGGGCGCTTTTTTGGTGCGTTTACTCCAGGAGGATTTACCGGCCTCGGTGGATGGCGCATCTACGATATTGCGACGCGTACGGGTCAGGGTACCCGTGCAGGTGCAACCATTGCGGTTGAGATGGTCCTCGGTCAGCTTGCCTTCGCCCTCGTCGTGGCCCTTGCGTGTGTGTGGGGCCGAGATTTTATCGGGGTTGAGGGCGTCGTGCTCGTACTCTCAGCGATGGCCTCTGTAGTGGTCTTCGGTCTCTTTTTTTTGAGCAAGCCCGGAGCGTTTCTCTTTGCTCTCGCGTGGCTGCCTGGTGCTTTGCGTCGCCGGCTCGCGACATTAACGGCGGCGATGCGTGCCTACGAAGGACATACGCTTCTTGTGGGACGCGCCTTCGGCCTCGGTGTTGCCACGCACGCGTTTAACAACTTAATCTACGTTAGTGCGGCGCGCGCCCTCGGCGTTGAGCTGACGGTGGGTCAGGTGTTCTTCGCGTCTTCGCTCCAGATTATGGCTACGCTCGCCCCCATTTCTCTGGGTGGTGTCGGCTTGAGAGAGGCCACGGCGCTTGCGCTTTACACACGGCTCGGCATCCCTGCGAGTTTGGCCGTCCTTATTCCTATCGTCGGCTTTAGCGCGGAGATGCTGGTGTCCGCTGTGGGCGGGCTTTTTTTCATGCTGCGCAAGCGCCAAACTCCAGCGGGTGCGCTTGAGTTCCTTGAGCCGTCCGCCGCACGCAGCAACACCGCTGGTCCGTCACGCCCGGCGGCGCTCTGGGTACAGATAGGGCTTCTCGCGCTCGTGCTCGCGGCGGTCGAAGCGGCAGCTATTGTGGCTTTTGCGCCGGCTACGACGCCCGCGGGGCTCGCCCGGCTCTTGGCCTATGCCTTTGTGGTTTACCTGCCCGTGTCTGCCGCCCTCATCTTAATGTTTGCGGGGCTCTTGCACTTAGCGGGGCCGCACATCGGTTTGGCCTGCGCAGGCCAGCGCAAGGTCGCATGGCTGGTGGCGACGCCGCTGCTGCTCGCGCCGCCCCTAGCGTTCCGTCTCCGTAGAGATCTCTTTGCCGAGGCCTTTGGTTGGGCATCGCCGCAAGCACTGGCGCTGCTCGGCGGGTGCGCCGCACTGGCGCTGCTAGTGGCGCTCGCGACACAGCCTGTGGCGGTCGCACTGAGTCGTATCCAGTCGCGCTCTGTACAGTGGGGTGCGCTCTCCGCGCTGCTCGCCGTCTGTCTAATCAGCATCACTGTGCTGCCTACCGACGCTCAGGGGGACCTGCGGGCGTGGCAGCAGCGTCCAGCGTCTGCCGCGCCGGTGGCAGGTGCGACCGATAGGCCTTCGCGGCCCAACGTGCTTGTGGTTATTGTCGATACGCTGCGCGCCGACCACTTGCCCGCCTATGGCTACCGTGGTGGCTCAACCCCAGCGCTTGACGCTCTGAGCGAAGAAGCGGTGCGCTTCGAGCAAGCCTTTGCCAATGCCTCCTGGACGCGTCCGAGCTTTGCCTCGTTTCTCACGGGAACCCGGCCCGCTTTTCACGGTGTGATGAGCAAGGCGGCAGCGCTGCCAACCGAGTTAACGACGCTCGCCGAAGCGTTCGCTGCCGAGGGCTACAAAACGGGTTCTGTGATGACAAACTTCAACGTCAGCAGCTACTTTCGCTTTGACCAGGGATTCGACGATTTCCTCTTTCTCGAGCCGAAATATCCGCTTGGTGCGGGTGAAAATGAGGCGAAGGTGTTGCCCTACCAAGTGCTCCGACGTGCGGTAGAACGCGTCTGGGCGCTGGCGGACTACCATCCGCAAGAGTCAGCGTACCGGGATGCGGAGGTGGTGAGTGACGCGGCCCTCGCCTGGCTTGGTCGGCAGTCCAAAACGCAACCTTGGTTGATGGTGCTTGGCTACATGGACCCGCACGATCCCTACTACGCACGACCGTATACTGGGGAGGCGATTTCACGTGCGGCCAATCCCAATCCTCCGCCGGAAGCCGCAGTGCGGATGCGCGAACTCTACGACCAAGAGATTACTTTCTGGGATGGCCACTTCGGTCGAGTGCTGGCTGGCCTCAAAGAGCGGGGCGTACTTGACGATACGCTAATCGTTGTGACCTCCGATCACGGCGAGGAGTTTCAAGACCACGGCGGCTACTGGCACGGTACAACGCTTTACGACGAGCAGCTGCACGTGCCGCTTATCGTCAAGCTACCTCGGGGGGACAGGGCGGGAACGCGCATTGGTCACTGGGTCGAAAGTATCGACCTCATGCCGACGCTGCTGAGCTACCTCGGATTGCCCATTCCGGCAGAAATCCAGGGTGGTAGTCTTTTCGAGGGCAAGCATGAGGCCCTTGCGGAGGAGGACCATCAGGGCAACCGCCTGCGCGCGCTCCGCGTGAGGGATGGCACCGAAGAGCATAAGCTTATCGAGGCGAACCCCGACAACCCGCGGGGCCTGGCCGCCGTCGAACTCTATCGCCTGGATACAGACCCCGGGGAAGACGAGAATCTCGCGGGCGCTGATCCGCCGCGGGCTCAGGCACTGGCAGATCGCATGGAAACGCGGCTTGCTGAGGCGCGCGAAGGCAAACGCGAAGCTGTCGAAGTGGATCTTGCGGAGAGCGATGAAGCCAAAGCCCGCCTGAAAGCACTCGGTTACCTCGTCGACTAATACGCCGAAGAAAGAGGTTGAGCCTAGCCGGCAGCGGGGTTCGCGTGTGTGGGCGCACGGCGGGCGGGTCCCGGTGGGCCGGGGTTCCGGCGAGCGCGTGGCTGCGGGGCCCGCGGGGGCCCAGGGGGGCTGGGCGCTCAGGCGCGCAGGCGCACCCTCCGGAGCCCCCCACAATTGGGCACTGCGCGCAGCTC
>SLQV01000190.1 GCA_007131285.1 Myxococcales bacterium
ATCCTCGCCCGCAACCACCGAAAACGCGCCGCGACGCTCTCGGAGCGCACGTCGTCGTGACGCACTCCGACGGCGACGTGCCTCGGAGAACGCCCACGCCCCCGAGAGCGCCTTGCAACCAGCCACTGTCCCGGCGCATACCCCTACGAGTGCCTCGCAGGATGAGCGCCGTGCGACGCGTACGAGGGGTAGCGGCCCCAAACCGCGCCGGGAACGCAAGAGCGTAAGCCTCGGCGGTGATGGGCTGACCGGCCTGCGCGCTCGCGGTGCCGATAAGCCCCCCGCCGCTACCCCAGAGAGGGCCAGCGCTGAACCGGTCGCCACAAGCCCTGCCGCAGCTCGGAAGACGAAATCACGGACCGAGGCGAGCGCTGGCGTACCCGTGAAACGGACCGTCAAACCCAAGGCCACGGCGAAACCGAAAGCCGCACCTAAGCCCAAGGTCGCTGCGCAGCCACGGACTAAGCGCGCCACCCCCCCCGAAGTGCGTGCGGCATCGCCCGGCTCTGCGTCACGCAAGGCTGTGGCAGACTCAGCTGCAAAGGCTGGCAAGGCGGCGACCAAGCCCCGCACGACGGCGCAAACACCAAGTAAAGCGACCAAGAGCGTGCCTCAAGACGGCATCACGACGGCAACCAAGCGGCGAACGCAGGCGCCGACCTCAAAGGCGGTGCCTGCCAAAAAAGTCCCAACCCAAGCGGGGTCACCGACGGCAGCCAACGCCCGAAAAACACCCGCCAAATCAGCCGCGGCTGCAAAAACCGCGGCCCCAACCCGAGCGAAAACCACGACCACTCGAAAGACCGCACCACGAAACGCGCCGAAGGCTCAACAAAGCAACACCCGTAATTCCGCACCGGATACGGCGAAAAGCCGAGGAAAGGTCGTCGATAATGAGCCAGCACCGAAAGCCTCGGGGAAGGCTAAAGCGGCACCTTCGGCAAAGCCGAAAACAGCCCCGCGCAAGCCTGCGCCGCGAAAGCGTTCAGCGCCGTGAGTTTTACGAACGTTGAGCGTTTCAGCGCGCCGACGATCATCATGCGCAAACGCGATGGCGTGGCTCTGCGAGACGATGAGCTGCGTTGGTTTATTGATGCCTATGTCTCCGGCGAAGTTCCGGATTACCAAGCCAGTGCACTCCTGATGGCTATCTTCTTCCGCGGCATGGACAAGCGCGAGACCGTCGCGCTCACGCGAACCATGCTGGAGAGCGGCGAGCGCGCTGACCTGAGGGCGATCCCTGGACTGAAGGTCGACAAACACTCGACGGGTGGCGTAGGAGACAAAATCAGCCTAATTTTGGCACCCTTGGTCGCCGCCTGCGGCGTGCCAGTGCCAATGATGAGCGGACGCGGCCTTGGCCATACCGGCGGCACCCTCGACAAACTTGAGGCTATCCCCGGCTTCCGTACCACGCTCAGCTTGCAGGCCTTCGCCGATCAAGTCGGCCGAATCGGTTGCGCTTTCATCGGCCAGAGCGAGCACATGGTGCCCGCAGACCGCCGTCTCTACGCACTGCGTGACGTCACCGCCACGGTGGAAAGCATCCCGCTCATCACCGCAAGCATTCTCTCAAAAAAGGTAGCTGAGGGCATCGACGGCCTGGTGCTTGATGTGAAGGTGGGCAGCGGTGCCTTCATGAAAACCGAAGCGGATGCCCGCTTACTGGCGGAATCACTTATTCGTGTAGGGGAGGGCCTAGGCTTGCGCGTCCGAGCCATCCTGACGCGCATGGAGGCCCCGTTAGGCTATGCCATAGGCAACGCCCTAGAGGTGCTCGAAAGCCTAGATGTGCTCGAGGCTCGCGGCCCAGAAGATGTCCTTCACTGCACCGAGGCACTCGCCGAGGCAATGCTTTGCCTCGGCTTGCCGCAGGCGACTGAGGACACCGCGCGTGCCGCGCTCCGGCGCGCGCTTGCGGACGGCAGTGCCCACGCACGCTTTCTCGAGGTCGTCGAGGCTCAGGGCGGCGAGCTTGCGCCGCTAGGCCGAGATCCATTCGCGTGGCGGCACACTCTTGCTCCTAAGCTGCAGGTGCGCACCGTGCACACCGCAGAGTCCGGCTACCTCGCAACACAGGATGCCTATGCGTTAGGAGAATGCGCCCGCGCCCTTGGCGCCGGACGCCAAACCGCCGCCGCAAGTGTAGACCCGTACGCAGGGATCCTGTTACACGCCAAACCCGGTGCGCGGCTCGCGCGTGGCGCGCCTCTATTGACGCTTTTCTCGCACGACCCTGCAGCCTGCGAAGCGGCTGCCATAACCGCCCAAAACGCTCACACCTTCAGCGCCACCGCGCCAGCAGATGCCCCGCTCATCCTCGAGCGACTCTAGGAGGCCGCCCCAGGCCCGCTCTCGGTCGCGCGTGCGGGTATTTAATACGCTTCAGCTTAAGGTTGAGCCTCTACAGCCCTGGGTTCGCTGCTGTGTTTGCCGCGCGCCTTCAATCGCTCACGCATGCAGGCTGGGGTCCCGGCGAGCGCATGGCTGCGGGGCCCGCGGAGGGTCTCGGGGGGACCCACAAT
>SLQV01000162.1 GCA_007131285.1 Myxococcales bacterium
GCCGAGTTCGCGTCTCTGCTCCTCATCACACTTGAGCTAGATGCTCTTCGCGTTGCGCATATAAGCGCAAGGAAGCAGGGTAGCGGCCTGGTGCAAAACGCTTTATTCCTTTGTTGCATCTGAACCCTCTTATAAGGCTCGGATACAGCCAGCACCTGCGTCAATGACAAATGCGCGATTCCCTGCTCACAGTTCCGCACAATACATGCGTTCAATGTTCACATTGGCGCCAGCCTTTCTCCGTTTGACACGCTAAGCGTAGGGCTGACTTTTGGGCAACTGTCTAGGGAGGTATTCTGGAAACGCCCAATATTTCTCGGATAATAACGCAGTACGGCTAAAACCGGATAGAGCGTAAGAGCGCGTTCAAAGATAAAGAAGTTCGGTAGAAAGGTTTGATGCGTATTAAAAACGCTTGGGGCGCATTTCGCTAAAATGCCCCCTGGATGCCCTACGCGTTAAAGGGCTACGACTCGCTATAAATCGCAAGCTGACGACGAATAACTTCCTCGTTGATACCTTGACGAATATACTCTTTAAGGCAGTCAGCTACTGTAACCATTAGCTCACTCACTCCGTCGTCCTCAAGTAATTTCGCGAGCAATGATCGTGCTTCGCTGGAATCGTCATCACGCAAAAACTGACGAACCTCATCGACGGAAAGCCCGCCCTCGAAATCTAAATAAGCATGTTCTAGTAAATACAGCGCCAGTTCCTTCACCTGAGACCTCCTCAATCTATTTTTCGCAGAGTTAAACTTCCGCTCTGTCACTTCAGCAATCCGCCGTGTTTGCAGCGGCACTTCGTCGCTTCATCGCCATCTTGCTTTCCGTGAGGTGGCATGCCGCGGCCCCCCACAGCCGTTGGCCACTCAGGGAGACAGCACCCGCGCGCCAAAGGATTCTGCGGTGCCCGCCACAGCGTCAATCGATACGAGTGCTACCACACTCACGCGTCAGGGTCTCGCCTACTGAGCTTACCAGGAATCTTTGCAGGAGGTCGGCGCCGAGCAGACACGTGCTGTGCTTGCACGTGCCTACGCGAACACTTTCTCTGAGACGCCTCACTCGTGTTAACTTAGTGATCCGACGTTGGAGCATCACTTACATGCTCGGACGGCAGAGCGTTTCATGAGGATAAAGCTGCTTGCCACTGCGTGCGCTCCTGCTCCAGGCTCAAGTCCTGATGCGGTCGCCGTATTGGGTCTAGCAGGCGCGGTACACGGTGACGTCGATATTCTCTCCGTGAAAACGGAGACGCTAGGACACTTCGAAACCTACGGCGAGGCGCGCCTATTTCGGGTCCCGGTGCCATCTCAAGGTTCAGCCTCTGAACAGCGTGCGCACTTTGGCCGTGCCGTCATTCGTCAGCTTGAGGCTGACGTGTACGACGTTGTGCACGTCCGAGGCGCCTTCGAGGGCCAGGATGTCGCGCGTCGGCGACGGGAACTCGGCTATCGCTTTATCTATGAAATCGGAACCTTTCCGGATGAAGCGGAGGGGGCCGAGACAGAGGCCGCCTGGTACGAAGCGCATCGCCGGTGCGTCGATGCGGCAGATCTGATCTTGGTTCCGACGAATGCTGCCAAAAGATCGATTGTCGACCCCGAAATACAATCTCGCGTCGTCGTGGTCCCCTCGGGCGTTGACCTTAACGCCTTCGACTGGTTGCCCACCGCGCCAGGAGAAAAAGCGCGTATCATCTTTCTTGGCAACTTCGCGGCAGACCGCGATCTCAGCACTCTGCTGGGCGCATTACGGCGACTCGCCCGAGACCGCCCTCTCGATATTATGTTAGTGGGTGATGCAGTACGTGAACGGCGGCAGCGTATGCGTCGTATCGTCGAAGCCTTCGAGCTTGCTTCGCAGATTACCGTTCGCGGCGAGCCGCGCTCAGAGACTATTCCTGGACTTATCGCTAGCGCTGACTTGACGGTCGTCACCGCCGCAGCCACGCCGCGCTTCCAGGAACTGGGCGACTTGCCTCAGCCCATTCTTGAGCCGATGGCGGGCCGCTGCCCAGTTGTCGCAGCGGCGGTCCCCGCCGTCGCCGAGGTCATTCGCGACGAGCAAGAAGGGCTATTATATCTTCCTGGTGACGAAGACTCGCTCTTCGAGGCTATGCGCTTCATGTTAGGCCATCGCTCTGAAGCCGCCCGTATGGCTCAGGCAGCTTATGAGCGAACACGCTCTCACTTCGGCCAAGGTGCTCGACGGCGGCGCCTCATCGAAGTTTACGAACAAGTTTGCCCGGGCTCCCAGTCCTACGATCCATGGCTAGAGGCATTCGACCGTGCAGTTAGCGTCATGGCCCCCGCCGACAACTCCGGACATTAGTACCCCGCCCGTTAACCATGAGGCGCGGCGGCAAGAGGCCGCAGCCTGCGGAAGGAGTCATAAGCCGAGTTCTGTCAGTGAAGCATTGCGTCACTGATGGTCATGCATCTGGGAGACAGGTCGCCCTGCCCCTCAAGCGGTGATACCCGAAGGCTCGGGCGGACCGCCCTCAAGCGCCTTTCTATTCCACCTTGCTCCGAACGGGGTTTGCCGTGCGTGCAAGCGTTGCCGCTGCACCGGTAAGCTCTTACCTCACCCTTTCACCCTTACGCCGCCGCACGGGTTTAGCCGGACCACGACGCGGTTTGCTTTCTGTGGCACTTTCCTTAGGGTCGCCCCCACCAGACGTTATCTGGCGTTCTGTCCTGTGGAGCTCGGACTTTCCTCGATATTGCGCGCAGCACCAGGCCCCAGCCCAACGCGGCTCGCGCTACCGCGACCATCCAACTCGCTTCCGCGATGTAAGCTTCGCGCGCGCTCGGCCGCGCGTCAAGCTCTGCCACAAGCACGCCCACGCTCTTCGATGCATGGCCCTCTTCGGCGGCGATTATCTGTCGTCCTATTGCCGATTGCACCTAAGTTGACGCAAGGCGCTCTTCCGATTTCACTTTAGGCAAGGCGAAAACTCTCATCCGGAACGTGAATGCCGCTTCCCAACTGCGTTTGGCGCTCTCGCCGACACTTGCTAACGCGGCACATGAATTGACAGCTATGCACCCAATCGCAATCGCGCAAGAAAAGCCTTCGATCGAAGCGCGGAGACACGCACCTCTTACCTTGAGCATCTGCTCCTTATTTTTTGACATCGGGACCCTTTGGGAGAAAGGTCACCGCCGTTTGACACGCGCCTCCCCGCAAGTTGCCACATTGGGTCGGCCCCGCGATACGTTTCGCCTTCTAGTTGTCAGTGCCGTGTGTTGCGCGGCATCGTCATGCAACCATGAAGGTGCGCGGGAGCAAGTCAGCGCAACGACGACTGTTTCCGAAGGGGAAACGGCTGAGCCCATCCAGCATCATGCCGTGACATGGCTCGCGCTCGACTCAACCCTGGAGCACACGACGGCGGCCGCAGGATTACGCGCGAAAACCTCAGCACGAATCGGCGCGGGCGATCACTTAGACGGAGCTTTCCCGCCACTCATTTGGCTCGGCGTCAGCGCGCTTTCGCCAGCGCCTAAGTCAGTTGCAGATGCAGCAAATAGCTGCGCGGAGCACCAGCAGCACCTGTGCAGC
Source organism: Myxococcales bacterium (assembly GCA_007131285.1). Classification (GTDB taxonomy): domain Bacteria; phylum Myxococcota_A; class Polyangia; order Polyangiales; family SLQV01; genus SLQV01. The sequence goes on from SLQV01000162.1 coordinate 3,570, forward strand.
AAAGGACAGCTCCGTCACTATTACTCCAATGTCTTTGGCAGCGCGTTCAACCCGAATGAAGAAGTATCCGCGGAGTCAGCACACGCATTCGGACGCTGTGAGAACGCTTTCTTTAAGGGGCCTGCTGGGGCGGAATGGACGCGAGAGGCTAACGAAGCCTGCGAGCAAGTTTCCAAGCGCGCAAGGACGCGTTGCTGCTTAGAGCGGAGGCGGGGCACGCACGCGTTCTCCCCGCCCAAATCATCGACCCAGCAGGGCATCGCGAGTGCAAACTCAGATGTCTTGCCGGTCGTCGCGCACCTGTTAGACACACGTGGCACAGCCGAGACCACGCTGCGGCACGAGGTACACAGCTACGTCTCGGCAGACCTCGCGCGCGCAGCACTAGGCCTGAAGCCCGACGGAGAAGCGCCGTGGACCTTAGTCCCGACCCCATTCTGGTGGACACCGGAATCCGCTGAGCAGTCACGTCTTGTGGTAACGGGCACAACCAACCGAGGGGACGGCTGGATCGCTGTTCTGCGCCACGACGCGCACCAACTCACTCTAGAACGCTACCTGCTCGAAGCAGGCGCGCGACGCGCGCCGGTCGTTGCTGTACTCGACGACGAACTCTCAAGCTTGCGCTGGGGCACTTGCTGGAAGTGCAGCGGGCGGCGCGGCATTCTTGCCTTCCTCCCCAAAACCCGCGAAGTCAGGCTTACACTCCGTTAGCCGGGTCTCGGTCAGATGTTCTGACTGCATCGCAAAGAGGCCCGCCCGCACCCTTCATCGCCCAGGAATACCCGGCCGAATAAATGTATTTATCCAAGATATAGACTCGGATCGTAGTCGTCATCTGAGGCATCATCATCTGCGTAGTCTTCTAGGGGCGAGCCGCTCGCCTCTGAGCGCACCCTGGCAAGCCCAACCGTCTCGACTTGTCTTACCCGTTCACGGGTTAGATTCATAATATTTCCTACTTCTTCTAGAGTCACCCCGCCTCTATCCGCAACGTCAAGCGCACAACTTTCCTCAAGCTCCCAGACCTCTAGATGAGGAAAGTTTAACTTGATCGAGCCACGCTCGGGGTGGACATCCAAGTAAAGGTGGTGCTTGCAACTCACGTAGGGGCATGGTCGGGGTACGTCGGCGCACGCTGAACGGACAGCAGGCCGCCAGTAGGCCTCCTCTGGATACTGGGCGCGGCCCTGCTCCAGCTCCGCTTTGCTTAGTCTCCGGATTGATATGGTGCGCGCGCGCATACGCCGCTCGCTCGGCGTGACTGGCAAACGCTCCTGGCTGTTGAAGTCATCGTCTCGAAGGATGGGAAGCTCTACTTTTGCTGCGTTTTTTGCCATGGTTACACCCTGCTGCTGTCGGTTTCGTATTGCCCTCGGCGAATCTGCTCTAAAGCGTTTGGCACGTCTCGCAGAGTCGAAATCCGCCCCGCAGAACTCGGCTGATTCACCCCAAGAGGCATCTTACCTTGTCCTACATTTGCGCACTCTATCCGACAGTAAACCACCCGATCTCAAAGGGTCAACGCTTTTTTTGACTCGCCGGCACAAGAGCCAGGACCGAAACTACTGAACGGCGCTATCTTCGCCCTACATGCACCGAATGCCGCAAGCCTCTCGGGTGACGACACGCAGCGGTCGTCACTTCAGTGTGTCTCGATGGGGCCACGGCCCCCCCTTGCTTTTAATTCACGGTATTCTCGTGAACTGCTCAACCTGGAGCAGCATTAGCGAGTTACTTGGCCAGCATTTTACGTGCTTCGCCGTCGACCTCCCAAGCCACGGGACCGAGGCAAGCCGCGGGGACCGTGGTTTGCTCGGGCATCCTCGGTCACTGGTTTCTCCATTATGTGAGCTGCTCGATGCGCTTGAGATCACGCGCGCAGCCCTGCTCGGTCACTCCTACGGCGGACTTGTAGCCCTACACATGCTGGTCAGCGCAAGCCAGCGCATCGAGGCATGTGCGGTTATTGCCCCGCCCGCGCTTCCGTACCCGACGCCACTGCTGGCCTGGACGCTGAAAGTGCCGCGCGTCGGGGAATCGATCGTTCGGAGGCTCTATCGCCGGCCGCTTTTCGAACGTTATTTCGATCACGATGTATATAACGGGCAGCGTCGTCCCGATAGCTGCGACATCGACGCTCTTTACGCGAACTTTCGGCACCCAGACCGTGGACGCGCTCTGACCGCGGGCCTCAAGGCCGCGCTTTGTCCGACGCTGCGTGACGCAGATATCAGTCGCATGGCGCAACTGAGGGCCGTCGTTTGGGGTGCCGAGGACCGCATCGTTCCCGTCGATATCGGTCGACGCCTCGCCGCACTCGCGCCTCGAGCACGGCTTACGGCTATCGCTGGCGGCTGCCACGCCGTACACGAGCTCAACGCCGCTCAAGTTTGGGCGGCGCTGATGCCAGCGCTGCTAGACCGTGCGTAGGCACCCGCGGCTCAGCGCTTGCGTACGGTACGCAAGTGGAGACACACTGAAGCCGCGTGTTAGCTGATCTCTTCAGGGCGGCGGCTGGTTTTTGGCGTTTTCGAATCGCGCTAGCGCTCACGCTTTGTGTCGGTCTCTTCGCAATCATCGGCCCCTTCATCGCTCAGCATGATCCCATCGCCCAGTTCACCGAAGTCCTTATCGACGATAAAGGGCGCTTGGCCGGGCCGTTTGAGGTTTCAGGGTTTTGGCTCGGCGCAGATGCCGTCGGTCGAGATGAGTTCTCCAGGCTCGTTCATGGCGGCAAGGTCTCGCTGATTGTAGCCGTTGTGGCTTCGAGTATTGCGGTCAGTCTGGGTCTGCTTGTGGGAATGCTGGCTGGTTACCTTTCTGGCCCGGTGGATAGCTTCCTCATGCGTTTGGTGGATTTTGTGCTGTCGCTTCCGTTTCTTCTGGTAGCGATCGCGCTGAATCGCGTGATCAACCGTCCGGACATGCTGACGGTTGCCGTCCTTCTCGGCCTATTGTCCTGGACAAGCCTGGCCCGGGTTGTTCGCACCAAAACACTACAGGTGCGACGCTGTGGATACGTGATCGCAGCCCGAGCTCTCGGCTACGGCCCCTGGCATATTATGTGGCGGCATATCCTGCCGAACGTGTCTGCGCCGGCGCTGGTTCTCGGTACAACCACCCTCGGCAACATGATTCTGATGGAAGCCGCGATGTCCTTTCTAGGACTCGGCGTAAGGCCGCCGGTGCCGAGCTGGGGTTCAATGCTTAGGGAGGCTCAGGATCTCATGATTCATGCGCCGCATCTCGTGCTTTTCCCCGGTTTGCTTGTCGGCATGGCCGTCTTTGCTTTCAACTTGATGGGGGAGGCGCTGCGCGATGTGCTTGACGTTCGCTCCCACTAAACCCGGCCGCTCGCTACCCTGGACAGTATCACCCCTCAGGTTGATCCAGCGCGCCGCACGCTTTGAGCGTGCGCATCGACAGCGACTTTTGGTAGAAGGCCAATCGCGCCCTCCCCTGCGAACCGGCCGGTGCCCACGCAGATACGTCGTAATCATCGCAAGCGCGCTCGTCATGTGCCAGGTCGCGCTGACGGGCTGCCGTAGGGCGGCCGACCATCCGCTTTATCGCGGCGCAGGGCATAAAGCACCTCAAGCGGGCGGTACCTTTCGGTTTTATCACGAGACCAACGTACGCACGCTTGACCCGCATGTAGCCTACGATGAGCTTTCCATTGCGGCATTGCGGCTGGTTTATGAGCCGCTTCTTGAGTTCGGCCCCGACGGCGAGCTCGCCCCGGGCCTGGCTGAGGCGCTGCCCAGCCTTTCGGAAGACGGGCTGCACTATCGATTGAAATTGCGCGAGGACGTCGTTTTTCAAGACGGACACCCGCTCGACGCCGAGGCAGTTCGCGCCAGCTTGTACCGGATGCTGGCGGCGAAGACGGGTTCACCGGCCGCCGAGTTTTTTACGAAGGTCCGCGGGCTTGCGGCCTACCGCGCAGGACGCACGGACCACATTGCTGGCATCATTGTGGAAGATGCTCACACGCTACGCTTCGAACTAAGCGAAGTAGATGTCGCCTTTCCCTTCGCGCTCGGCTTGACCTTCACCTCCCCCATTGCGCCTTCCGCTCTGGCACGAGCCGCAGCGGGAGAACGCGTGCCTCCCCTGGGAACCGGGCCTTACCGACTCGAGAGTTGGGAACGCGGTGTGCGTTTGACCTACAAAGCAAACGACAACTACCACACGCCCAGCGCACGTCCGGAACGCATGGTGTTCTATGAGAATGTACCGAGACACCTAGCCATCATGCGCTTTCGCAATGGGGAACTGGATGTGCTGTTCTCTTTTTCGCCGGCAGACGCGACCTTCTTCAGAGAGTCGGCTGCCTGGCAGCCACAGGTCCACGAAAACGTCGACGCAATCATTGGCGGCATCGTGATGAACTGTGAGTTGCCGCCCTTCGATAACGTGCACGTCCGTCGAGCCGTTGCCTTCGCGCTCAACCGCGAGCGCTGGCGTGCGGCCCGGGGCAACAGCTTTGTCGTTTGGGGTCAACCTTTGCCCCCAATGTTCGACGGCTCCCTGCCTCCGGACCATCCCTCAGTGCAGCACTACGACCTTGCACGCGCCCGCGCAGAGCTTGCAAAAGCTGGATATCCAGACGGTTTGCCCTACCCGATCGAACTTTGGCTTGGAGAGAGTGCAGGCGCACAGGTTTCCGGCCAGTTCGCGCAGGCCGACCTCGCGAAAATCGGCATTACATTGGAACTCAAACCCGTGTCATTCGCCGTCTTTCTTGAAGAAACGAGCAAACGTGGTCGCGTTCCGATGTTTTTTAGTACGTGGGGACAAGACTTTCCCGATGCCAGCTCGATTCTCGACCCTCTTTTTCATAGTAGAGGCATCGAGAGCGATGCTTCACAGAACAGGTCGTTTTACATCAACGAGAAGCTGAGTCGTTTGCTTGATCAGGCCCACCTGACACGAGACGCCGAAGAGCGGAATGTACTCTACGCTACTGCGTCTAAGATCATTGCAGAGGATGCTCCCTGGGCTTTCCTTTATGTCCCTCTGCGCATGACCGCATATCAGCCCTACGTTCGCAATACCACCCATCACCAGGTTTGGTCCCATGCTTACGAATCGGTTTGGCTTGACCTGCCCCGCATGCCTTGGACGCATATGCAATCGGCCCGAAAGGCAAACTAGATGAAGCGCTTGAACTTTAGCTTGGCGCCTAACGACGCGCAGGACCCTAGTCTCTCAACAGGCAGCTCGGCAGCGGCACTTGATGCCCAGCGGATACACTATGGTTGAGCACCTCATCCGGCGCACGGCTTATGCGTTGTTCATTGTTTGGGCTTCCGTTTCGTGCGTGTTTTTTTTGATGTACGCGGTCGGCGACCCGGCCTCCGCGACGCTGGGCGAGCGCGCCTCCGCGGAGCAGTTGGCCAGTTTCCGCGCGCAGCATGGACTCGACCGTCCCGTACTCAGTCAGTACTTAACCTATATCGGTGTGCAGCCCTGTCACGTGCGTGCAGGCTATTGCGGTCTCTTGCAGGGCCATCTCGGCGATTCACTGCGCCTCGATGCAACCATTGCGAGCGTGTTCGTTGAACGCATTCCGCGCACCGCACTTCTCGGTGCCATGGCAACCACCGTGGAGGTCTTCGTCGGCGTGGGTCTTGGGCTTTGGGCGGGCGCCACGCGGCGCCGCTGGGTTGATTCCTCACTACTGACCTTCGCCTACCTCGGCATATCGATTCCCACCTTCGTCGCTGGACTCATTGCGCTCGACCAACTCGCCTTTCGGCTTGGCCTCTTCCCCGTTGGTGGCTACGGCGAGACGCCGCTAGAGCACATTAAGCACGCTCTGCTTCCGAGCCTCGTGCTTGGCCTCCTCGGCTCCGCCACTTACTTGCGCCTGGTACGCTCGGAGACGCGCGATCTTCTTGCGGACGAGTTCTCACGCATGTTGCGGTCCCTCGGTGTCAGCCAAAGACGGTTGACCCTGCGCTACTTGCCGCGACTCGCTGTTTTACCCGTGATTACCCTGCTTGGCCTACAATTGCCTGCACTGGTAGGGGGTGCCGTTATCACCGAAACCATCTTTGGCTGGCCGGGGCTCGGAAGGTTGGCCGTGGAAGCCGTCTACAATCTCGACGCGCCATTGGTCTTGGCCATCGTCCTTGTCGCATCCGTCGCAGTACAGGCTGGCAACCTGCTCGCAGATATCGCCCTCCAGCTATTGGACCCCAGGGTCCTACGTTCCTGAACAAGCGACATTAGCCACGCGCACGTTCGCACGCTCATGGCACTCAGAGCATCGCCTTCGCGACATCGACGCGGAAAATAGGCAAGCCATCTTGCTCGGCGCGAACTTCGCGGTTCGATACCGAGGGGTATGGGTTGCGGTCGGGCCGCGTGAGGTGGGCTCCGGGCAGCGCGCCTGCGAGTGCGATAAATGATTGCGCGCGGTCTTCCACATCTGTCTGGAGATAGAGGTGACCGCCTGGCTCAAGTGCGTCCCAAAAACTCGGTAGGGTATCGCTCCGGAGCACCTTGCGTTTCGCATGAC
>SLQV01000101.1 GCA_007131285.1 Myxococcales bacterium
AGTTCGGCGTGCAGATGGTACGACGCGTTCGCTTCCACGATGTCGAAGTCATCGGGATTGACGACAAAACGCAACTTGTGGTGGTGAGGCAGTCGCGCATATATCACCAAAGGGCTCGTGACTCGTGGGAGCTCAAGGGTGTCGGGTGCCTTGACCACGCGGCCGCCCACCAGGAACTCCGCGCCCGTAGGATTGCTCGTCATACGCACGCGGTAGACGATGGGCTCGAGGGCAATGGTCAAGCCTTCGCCGCGGGCGGCGACCAACGTTCGGCGGGCCCCTACATACCCCGACTTCGTTGCTTCAACGGTCAGCTCAATGCCCTCAGGCAGTGCAAGCCGCTGCGGCGTCTTGCCGAAGGGCTTGCCCTCAACGGTCAAAGCGGCGCCGCCGGGTCGAGAGTTCACCACCACAGGCACCCTTGGGCCCTCCGCCTCGAGCAATTCAGGTTGATATTTTGCTGTCGCTGGATCTTCTTCCGGTGCCTCAGGCGCCAGCGCCGTTGCAGAGCTGCTCGCGGGCCCTCGGTCGTCCACCTCGGCAGCCTGTTCGGTGGTACCAGCCGATGGCGAAACAGGGTTGGTTGCGACACCTGCTCCGCCCGGTTCGGTTGCAGGCGTGGCATGGCGCACGCCTTCACTCCTCGGCTCGAAGATGACCCAGGCCACTGCGGCACCGAGCATGAGTATCGCGGCGGCGGGCAGCCACCAACGCGAACGCTTTTGCGGCCAATCGCCCAGCGCGCTCCCTCCGCTAGAAGCCGCCGCTGAAGCCTGGGGCTGGTTGCGTGCGTCGCTGGGGTCCAGGACCTGGTCCTGCGAACCATTTGCTTCGGACGGAGCGGCCTGCGCGTTCCTTCTCTGATCCGACAATGCCGCTGCAGTGCCTGCTAAGGCGGCGAGATCAATGGCCTGACTCGCGGCCTCACCACTTGCAACCGACGGCTCGACGGCCAAGGGTTGCCCTCCTTTGGCGTCGCCTGCGGATTCATGCTCCGAAACCGGAGTTGATGCGACCTGAGACAGCGACTCTGAAGCGCTTGCGTCAGCGTGAGCTGTGCTCGGAGCGCTGTCGCTAACGTCAAAGCCTGGTGAACGTGCTTCGTGTTCCGCATCCTCTGCGGATTCACGACGAGCGGCGTCGCTGTCGCGATAAAATTCATCCGTCTCGTTAAGCGGTCGCGCGCTCTTCGCCCGAGCCTCAGCTTGTGCACGACCAGAACCCAACCGTACGGTTTGCTCATCATCATCGGGCAAGGTCTGCTGCGCCGCCGCTTTGGGCAGGGACGGAAGCTTCTTTTTTCGCTTGAAGCCTGTCGTCATACCGAAGGTTTGCACCATCATGTCCGCGGACACCGCTGGGTCCGAGAGGGACAGCTCGCCGGCATCTGAGACTTCAGGCCGCGGTGCATGACTCACCGTTTGCTTGACGTCTGCCGGTTGAGAAAATACTCCCTTGGGGGGTGATGATGAAGCCTGTGCAGGAGGCGCGGGTTTGGCGTCACCGTAAGGCTCCCGAGCTACGCCGCGCAACATGCTTTCGAGCGCTGGTGACCGCGGGGCGCCTGGAATCTGCGCCATATCGTAGGCCTTCGAGCGGTCGCTATCGGATGAGTCGCGCCCCGATCCGGCCTCGCCCTGCGGTGCGTCGCCCGTCCCTTTGCCGCCGCTTGTAGAACCTGTCATCGGCCGTTCTCCCTCAGTGCCCAATGATTGCGCACGCCCAGCACGGCGGCGCACCTCGGCCAGTAACTGTGCACCCTCGCCCTCGAGCCGCAAAAACTTCACACCCATTCCCGCGGGATGCGCCGCGTCAGCCGCAGCCAAGGCGCGACTCCATACCACCCGCCCCACGCCGCAGATCGGCGGCATACCCTCCCCCGCCAGCAGCTCAAACTTCAGCAGTGATCCCGCCGCATGTGGCGCTCCAGAACGAATGAAAACACCGTTTTCCGATAGGTCGGCACTCATTTCCTCAAAGGGGCTGTCGGTGTTGGCTGCCGTAATGCGCAGGCGCAGTGCGAGAGGGAAACGAGATTGTGACCGTTGCTGAGACATGAGCTGGGGACTTTGAATGCGTTGACGCGCTAAGTGGGCGTGACTGAGACTCTCAACTCCTAGCTATTCGAGGCGGGCGAGCACGGCTCCGCGATGTCCGGACACATCGCCCAAGAACCTCCATTTTCGCTGTCTTTCCTAGTAAAAACGAGGTTTCGCTGCTGCCCACGCAGACTATCACATCCTTTAACTTAAGCGCCTCTAGTCTCCTGGATGTCAAACGTATCTTTCCCTGCCCACGCAGCGCACATACGACTCCAAGACAGCGCGTGACGACGGGGTCGGGGCCGGAATCGCAGCGGAAGCTTGCCGGACTGGGCGCATCGCACTGCACGCTCCCGCTAGGTTAACACCATTCACGCGCTGGATTCAAATGCGGACTGATTGAGTACACCCCCGGGCGCACCATGCAGCGACCCCAAAACGCATGAACCCTATCGGGGTACCCTTGAGGGAGATGCGTGGCTCTGGTTGAGGTTCTGCATCGAGCGCACCCACAGCCGAACACCACCAAGCTCTCCGCAAAGCGCGCGGGACTTAGCGAGGCTTCCCGGCCGGCTCATGTCCGGAGACAGCACGTGGAGCCGGAACCCAAGCTTAATTCCTTGTGCAAGCATGCTTCTGTCTCGCGCCTACATGCGTTAACCGGGTTAGTCTGAAGCCACGAGCCGCGCAGGCGCCGACGACAGCAGAGGACGCGGCAAACGCTTTAGGCCTAGGGTCGCGCAGGTGCTTTCTGCTTCAGGGGCACCGTACCTCCAGCGGATTCCATCGGGAGCTCGGGCCTCGAGCGCGGGCACAAGGCGCGCGAAAAGTGCGTCCTGCAGGGCTAAATCCCATACCTCCACAAAGGGCAGCCAAGCGAAGGGGCGGCGCAAAAGTTGCGGATGGGGCAACCGAAGCCGTGCGGAACTTAGCGCAATCGACTGTACGTAGAGCACGTCGAGATCGATAACACGAGGCCCTTGGTCTTGGTACCTCACGCGGCCGAGCTCAGCTTCGATCGCTAGGCAACGTTCGAGGAGCGCCAGGGGCGTTAGCCTGGTGCGGAGACGCACCGCAGCGTTCAAGAAGGTCCCCTGAGCGACGGGCCCGACCGCCTTGCTTGCGTAGACCGGAGAAACCGCTTCCACCGCTACGTCCTGCGTCCGCGCAAGCCGTGCAAGCCCCCCGGCAAGAAAGCCGAAGCGGTGGCCGATATTGGACCCTAAACCAATGACAGCGCAGCGTTCACCTGCGGCAAGGACGCGCACCGGCGGTGATACGTCCGCACCCGCATCGCCGGCCGTCTTTCCGCCATCCAGCGCGACATGCCGCCGACCAGATGGAAAGTTTCGCCAAATATCGCTCTCTTCGCCACCCACGCAGCGCACTCTGCACTTTCGCGCCCATCCCCGCAAATCAGCACAATACCTGGATATGCCCGAGTTTGCGGGAGAAAGCCCGCAAAGCAGCGGGATGCTGGCCAGTGAAGTACCCCTGGAATGTGCCCCTGGCGCAGCAGGTAGTCTTCATCGCTCCGCACATCCACCCGGAGCAGCGTAGATGCTGCTAGTAAATCGAGCGGCCTTAGTTGCCAGAACCCGCGATGATCTCTGGGTGCGTTTCGAACCAGTTGCGAACCGAACTCAATGCCATCCAGGTTCATTTTTTAATGTTAGACGCAAGCCTGCGGCGGTGTCTAGGCCACCTGCAGGTCTCAATCGAGCTCCAGTATGGCCTGCGCCGCCTCACGAGGGGAAAGCACGGTGGCTTCAACGGTGCCCTGAGCTAGCCGCAGCGTGAATCGGTCGCCGGGGCGCACCTCTCGCGCAGCGCGGAGCGCGCGCCCCGACTTACTCGAAAGCGCGATGGCGTAACCGCGCCCGAGCACCTTCAAGGGTGAAAGGGCATCAAGCCGACCGAGAAGCGCCTCAAGACGATTGCGGCGCTTCTCGATAAAGGTCGTGATGCTGAGCTGCTGACGACGTTCGATCTCCAGCAACTTCTGCCGTGGTCGGTGGGCCAAACTGGACCCGACGCGATTGAGCGCCGTCGCGCTGGTCTGGAGGCGGGCGCTCAGGCGAAGCAGCTTGCGACGCGGGTCTAGCTCACGCAGGGTTTCGCTTTGCTTTACAAGGCGCCCCCGCGCCTGAGCGAGCTGCTGTGCGAGCACTTGTTCTAGCCGTCGGGCGTGCTCTTCGAGGCGCCGCCGAGGCACCGCAAGCAAAGCTTTCGGTAGCGTAAGGCGACGCAGGCGACGCTCAAGCTGGAGCCGCGCGCCACCGATGCGTGCATCGAGGTGCTGTTGCATCTGGCGTTCCGTGCTCTCGAGCAAAGCACGCAGTGCACCCCGCTCGGGAAACACGATCTCGGCGGCATTGGAAGGCGTTGCCGCCCGCACGTCCGCCGCTAAATCACTGAGGGTCACATCCACCTCGTGACCCACTCCACTCACGATAGGCACCGGAGATGCTGCGATAGCGCGGACTAGCGCGGCATCGTTGAAAGCCCAAAGGTCCTCTGCCGAGCCACCGCCGCGGGTCACGATGATAACGTCGCATCTCCCCCCCGCGATGAGGCGGTTCAGGGCCGCGAGGATCGTACGGGGCGCATCTTCGCCCTGCACGCGGCAATCCGCTACGACAAGTGGGCTTGGAAAACGACCATCCATGACGCGAATAACGTCATGTAGCGCGGCACCCGCTTGACTTGTGACCACACCTACGCAGCGTGGTACCCGTGGCAGAGAACGCTTGCGCGCCTGCTTGAAGAGCCCCTCAGCTTCAAGCGCGCGTTTCACGGCTTCGAAGCGGGCAGCCAGCTCGCCGAGGCCCGCAGGCAGTGCCAAGCGGGCAATGAGCTGAAACGCTCCGCGCGCTTCGTAGAGCGACAGCCCGCCCACCAACTCGACCCGCGCGCCGATGGCCAACTTCGCCGGTGAGCGCTGCACGTCGCGGCGAAACATGACGCAGCGGATCTGCGCGGGCTTAGCTTCATCGCAGAGCGTAAAATAAACGTGCCCCGACGCTGCTTGGGCGACGTCTGCGCATTCACCTACGACACGGACCTCGCCGAACGTCTGCTCGAGACCGGCTCGGACCGCGCGGTTAAGTCCGCTCACGCTCCAAGGCGCAGACGCGATGGACCCAGATTCGTTGGCCTCCGAAACATGCCCACAACCAACACTTGCCTCGCTTTCGTGCGACTGGACCATGCCCACCAGCATAGCTGAAGCGTCAGGGGCGCAAGACCGTCAGAGTACAACCGACGCCTCAGTACGGAACGTTGTCGTAAAAAGAAGTATCGTTTGCTGTGTCCAAAAGTGAGCAAACATGGTACGCCTGAACATCACGGGGGGGGGATCTAGGACGGAGGGGCCCCACGGACAAACGGCGCCTCCGACGGTTTCTGCCGCTCCCGGCGGACCGTAAACCCAACCCGCTCTATCGACTTCGATGAAGACACGCATCGACCGCACCCTGGCCCCTAGCGACCTCGACGTGACCTTGCCGTGGCCACTGCGCCTAGCCGCTATGCCGGTGGCGGCTACCATCGCATTGGTCTGGCTCGCGGCCATTGCCGCAAGCGGCGCACTCACCGGCATGCCGCTGCTTAGCGCCACCGTGCTGCTTACCGTAGTCCCGACCCTGGCCGTCACCCTGACACGCCTCTCTGCTGAGCTCACGTTCGTCGCGTCGAACACTTACGAACTGGGCCTACGAACCTCACTTCTGGTCTTCTGGCAGCTACGCGTTCTGGGGCAACTCGTCGGTCACGGCTGGGCGGAACCGCTGCTCGCGACCGCCGCTTTCGCGCTGACGCTTTTGGTGCACCGCGCACGACTTTCATTCTGGGTCGGCGCCGTGCTCGCGCTTGAGTGTCTGCATCGATTGCTCTTTCGTGCCGAAGGGCTCGGCACCTGGATCGAACTCGCAATTTGGCTGCCAGCGCCAATTCTGTTGGGCTTGGCTTTGCGCCACCGGGAAGCCAAAGCTCAGCCGCAAAACGTCGGATCTACCGGCTCAGGCGGGGGCCATTGGAATGACGGCCAGTGGACGCGCTGGGCGCTGCGCCAGCTAACCCCCCAAACACCTGCCTCAACGCTTAGCGATTTGCACACGTTACTGCGCTTGACGCTCGAGCAACTCCGGCGGGCGGTGGAGGCAAGTACAACTTTAGTCTTTGTCGTCGACCGTGAAAGCGACCTGCTACATCTCGCCGAATACAGCGGCAAGGGCGATGGCCTGAAGGAGGGCCCCTACCCGCTGGGACAGGGCGTGCTCTCTGCAATTATTCAGAGCAAATCACTTACTGCCCTCACGGATATACGGCCTGGCTTTGGTGGTCTGAGCTACCGCACCGAAGGCCCGGGTGATGCTCCGATGGTGCGTCACTTCGTTGGCTTTCCGATAGCGAGCCCCGAGGGGGTTGTCGCGATTCTCTGCATGGAACGCGAACAGCCTCTGCCGTTCACCGGACGCGACCTCGACCTTCTGGAGCGCGCCGGAACTACCCTCCACTGCGCGCTGCGCAGTGAGCGCGTTTTTGTCGACCTTGAGTTCTCAAAACGCGAGCAGCGTATTCTTTACGAGGCGTCGCGCGCCCTGGCCGAGGCACGCGACATGGAGGATGCAGTCCGAGTTGCGCTTGATGCAGCTGCGCAGGTCACACCCTTCGATATTGCGCTCGTCACGCAAGTAGTGAAGGCCCACGCGGAACCTCAATCAAGCCTCACGCTCGGCAACGCCTCGAAAGACTCGGATTCAAGAGAAGAACGGTCGTCGGGCTTTGTACGGCGCAAGCCTCGTCTCGCGCAAGTGGTGCTCTACGCCACCGGGACACCCGCAGATTCGCTGGTGGGCACCACTTTTTCTGACATGAATGCGTTGGCTCAGCTTGCCGTAACCAAGCGTCACGCTTTGCCCTACCGCGGACTTTTCGACGGCGCCCACCAACAAGCGCTCGGGGCAAGCGACCAACTCACCGACCTACGCTCGCTGCTCATCACGCCGCTTGTGGCCAGAGATGATGTCCTCGGCACGTTGATGCTGGGCAGCCGGGAGGCCGGCCTGTATCAGGGCTCCACGGTGCCCACGCTGCAAGTTCTCAGCAACCAGCTCGCTGTTTCGCTGGCCAACCTCGAAGCCGTCCGCCGGCTCGCACAGCTCGCTACCACCGATGGGCTTACCGGCTGCCTAAACAAGCGAGCGTTTCTCGATGAACTATCCAAACGGCTGCGGGCGGCGGAGCGCTTCGGTGCCCCGCTTTCCTTGCTAGTTACGGATATCGACCACTTCAAAAACGTCAACGACACCTATGGGCACGCGACGGGAGACCGCGTCATCCAGCGCCTGGGTCACCTACTCCAGCACATGAAGCGCGATACGGATATCGTCGCACGCTTCGGCGGCGAAGAGTTCTGTGTGCTCTGCGAGCAGACAGATGCGGCGGGCGCACTTTTGCTGGCGGAACGCGTACGCGAGCACCTTGGCGCGTGCGTCTTCGCGACGGAGAAGGGCGAGCTACAGGTTACCTGCTCGCTTGGAGTAGCCACATTTCCTGACTGCGGTAAGGACCCCGCAAGCCTTTTCGAAGCAGCGGACAAGGCTCTGTATGTCGCAAAGAACGATGGTCGCAATCGTGTTCGCTCCGCCTCCTAACCTGTTCCGGTAACGGGAGGGGCGAATAGCAGACCGCCGAGTCCGAGCATAAGAGCGCGGACGCGCGTAGGCTCGCGGGCATCTAATGGCCTCTAAGCGGTGGGTTTCAGGCGGGCGGCCAGGCGCTTGCGCAGACGTGTTGCGTAGCCGTCCTTGTTGCTCTGACGGGCGCGACCGACCGCCAGCGCGCCGGCGGGCACGTTGACGGTCACCGTGGTGCCGGTGGCCACGTAGGCGCCCGCACCGATGCGCAAGGGCGCGACGAGCTGGCAATCGCTGCCGACAAAGACATCGGCCTCGATCACGGTGGGCCACTTCTGCATGCCGTCGTAGTTGCAGACGATAGTGCCTGCGCCGAGGTTCACGCGTTCACCGACATCCGCATCACCGACATAGCTCAGGTGGTTGACTTTGGCCCCGGCGCCCAGACGTGCCGCTTTGATTTCGCTGAAATTGCCCACTTTCGTGTCGGCTTCAAGCGTGGCCTTGGGCCGCAACTGAACGAAGGGCCCCACCTGGGCGCGTGGGCCGATGCGCGCCTCGCTGGCGACGCAGTAAGGAAGGAGCCTCGCGTCTTCCGCGACCTCCACCGCGTGCAGCACGCAGCCTTGGCCGATTTGCGCGCCCGCGGCGACGCGTGTGCGGCCCGCGAGGGTGACATCAACAGCGAGGGCGGCGCCGGCTGCCACCGTGACATCCGGCCCGACCTGTAACCGGTTTAGGTCGGCTACCCGCACACCGCTCTGTGCCAGGCCTCGCGCGCGACGTGCGTAGAGCACGGCCTGCGCTTCCGCTAAATCGGCTTGGTCATTGACGCCGAGGGTTTCGAGAAACGGCACGGGCAAGTCCCAAACGGCGGCGGCACGTTCCACAAGATCGGTGAGGTAAACCTCGCCCTGGGCGTTGTGGCTTCCAAGTTCCGGTAAGGTGCGCTCAAGAAAGCCGCGTTCGAAGACATAGACACCAGGATTGACCTCTGTGAGGGCGAGCTCTTGCGGCGTTGCGTCTTTGGCCTCGCGAATCGCTGCAACCTGGCCTTCGCGTCGAATGATGCGGCCATATGCCCCTGGAGCATCCGTTCGTGCAGTCAACAGCGCGACTTGCGCTTCCGCCTGGGCTTCAGCTCCGGCACATAGCTGGGCGAGTGACTCGGGCCGCAGCAAGGGGGTGTCGCCGCACAGCAGCAGCACCGCGTTACAGGTGCCGCTTAAGTGGGGCACCGCCTGTGCGGCAGCGTGGCCTGTGCCGCGTTGCTCGGCCTGCACGGCGAACGCCAGCGTCACTCGGGCGTTTTCCTCGCGCTCGGCCCGCCAGGCCTCGGCGGCGCCAGACACGGCCTCGGCATCGTGACCGACGACCACGATGATGCGTGCCGCGCCCGCACCTCGCGCCGCGTCGAGCACGTAGTGAAGGAGGGGCCGGCCGGCGACTTCATGCACCACCTTGGCGGAAGACGACCGCATGCGGGTACCTTTACCCGCCGCCAACACCACACATTCGAGTCCAAGACGCACTTCAACCATGGCGGTTATCTGGCACGGCCTTCGGGAAGGCTCAATCCGTGCGGATGCCCGAGCGGCGCATAACTCCGGCCGATGCGTTCTATGTCATCGAGCGTGCGTACATCGCGTTCAAGTTCGGGTGCGACGAGTAGGTCCGGGGCCAGGCCGTCGTTCCTTGCGATAAGATGCGCCAGACGCTCGCGTTCCGCCTGAGCACGCGCTCGGAGACGGGCGTCGGCCGCGGAGAGCCTAGCGATTGCGGCGTCACTGAAGGCGTCAAGCGCAAACCAAGCGGCACGCTCAGCCTCAAGCGCGGCAGCCGATGGCGGCGGCGTCAGACTCTCCGCCGACACAGCATTGATGAGCAGTGCTTCACAAGCGAGCCCCTCCGCTTCGAGATAGGCCAGCGCAGCCCGGGCACTTTCAAGCGCGGCGTCCACCGGGCGACTCACCACAAGAAACGCGGTGTCTTGGGCCGCAAAGATGCGCTCGACATCCGCTGCGTGTTCGCGAAAGCCTGCGAATACGCTGCGGAGGGCCCGGATGAGCTCAATCAGCTCCCCGAGAAAAGCTTCGCCAGTAAAGCGCGATAGCGCCCAGCGCGCGAGCCGCGCCTTAGCACCCACAACCCGCTCTTCATCCTGCTCGCGTTCGCCAACAAGCCACTGACTCACCTTGTTGTCTAAGGCTGAAAGCACCTTGCGGGGCGCCTCGAGAAAATCGTAGGCATTCACGAGGGGCGGGGTGTCGAGCACAATCGTG
>SLQV01000114.1 GCA_007131285.1 Myxococcales bacterium
CTATCGGTTTCGTCTCGCCCAAATGCTTCGAACAGGCATATTATGAAACGCAACGACTGGCAGCATAGACTGCCAGTCCCAACTCAATCAGCCTCCGGAAAACCCGGGGGGATTCAGGCACTGCGCGCGGCTCCGTACCCAATTGTGGGTCCCCCGAGACCCTCCGCGGGCCCCGCAGCCACGCGCTCGCCGGATCCCTGCCTGGGTGAGCGCGAGGTCTTTGCGCGCAGCGAACGGAGGTGCTTAGAGGTTCCGCCTCGGTCCAAATAGTCTGAGGGGGCGCCTCGTTCGTCGCGCCACAGCCCAGCATGCGTGGCGAGCGGTTAGCGAAGAGTTCGCCTTCTGTCCGAGGAACCTTGGCCGCCCTATGTTACTCGGTCATGCGCGCGTGGCGCTTGCGGCGCCGAGCTATCCAGGCAAGAAGTAGCGCCCAGCCGTTGGCCTCGGCACCTAGCCCAAGGTGGCAGCCGCCGCCGCCGCGGAAGCCTGGGGCCTCGACGTCAATAAGCGGTACCTCGATGGGCTCTTCCGCGTCGACCGGCTCGGCGCTCTCACTGGGGGCGGGAATATTGCTGTCGACGGCCTCGCATGCTGGGGTACCACGACGCGCGGTTATCGTGGCGTCACAGAGTGCGCAGTCGTCGCGATTGCGTACGCCATCGCGGTCGCAGTCGCCGTCCGCAAGCGTGGTGCGTTCAAGGCTACTGTCATCACGTTCTTGGGTAAAACATCGACGAAGCTGAGCGCTGTCGATGGTTCCGTCGGGATTGCGGCAGGAGCCAAGGCGTTTCGGTGTGTCGCAAAAGCCAAGGTCTTCAACTTGGTTGTCCGGGGCATTGACCACCCGTACACACGTTGCAACATCATCGTTCAACAGCCGCTTACAGATGGCATCTTCTTGGCAGCAAACGCTCTGCACTGAGTTCGGCGCGAGGTCGTCCTCGGCGGGTCTGGAATCCGGTTCAGCCGAAGCGACGACGCATTGATCTCGGGTCACTTCGTCGAGAGCGGCTTCAAACACAACGCCGTCTCGAAGCCAGCAAAGCGCGTCCAGTTCAATATTCACGAGCGTTTCGTTGGCATTGTCCTCAGCTTCACAGGCAATCGCGTTCTCCAAGCCGGGGTCGCTGCAGCGGAGAAACGTTTCTAGGTCTTCGTCTGGGTCATCATCGCCCGAGTCGATGTGTGCTGGAGGAAGGCATTGATCTGGCTCGTTGTCGTCCAAGCCTGGATAGTACGTGCCCACCTCGGCGCGTACGGCTGCCGGGCTCAGCAGTGAGAGGGCTCCAATAAGGGTGACCACCACCCACAGCATGGCATCACGATGGTAAAGGGGCCTCGGCCCAAGGCTTGTGGCACCGTGAACGGGGCGTTTTTCGCGGCCGCTTCGCGGCGGCGGCCAGGGCCGTCTTCCTGCCGTAGGGTCCATGTTCATACTTAAGGGTTGCCGATTGTTGAGCAAGACTCAAGTAGGGGCTTGCGCTCAAGTGCAAGGCTCGGGTGCTGCGCGCCGAACTTGTCCCGGGCGCGGCAGGCGGCGCGCGTGTTCCTTGCGGGATCTCCAGCGCTTGGCGCCGGCGACACAGAACGCGGCGCTTGGGCGTCCCATGACTCCGCCTCCCCAAGCTCCGCTGCGGTCATCGGCGTGCGAGCCATGGGCCCGCGCAGACCGTCGCGAACCTCGGGGCCCGTGTCGCAAGCGCGCCGCGGCTGTGGACGCCCGAGCTCAGACCCTCAACCCGGCGTAGGCGCGCTCCCGCAATGCGAGCTTCTGAAGACTCACCGAAGTCTGGGGTTTGTGGTGCCTGGACTGGCTTGGCGTTTAGCCGCCGCGCGCGCTGGCTCCCGGACTTGGCGGCGACGCGACATCGGGACCAGGCATGAGTGCTTGTGCTGCCGAAGATACCGAAGACTGCGCGTTTGGTCGGTGAACGGTTGATAGTGTACCCTAAGAAAAGGGCAGCACGCTTCGCACACGGTCGGAATCGGCCTGGCGTTTGCATGACGTGAGGCCTCCCCACGCAGTTGGCGCGCCACCCCGTCGAGTTGAGCCGCGCGATAGGTTAGAGGGCGCGGGCAGACCACGGGTGAGGCAAAAAAAATGACGAGGACGATATTGATGCGACGGCGGGCAGCTGCGCGTGCTTGGCGGCTGGCGCAGCAGCGCCGCTCCAAGCCTTCACCTGCGACCGCGGGCCCCGCACGGTGTGTAGGAAAGGCTGCGCTTGCTAACTTGGCATTCTCTTTGCTGTTTGCTTGCGGGTCCGACGTAGATACGCCCGGGGGAAGTGCCTCGCCTGGCAACGAGGTGCTCGAGCCGAATCCAGTTGGGCAACCGGTCGCGGAACCCAGTCGTCCGGCCCCCGATGCCGTCAACTCAGAAGCGCAAACGGTCTGCGCAGCGGGTACCCAGTGGATTTACCTTATCGATATTAATTATCGGCTCGTGCGCTTTCGCCCCGATGTGCCGAGCTTGGAGGTCTTGGGTGAACCCGACTGCCCCACGATAGCACCGGAGCATACCCCCTACGCGATGTCCGTGAGTCAGAACGGCGAAGCTTGGGTGAGTTACACCGACCAGCGCATCTACAGGGTCTCGTTGAGCACCCTGGCATGTCGAGCGACGTCTGAGGTCGATAACGAAGCCCGCATCGCTGCAGGTAGAGGCTTCGCCACGTTGGCCTTTTTTCTCGATCCTCAGACCGGGCGGGAGCGCATTTTCACATTAGGCAGCGACACCGAGGGCGGCGCGGTCGGACTGCCCGGTTATATCGACCCCGAGACGGAACGCTTCACGAGCTCGGAGGCAGCCGGTATTGAGGGGTCACCGGAGATAACCGGTAATCGGGCCGGCCGCCTCTTTGGTTTTGCGCCACCGCGAACGTCGCCGGAAGCAAGGGTGCTAGAGATTTCCCCCAGCAACTTTGCGGTCATTGCGGAGCAGACGCTGCTTGGGCTGGAGCCCACGGAAGGCAATGGCATCCTCACTTGGGCGTTTGCGAACTGGGACGGCTGGATTTACTTTTTCTGGAAACCTACCCAGGCGGCTGAGTCATCGATATACCGCATCGCCGTCGTCGATATTCGTGAGGGAAGCTCGGTGAGGGCTGAGAGGATCGATATCGATGCCCTTGGTCTGGCCATCGTGGGCGCTGGTGTGTCGATCTGCGCACCTGCTGGTTCTCTAATCTAGCCCGCGTCGGCGTTGCGTGGTTGCCGAGCGACGTGAGTGGCTCGTGTTAAGGAGGTTGCCACGTGGATGAGGCGCGCTTGGAATCTTACCGCCTCAGACTGGTCGAGTGGCGGTCCGAGCTCGAAGGCCTTGCGGCGGATGCGAAGGTGCTAGAGCAGCCCGTCGCGCTCGACCAAAGTCGTGTCGGTCGTCTGTCACGCATGGACGCCCTGCAGATTCAGGCGATGGCATCGGCGACCGTGCGCCGTCGTATCGAGACCGTGGAGCGAATCGGCGCGGCCCTGCGCCGTATCGAAAACGGCGACTTCGGCCTCTGCCTTATGTGTGAGGAAGCGATCGATACACGGCGCCTCGATGTTGATCCCGCGGTGACGCGCTGCATCGCGTGTGCGCGCAGCGGCAAGCCACGTTGAGCGAAGTCTCAGCTGCACCGCGCTTTGCATTGTACTGCGCGCTCATGGCTTCGCGCTTGAAGCGAACGCATTAAGCGTGCACGCTTAGGTGCTAGAGCGGCGACCGAAGTTAGAGTGCGCACCCTGACGCGTCAGTTACGGCCCTTAATTCCGAACCGTGCTCTAACCCCAGACGGGGCGCCGCGTGTCTTGCATGGGATGGCCACTTTGCAGAACGAAGCCAATCGCTCCGATGACCTGAGTGGACAACTTCTGCTCGGGCGTTACCGCGTGGTGCGGGAGATCGGTCGAGGCGGTATGGGCCGAGTCTATCTCGCGGAGCAGCGCATGGGTAATGTCTCCCGTAAGGTGGCGGTCAAGACGCTTCTGCCTGAGCATCGGGATGATCCTAGCCTCGTTAGCCGATTTTACCGTGAATCTGAGACGGTTGTCCGGCTTTCGCACCCCAACACGATTCAATTCTACGACTTCGGCGATCTTGACGACGGCACGCTCCTGATCATCATGGAGTACATCGATGGCATGTCGCTTGGGCAAGCGCTCGAATCAGGGCCTTTATCGCCGCTGCGTATCGACCGACTTCTGCTGCAAATAGCGGGTTCGCTCCACGAGGCCCACTCGCTCGGCGTGTTGCATCGAGATTTGAAGCCGGAAAATATCATGCTCACCCGCCGGGGTGGTCAGGATGACTTTGTCAAAGTGCTCGATTTTGGCATTGCGAAGCACCTAGAGAGCGCCGCAGGCGCGTTCGAACAAGCCGCGCTCACGCACGCTGGTGCCATTATCGGGACACCGATGTACATGGCGCCAGAGCAGTTTCGCAGCGTTGAACTCACCCCCGCTTGCGATATCTACGCCTTGGGCGTGCTGACCTACGAGATGCTCACAGCGCACTTGCCTTTCGAGGCGACAACGCCTTTTGAGTGGGCCTCTGCACATATGACGGCGGCGCCGATCCCACTTGAGCAAGCACTGCCAGGTCTTGGACTTGACCCAGCCCGGGAAGCGGCGCTGTTTCGCGCCCTTGAAAAAGATCCGGAGGCGCGTTTTTCGGATGTAATTGCCTTTGTATCGGCATTCGCGGGTGTTTCCGAGATGGGTGAGGCCCTGGCGCTGAGCGCTGTTGGTAAGGTTCGTCGCAGCCGCTCTTCGGCGTCCGGCATGAACGCAGCGCCTGCGGCGGGCGCCCCTGAAACGGGGGAGAATAGCGAAGCGATAAGCGGTGAAAAAGAGCGTTCGTCGCTATCGAGCGGGGGTGGACGCGCTGTTGGCAACGCGCCCGAAGATTCGGCGCATATAGCACCGATGCGTGAGGCTCTCGACGAAGAGGACGAGGAGTCGTGGGATACTGTAGCCGCCGCCGCGGGTCTACCTGCCAAGCGGGGTGGCGTGGGCCTTGTGCTTGTCACCTTGCTACTTGTGCTGGCCGCCAGTGGCGTGTGGGCTTGGCAAAAGAGTCGAGAAAACACAGCGCACGACCCGCGTGAGGTCGCCTCAGCCAAATCCACTACCTTATCTGAGCCGCCCGCGTCGGGTGGGGCAGATGCCGAAAACAGCGCAGCGGATGACGCTCCAGACGGAGCCCGCGTTCCGCGTCAGGGGGAGGCGGAGGCAACCGCAACAAACGCACGGGAGTCGGCTGCGGGAGCCGAGACGCCCGTCCCACGCGACGTCCAACCGAAGGCGCCCGCGCGGCGCGCGGCGCGCTCGGCTCGGGCAGCCGCCCCGACATCAACGAACACCCGCACTGCGGCGGTTGGCGACCGAGCAGCAACGTCGTCTCCTGCGCGACCATCCGCCTCGACAACGCCAGAGACTGCGCCTAGCGCAGCGGAACCTCGAGACGCTGGAGCGGAGCAAAACCTGGAAAACCAGGCCATCGTGAACGCGGCAGCGGCGCGCGGCGAAGCAGCTATTCGCCGCGGCGATGTGCGTGCTGCGCTGCGAGAACTTGCGATCTTAGAAAGGTATCCCGAGGGTCAGGGGCAGGCAAGGCAGGCGCGTGAGCTTATGCGTGGCCCGGGGCCGGGGCTTGTGGGGATGCTCATTTTGCGTGGAAAATGCAAAGATGCTCAGGCTCTCTATACGGAACTCCGGGCTATGGGTGCCGAAGGAAGCTCTGGTTCTCACTTTATTCCCGGCATCTGTCCCCGCCCTTAGTTCGGCTTTAGGATACCCAGCCGCAACGTGTACGCCTGCATACGGGTAGACGCGATCTTCTCCGAAGCAGCGAGAGGTCGCGTGGTTTCCGGGGGTCGAGCGGCGGCGGACCCGGGGCGTGAGAGGCCAGCGGGCGTGGTGGGCGGGACGGTAGCGAGCGCTTTGCGGATGGCGTCAATGGTTTCAACTTCGAGGGCTTTGACGTCGGCGGCGAGGCTGACGTCGAAGCAATGGCGCTCGGGGTGCTGGACCGGGTTACACACGCCGCTGCGCCATAGGTGGTTGAAGTGATCGGTGGCGACTCGGAGCTCGGGGCCGTCATCGCTGAGGGATCGGAGGTTGGTCCAAAGCGCAATCGTTGTGCTGGCTTCGACCTCGCGGACGAGTGCTTCGTAGCGGTGATAGAGAGCCTCGGGGGTCAGTTTGCCTTCGCGCATCGCTTTGGGGTCGAAGCCCACGAGCATCAGTGCGGGACGGCGCCCGAGGACACCGCGGATCCGCTGCAACGTAGCGTCAGGTAGCTCGTGCGCGTGCGTAGCCTTTAGGTAGCGAAGATCCGGCGGCGAGGATGTTACCGAAATAGCATCGAGCACGCCTGCGCCCGCGAAGACAACGGCTTGGCCGCGGGGTGGTCCAGTCACGAGTGCGATAAAAGCGATGGGCAGGAGCGGTCCGACCAAGATCCAAAGCCACCATGGCGCTGCCTTCAAACTACGCTCGAGGGCCCCAACGATGCCACGTATGCCCGCGGGTCTACTTGAGGTGTTTTCGGGAGAGGGTGTCAATGGGTGTGCAGCTTCGGTCATCGTCTCTTTCCCGCCCTACGGCTCCCAAAGGCCTTGCCTTTGGCCTTGAGCGCTCAACATTTCGAGGGATAGTGTGGTTCCGAATGTCCGACCAGACACAAGCACCGCAAATCCCTGCCCCGCGCGAGACCCAGAGGCGCTCGGTGATTCTCGTCGTGCCGACCGGGCCGGGCGCGGGACTAACTTCTGTGTCGCTGGGGCTCCTGCGGTCACTTCAACGTTTGCGGCATCGCGTCGCGTTTGCGAAACCGATTGCGCAGGTGCGGGCAGATTATTCAGGTCCAGAGCGCTCAACCACCCTAGCAGCGCTCGCGCTCGGAAGACCTGTTCCCGTGCCGATGGCGCAGAGCGCAGCGGAGGCGCTGCTCGGCAGCGGTGACGAGCAACGGCTACTCGAAGAGGTTGTGGCCGGAACCGAATCGGCCTTTTCCGATGCCGATGTCCTGATCGTCGAAGGGCTGGTGCCGGATGCGTTTGCGACTTACGCCCTCGGCCTGAATGCGCAACTCGCGAAGGCGCTAGACGCACGTATTGTTGTAGCCACTGGCGCAAAAGACCGATCGCCCGCCCAGGTAGCTGAGGCGGTCGAACTCACCTTGAGTGCCCTCGCACCGCGGCCCGGTCAACTTCTAGGGGTTATCGTGAATCGAGTCGTAGCACCGGAGGTGCTGCGCGAGGCGCCCTCTGCCTTACTGCTTCGCGATTCGCCGCTGCCACCCGTCGAGCGGGCCCTGCGCGCATCATTTGCCAAGGCATTCAGCGCGCTCGGAGCGCCCGTACTCGGCCTGATTCCGCAGGCGCCAGTCCTGGAAGCACCCCGCATCAGCGATGTGGCAGCCGCCTTGGGGGCTCGGTCGCTAGTCGACGGAGACACGGACCGCCGCGTGATGGGGTTCAGCGTGGCCGCAATGACGGTGCCGAATGCGGTGAGCGGGCTTGTGCCCGGCAACCTTGTGGTCACGCCGGGAGATCGACTCGACATCATCATGGCGGTAGCTTTGGCGGCGCATTCGGGGGTTCAGATTGCGGGCCTGCTGCTTAGTGGCGGCCTCGCACCGGACCCCAAGGTCATGCACCTCTGTGCCCGTGCCTTTGAGACGGGCCTGCCGGTGCTGACCGTCGCGGGCAACACGCTGACGACGGCTCAGCGCATCATGAACATGGACCGCGAGGTGCCCATCGACGACCGCGTCCGCGCCGAATGCGTGATGAACACGGTGGCGGATGCGCTGGACCTCGACCGGCTCGAAGGCAGTTTGGCGGCACCGCGTGACCCCTACCTCTCACCGCCCGCATTCCGCCACTGGCTGATGGCCGAGGCGCGTCGCGCCCGGCGCCGCATCATCCTGCCGGAGGCGACCGAAGCGCGCACATTGGCGGCCGCCTCGATGTGTGCGCACCGGCACATTGCCGAGTGCGTTCTGCTCGGCGACCCGGACAAGATCCGCGCGGCTGCTGCCCGCCACCACGTGACCCTCGGCGAGGGCATCGAGATTGTCGACGCGGCCGCCGAACGCAGCAAGTACGTTCCCACGCTGGTGAAGCTGCGGGAGCGGCGCGGTATGACCGCCGAGCTCGCGGAGGAAGCGCTGCGGGACGAGGTCGTGCTGGCGACCCTCATGCTGAAGGAGGGGGTCGTCGACGGCTTGGTTTCCGGCGCCACCCACACGACCGCAGACACCATCAGGCCTGCGCTTCAGCTGATCAAAACGGCGCCGGATGCGCGCCTGGTGTCGAGCATCTTCTTCATGTGCTTGCCGGAGCAGGTTCTCGTTTACGGCGACTGCGCGGTCAATCCGAACCCAAGCGCCGAAGAGCTCGCGGACATCGCTCTGCAATCGGCCCGGTCGGCGGAACGCTTCGGCATTACGCCCCGCGTTGCGATGATCTCCTATTCCACCGGCACGTCAGGAACCGGTGCCAATGTAGAGAAGGTGCGAGACGCCACCGCGCTCGTGCGCAAGGCGCGGCCCGAGCTGGTCATCGACGGCCCGCTTCAGTACGACGCTGCTTTCGACCCGTCTGTCGCTGCGAGCAAGGCGCCGGGTAGCCCTGTTGCGGGTCGGGCGACCGTTTTCGTGTTCCCCGACCTCAACACGGGCAACACCACTTACAAGGCAGTGCAGCGTTCGGCGCGGGTCGTCTCTATCGGCCCCATGCTTCAGGGTCTCGCCAAACCGGTAAACGACCTCTCCCGCGGCGCCCTTGTCGACGACATCGTTTTCACGATAGCCCTTACCGCCATCCAGGCTTGTGCCCGGAGCGACGCGGGCGCGACCTAGCCCGACAAGGCATGCGTGTCCGGTCAACGGCATGAGTTGGCCGTTCGGCCTCGTCTAATATGCCGCGCGCTGCAAAAGGTGCGCTGAGGTGGCGTGTCGGTACGGCGCCCGTCCTCTGTTCTCAGTCGTTTACGTATGGCTCAGTAAGTCTTGGCTGCCAGCGTCGAGGGCTTGAATGTCTTCGTCGCGGAGGCCGAGAAAGTAGAGGATGCGGTCGAGGCCGCCGCTGGATAGCGCGGTGTCGGCGGCGGCTTTGAGGCGCGGTTTGGCGTGGAACGCAATGCCTAGGCCCGCGCGCTGCAGCATGAGCAGATCGTTTGCGCCGTCGCCCACCGCCACGGTTTGGGCGAGGCGGATATGCTCCTGCTGGGCCACCACTTCGAGCAGATCGGCTTTGCGTTCGGGTGTGATAATCGGCGCGAGGACACGCCCGGTCAGCTTGCCTTCGGCGACTTCAAGGGTGTTGGCGAACGCGTAGTCGAGTCCGAGCTGGGCCTTGAGCCGCTCTGCGGCAAAGGTGAAGCCTCCAGAGACGATGCCGAGACGGTAGCCAAGAACTTTAAGCACCCGCACCAGGCGCTCGGCGCCCGGCGTCAGCGGTAGAGCGTCGGCGAGGCGGCCTAGTGCGCTGGCCTCAAGCCCTGCCAGCAACGCAACGCGTTGCGTGAGGCTCTGCTCGAAGGGTAAGTCGCCGCGCATGGCGGCTTCGGTCACCGCGCGCACCTCTTCGCCTACGCCGTGCACTTCAGCCAGCGCGTCGATCACCTCCATCTGGATGAGGGTTGAATCCATGTCCATAAGCAGCAGGCGCTTGCTCCGCCGCAGCAGCGACGCAGGTTGCAGCGCGATGTCCATCGGCAGCGGTGCCATGTCGCTCAAGAGCTGCTCGCGCAGTTCGCGCACGCTGCATGCGGCGGGCGGCACAATCTGCGCCTCGATGCAGCGCATGTCGGCGCCGGGGCTTGGGGTGGCAAGCTGGTAGACTTGCTGAAAGCGTGCGCCCGCACGCGTCACGGCCCCGAATAGGCGTCCGAGGTCGCTGCTGGCGCACGAACTCATGATGGCGGTGAGGACCAACGTTGGCGCTGCTGCGGCTTCGCCGCAAGCCCGCCGGTCGCCGGGTGAAAGCACGATGTCACAGTCCGGTCCAAGCACTGTGCTCAGCAGTCGCTGGAGGCCCGCGGCATCGGCGGCAGTATCGTTGCCCCGCGGAAGCACGGCGGCGTCTTCACGCTTTAATGGGGCTGTCTTCACGTCGCACACCGTAATTTCGTGCCTGCCGATGCGAGAAAAACGAAACTCACCCACGACAAGCTCTGCCTCCGCTAGGGCAGTCGCGAGCCTCTCCAGATCGTGCGGCTGATTGGACGACCTAACCTCGAGTGTAAAGTGCACAAGCGCGACGATAGCAACCCCGCCACCCCATGTCTCGCGTGCGTGTGCCGGCTTTGCCTAAGCGCCGGGCATCTCGCCATAAAAGGTGCGCTGGCGCCTCCGGGGCTCGCCGCCTCGGCCGGCTACATCGGTCCGAGTTCAGGTATTTTGGCGAGGGAGATGGTGACGGTGGTCAGCCCGGGGCTTAGCGTGGTGGTCACGTATTCGGGGTAGTGTCCCTCGGCGGTGAACGCTAAGTGGACCTTGCCCGGCTTCAGGGACGCCGGCACCGCTTCCAGTGCCGCCCCCATGCCGAGATACACGTCATCGTTGTAGACCCGCGTGCCGGGCGGACGCGCGACAACCCGTAAGTGCGCGAGCGCGTCCGCAGATGGCGGTGCCTTCTGACGCGCACCGCCACAGCCGACGCTAGCCGCAATGGCCCAGACCCAAAATGCCCAAAGCGCGACGCGGTTCATGCGCCCGAAGCATAGAACACGATGCCCCTAGGGGCATTCGGCATCAGGTCATCTACCCGTGGGGCGCCGCTGGAAGCAGGTGTGTGCCGGCGTTGCCCCGGGGCGTGTTCAGTCGGCGTGTAGCTGGGGATGTGTCGCGCTAGGCTAAGGCCAAGATGAGACCGGTGTTGATTCAGGGGCGGTGCATGGAGCCGGGGCTGCGCGCGGGCCAAGTGGTCTGGTGCGCGCCGAGGGCAGGGCGGTTGCTGTGCCGGGGCGATATCGTGCTTGTTGAAGGTACGGGCGTGCCTAGGCTGCATCGCGTGCTCTTGCGTCAGATGAGATCAGCCGCGGGTGAGGCACCCCAGCCCTACGTGCTGACCCGTGGCGATTGGACCCGTTTTCTCGACGGCTGGGTGGCGGAAGCGGCTATCACGCACGTGCTTGAGGCCCTGCACCTGCCGCGCGCAACCACCCTAGTGCTCGCGCCACGCAGCACGCGCCTACTGCGCCGCCTGCACGTCGAGACCCTGCGCCCGCTAAGGCGCCTGCGTTTCCGCTGAACCTCAAGTGGTGGTAGCCGGAGCGCAGAGGTGGCGGGTGAGGATGGCGTGGATGGGATCGGGTAGGCGGCGGACGCGGCCTTCGGCGCCTACGGCTGCGAGTTCGATGCGTGCTTCTGCCAGCACTTCGCCGTCGGCGGGGCGGGTTAGGCGGTTGTCGATGGCCACCCTGCACACGCCGAGTTCGACTAGGCGCGTCTCCACCTCGAGCACTTCATCGAAGCGTGCTGAGCGCCTGTAGCGGATCGAGAGGTGGGTCACCGGTAAAAAGACGCCCTCGGCCTCCATCGCCTTGTAGGAGAGGTTGAGATCGCGGAGCCATTCGATGCGCGCAACTTCAAACCAGCCGACGTAGGAGCCGTGGTGGGCGACGCCCATCTGGTCGGTCTCGCCGTAGCGGACGCGCAAGCGATGCCGGTGGGCTTGTGCCGGGTCGATGGCTGTGGTCGCTCCAATGCTCATGACACAGCGAAGCGTAGGGGGAAGGCGTCGCCATCACAAGGCGCCGGCACCGAACTTGAACCCGGATCGAGGGAGAGGGGGGCGGGCGGGAGTGTGTTGGGTAGCAAGCTGCTTTAGCAGGGCGCTGGAGTGCGTTGGTGTTCGGTGGTTGCGGTGCCGCCGGATTGGGCCTGAGACCGCCGGGTATAGAGGCGGTAGCCCCATTTTTCTACCTCGACGATGAGCAGCAGGAGCACACCGGCGACGCCGCAGTAGAGCATGTAGGCGGCGGAAATAGGGGTTGCGCCAAAGAGCCACGCCAGCGGCGGAAGGTAGGTGTAGGCGGCCTGAGCGGCCGTGACGAGGGCGATGGAGATCAGCACTGCGCGGCTGCCGAAGAGACCGGCCAGCGTTAAGGAAGGTGCGGCGATGAAGCGGGTCGCGATGAGATAGAAGGCTTCGCAGGCGACAAGGGTATTGACGGCGAAGGTTTGGGCCTGCGCCAGCGAGTCTCCGCTCAGGATCGCTAGCTTGAACGCGCCGAACGTGGCGGCGCCGATCAGGACCGAAACATAGCCGATGCGCCAAAGAAAGTAGGGCGTGAGGATCTGGCTCTTTGGGGGCCGGGGGGGGCGGCGCATGATGTCGCCTTCCGGCGGCTCAAACGCGAGCGCCAGCGCCAGCGTGACCGCGGTGATCATGTTGACCCAGAGCACCTGAACGGGGGTCAGTGGGAGCTGAGCGCCCAACAGGATGGCGCCGAGAATGGTGAGCGCCTCGCCGCCGTTCGTCGGCAGGATGAAGAGCACCGACTTGCGAATATTGTCGTAGACGGTGCGGCCTTCTTCGACGGCTTGCTCAATCGAGGCGAAGTTGTCGTCGGCAAGCACCATATCCGATGCCTCCTTAGACACTTCCGTGCCGGTGATGCCCATCGCGATGCCGACGTCGGCGCGCTTGATGGCGGGGGCGTCGTTCACGCCGTCACCGGTCATCGCCACAACCTCGCCGCGCTGCTGGAGGGCCGTCACCAATCGCAATTTGTGTTCAGGACTGACCCGCGCGAATACGTTGGTTTTGCCTGCTGCTTCTTTGAGCTCGGCTTCGTCCATGGCCTCGAGCTCGGCGCCGGTTATCGGCTCTGCTCGCCCGCCAAGGCCGAGACGCTTCCCAATCGCGAGGGCGGTGAGGGCGTGGTCGCCGGTGATCATCACCACGCGGACGCCGGCTTCCTGGCATTGCTTTACAGCCACAATGGCTTCTTCTCGCGGCGGGTCGACGATGCCTATAAGACCCAGCACCGTGAGGTCCTCAAGGTCAGCTAGTTCGAGGCTAGTCGGCCGGGCGTCGAGCTGCTTTTGTGCAACCGCAAGCACGCGCAGGCCGCGCGCGGCCATCGCCTCCATCTCGCTGGTGAGCGCGGCGCGGTCGATGGGCGCACGCGCCCCTGCGGACGCGCCCGCCGCATGGGTTGAACGGGCAATCACGCGGTCTGGTGCGCCGAGAACCAACACCTCCGCAGTGTTATCGTCTGCCTGGTGGAGGCGCGCCGAAAGCTTGTGTTCCGAGGAGAACGGCAGGCTGTCAATTAGCGGCGCGGCCTCAATGCAAGCCTCGCGGTCAAGGCCCGCCTTCGCTGCAGCCACCACAACGGCAGCCTCGGTCGGCGCGCCCTCCGCGCGAAATTGCCCTTCGCTTTCTCTGATGTGCGCGTCGGTACAGAAAAGCCCGGCACGGAGCAACGCCATAAGTGCGGGGTCCTCCTCCGGCGCGAACACGTCGCCTTCGTGTTGGAAGCTACCGTTCGGGGCGTAGCCCGTGCCGTTGATGGCCACGGCGCGTGTTCCGACGCGTAGCTCCGTCGCGGTCATCGCGTTTTTCGTAAGCGTGCCGGTCTTGTCGCTACAGATGACGGTCACCGAGCCGAGCGTATCCACCGCTGGCAGCCGCCGGATGATAGCGTTGCGGCCCGCCATGCGGCGCACCCCGATGGCAAGGGTGATGGTCATGATAGCGGGCAAGCCCTCGGGAATCGCAGCAATGGCGAGTCCGAGCGCGTTGAGCAGCATCTCGGCGGGCGTGTAGCCGCGCAGCAACCAGCCGAAGAGGAAGGTCAACCCGGCGATGCCCACGATGATGTACGAGAGAAAATGCCCGAGCTTTTCGACCTGACGGAGCAGCGGCGTGGTGATCTGCTCGACGGCGCCGAGCATCGTGTTGATGGACCCGATTTGGGTGTGCGCGCCTGTCGCGAAGACAACGCCCGTTCCGCTGCCGTAGGTGACAAGGGTACCGGAGTAGGCGACGCATTCGCGGTCGCCGAGACCCGCATCGCGTGGCGCGGGATCCGTGGCCTTGCTGCTCGCCACAGATTCTCCGGTGAGCACAGCCTCTTCGATCTGTAGGTCGCGCTGGGCGATGAGGCGCACATCCGCGGGCACCCTGGCGCCGGGCGCGAGGGTTACGATGTCGCCGACAACCACGTCTTCGGCAGCGATGTCGCGCACTTGCCCATCCCGCTTAACCCGCGCGGTGTGACTCAGCATGCCGCGAATCGCGTCGAGGGATTTTTCCGCGCGCCCTTCCTGAAGAAAGCCGATCAGTGCGTTGAGAACCACGACCGCCGCGATGACGGCGGTGTCTATCCAATGTTCGAGCGCGGCGGTAACGAGGGCGGCGGCGAGCAGAATATAGATGAGGACGTTATGGAAGTGCTTAAGGAAGCGCAGCAGCGCATGCTGACGTTGGGCGGTGGGTAGACGGTTGGGCCCCAACGCGTCGAGTCGTTGCCGCGCTTCCGCTGCACTCAGCCCGTCACGTGTTGCCTTCAGTTGTGCAAGCGCCGCATCGCGGTCGAGTGCGTGCCAGGTTGTCTGCTTAAGTTCCTCCAATCGTAAGCCGTTTTCGCTCATCCGTGCTCCTAGAGGTGCTTGCCTACCAGATCATGAGGTTTCGGAAGCCGCGCCTGCAGCGCTTGGCCGAGCGGCCGTCTCGCGACTCCGCGTACGCGTTGATGCGTAAAACAGCCGCCTCCGGAGGATTGCCCTAGCGGAAGCTCACACAAATGGCAAACGCGGCCCGTGACCGTAACCGCCATTCGTGTGCCCACAAAGATGCACCCAAGTAGGTGTGGGTCACGGGCTCGGTTCGGTTGGGGCGCCGCCTGAGTTGCGCAGCCTAGGTGCTCTTACGTCTTAGTTCCGTCTCGGTCTTGAGGGCTTCCTTGACCGCAGGACGACCGGCGACCGCCTCGCGAAAGCGCGCGATATGGCTGAAACTGCCTAAGTGAACCTTTAACATGGGCGCCCATGAAAGTACCGTGTAGAGATAAGCGTCGGGAATACTGAACGCTTCGCCCATGAGGTAAGTGCGGTCAGCGAGCTGCGCGTCGAGGTAGGCCACGCGCTTGAGAAGGCGCTCGACTGTCGCCTCTCGCGTGGCCGGTTCGAGTTTGGCGTTAAATAGTGAGCTGAAGCCTTTGTGCACCTCAGTTGAGACGAAAGCCAGTGTCTCCAGGCAGCGAAAGTAGTCGAGGTTGTGGCCGGTGGGAAGCAAACCTGCGTCAGGGTTCTGGGCGGCGAGGTACTGAAGAATAACCGAAACCTCCGTGAGGATTTCACC
Source organism: Myxococcales bacterium (assembly GCA_007131285.1). GTDB lineage: Bacteria > Myxococcota_A > Polyangia > Polyangiales > SLQV01 > SLQV01. Next base: position 15,312 of record SLQV01000114.1, read on the forward strand.
GTTATCGAGGGCCAGTGCGGGCACATACCCCTTGGGGTTGAGAGCGCGAAAATCCGCGCCGCTTGCGGTTTTGCCCGTGGCGATATTCACCACCTCGGGCGCGAACGCGATGTCCAGTTCACGTAAGATAATGTGAGGGGCGAGCGAGCACGCGCCCGGGCTCATATACAGCTTCATAAATCTTTGACCTTTCAAAACAACCAGCGTGTTCCTGTGACTCTGGTGCCAAGACCACGCCGAGTCTAGCTCGCCTCCATGTGTGCGCAGCGGGAGTGGTTTGACGCGGTTATCGCGATGATCTCAGCCTCTACGGACGAGGTGTCCCCTTGAGTTCGCGACAAGAGGCCCTATATCTTTTTTGATGATGCGGCTTGTTTGGCTGGCGGCATGTACCGCACTGGTGACGGCGTGTGCTGTCTGCGGCGGACAAGCGAAAGGGCCGCTTGCCGCGGCACCAACCGCGGCACCAACCGCGGCACCAACCGCGGCGGCACCGCAACAACCCCAGGCAGGCCAAAAAGGAACGGACATGACGACCAGCAGCTCGAAAGCGTCCGAATATGAGAAGTTTGTGAAGCCTACCGAGGCCGAGCTAAAAGAGCAGCTCGACGCGATGCAGTTCGCAGTGACCCAGCGAGACGGCACCGAACAGCCTTTTCGTAATGCCTACTGGGACAACCATGAGCCAGGGATTTACGTTGACGTGGTGAGTGGTGAACCGCTCTTCTCTTCGCGAGACAAGTTCGATTCCGGAACAGGTTGGCCAAGCTTCACCCGTCCTCTTGTGGCCGAAAACGTCGTAGAGCGCCGCGACACCAAGTTCGGCATGCAGCGTGTTGAGGTCCGCTCCAAATACGGCGACTCACATCTAGGTCACGTATTCAATGATGGTCCGGAACCTTCCGGTAAACGGTACTGCATGAACTCAGCGGCGCTCCGTTTTATCCCTTCGGAACGCCTCCAAGCAGAAGGGTACGGCACCTTCCTTGAGGCTGTTTCCGGCACTGCCTCCTCAGACGCGGCAGCGCAGGGGCAGGGCCAGGAAAACGCCTGTGCTGCGCCGGAGAAAAGTGCGGTGCCAGGATGCCGCGCAACGCGAGAGATTGCCATCCTTGCGGGAGGCTGTTTCTGGGGAATGCAGGATATTTTACGCAAGGTGCCGGGGGTGATCGAGACTGAGGTAGGCTACACAGGCGGTTCTACATCCAGCCCAACTTACGAAGCCGTCAAGCGTGGAAACACAGGCCACGCAGAGGCTGTTCGAGTTGTGTTTGACCCGCGCGAGCTCACCTTTTCGGACCTTCTTGAGAACTGGTTTTTCCGCATGCATGATCCAACCACGCTCAATCGACAGGGTAATGATGTAGGCGACGCTTACCGCTCGGCGATTTTCTGCCAGGATGAGGCCCAGTGCGCCGAAGCAAAGCGTGTTAAAGAGCGCGTGGCCACGCAGGGCCGCTGGAGCGGGACCATTGTCACCGAGATCACCCCAGCAGGTCCCTTTACGCGCGCGGAAGCGTACCATCAAGACTACCTCGAGAAGCATCCCGGGGGCTACACCTGTCACTATCTCCGCGACTAGGATTGGCCCCAGTGGCACGCGTTTCTGTTGGGTTGTGCGTGCCGATTCGGGTGTGCACGCCTCGGTACAATCTTGAGCGGCTTGAGACGTATCGATTCGTCTCCGAGGCGCGGCCTGCTCGCGTGTCAGGTCACCTGCCTCTTCATCGCTGTCTCCCCACGCGCGCAGCGGAATCAGCGTCCGAGGCGGTAGTGGAGTGCGATGCGGCTGAGGTCGGCAATAAGCCTCGGAAAATGACTTGGCCTAACCTTAGAGCCCTTGACGTCGCGCCAGACGCCAACAGGTATTTCCTTAGCGCTTCGTCGTAGCGCTTCGGAGTCCCATGCCACCGACCGAGCGATGCGCGCCAGGATTTCGACGTCGAAAAGCCAAGGGGAAATAAAGGGCTGTGCGAAAAGCTCTTTGAGTTCTGGCGTGTTGCGAAAGAGCTTCGCTCCGCACTGAGTATCGTAGACGCCTAGATCTACTACGACTGCCGCAAGCGTAGCGAAGGCGCGCCCAATGATGTGTCTGACGACGGAGCGCTCGATCTCTGAACCGAGCATTTTGACGCGTGAACCGAAAACCATGAGCAGGCCTGGGTGTTCCTCGAAGGGCCGGACTAGATTGGGAAAGGCAGAGAGCGGAGTTGCAAAGTCGGCGTCCCAGAAACCCACGTACTCCGCTTCAGAAGGCAGGGCAGCCTCTAGTAGGCCGCGCCTTACAGCCTCCGCTTTGCCCTGATTGACTGAGAGCTTTATGGCCTGAACGCGGGTGCCATGTGCCCGCGCTAGACCGTCAATAACGCGCCAGGTGCTGTCGGTGCTCCCATCGTCGACAAGCACCAACGAAAGGCTCGGAAACGCACTAAGCGCCTGATCAATTGCGTCACAGTCAAGCCGCTTGGCTTCATTGAAGCAGGGTACTACTAAACAGGTTCGCGACATGATTTCCGAATGGGCGGCGTTGGTGTCAGCTACAGCGCCCACCGAGGCCATATGCCCGCAGCGCTTCAATCCGCCAGCGCAAGTCTAGCCCGTCGTCCCCATCTGGTCGAAGGCTTAAGGCATAGCTTGAGGCGTTGAACGACGTGAGGCGTCGAAAGGGTCCGGGCACAAGGCCCCGAGCGCTTGTGCGCTGTGATTGTAGCCCTCACAAACGAAGCCTGTGCCCGGTTGGAACTCGGGTTCGCGGCGGACGCGATAAAGCGAATAGACCGCGCTCCCATGCCGCGTCCCCGTAAACGATTGCACGTGCTCGGCGAGGCCTTTGGGAGGCGTAATGCCGTCGCGGACGATGGCGTAGTCAAGCGACTGGACGCCAAGTCCAGCCTTGAAGCGATGGAGGTCGATGAGCGGCGGGTGGTAGCGCTTGGAAAACATAACCGCATTGAAGCTGTCCCGCGCGAAGCCCCCGTGTCCTTTCGCCTTGCGTTGCGTGTGGGCCAGGCCGCGGCAGGTGTGCATCAGTGGCCAATGCGTAAAGACGGCCGATACCCAGTCCATGCCCACACAGTCGACCTGCGCACCTTCAGGAACTAACTCGAGCGCTGCGTGCATCGGCTTAAGCTCACGCTGATTAAAGCGCAGGCTCCAGTTGATCAGCAATCCACCAAACACCAGACAAATCACAATAGATGAAGCGAGCGCCGCGCTCGAAATCGGCGAAAACCTATGACCTCGAACGAGAAAAGGCATCGTAAGGAAAAAGCACGGCACAAAACGTGTTGAAAGCATGACGCCGTTGATCGACACCGGTAGAAGATAGACGCAAGCACCCCAGAACAGCCAGAGCAACAATAGTGGATGCTCCAGCATGTCGCGCTCGAGCGTTGCCCAAAAGCTCGCATTCGGCGCGCTGTCCGCCGTGGTTGCAGCAACTCGGCTATCAGGTGCGTGTCCATCGGGGCGCTTAAGCGCAATCAAGATGACTGCGATGACGGCAAGGAGTGCCATGAAGACGTTCGTATCCGCGGAAGACACAGCGATGTTCAGGCCGTGGTCAAAGAAAAGACTCATGCGGACAAACGCGGACGGATACTCGATGGAAGAAGTGGCAAGTGCGGCGCTGTCCAGTCCGGGAATCGCACCTGCCTGACCATCGATGTGGCTCTTGCGGGTGGCGTACCAGGTCAACCACACCGCGGCCGAGGGCAGCCAAGCAAGGCCCACTCTCACGAGCTGCCGGAAACTGAGAGACAGTATGCCCATGCCGCCACTGGCCATCACCACGATGCACCACCCCATGCCGTGAATGAAGTAGGCAATCATGCCGAAGCAGAGTAGAAGCCAATGTACTTCTCCGAAACGCTCGCTGTCTCGAGACTTGCGCGTGAGTGCAAGCCCAAAGAAAACGAGTGGAAGGATGGGAACGTAATTCACGAAGCCCAGATAGAGCGACGAGTTCCACAGAAAGGGAAGAGCAGGAAAAATGAGCCAACGACTGCGTCCAAAGACTCGGCCGAGTTCGAGCAGGGACACCACCGTGAGTAGCAATGAAACGGTGAGCCAAATGCGCAGTGCGGTGATGACCGAGAGCCACGGATAGACCAGCTTGCAAAAGTGCATAGGCAGGACGTTGGGTACCCACCAGCCTGCCTTGATAAAGTGTTCGCGATAATGCGGGACCTTATCGTAGTTGACCCAGATATCGGCCATCGCCGCGTGACCCGTGAAGTCGCTAAGCGGTGGGGCGATCCCTATCCATAGCGGGGTAAGCAGCAAGCCAAGACAGAGCGCTAGCAGGCTCCAAAAAAGCCCATTAAGCCAGCGTACGGGCATTGAGGTTCTGTTGTCGGTTCCGTCCATGCTCTTATGTTTTGCCGCCAGTGAACTTGCGCTTATTGAGAGCGTCACTTGACTGCGACGCTCGCTCGAGTCGAGGGCAAAATGAATTCAGGGGTTAAGCTAGATATCTTTCGTAGCCGTCACAGAGAATGGTAACGATGCGTTTGCCCTTGCCAAGGCGATGGCCGACCTGCACCGCGGCGCAAACGTTGGCGCCCGCCGATGGTCCCGCAAGCAGGCCTTCCTCGCACGCGAGGCGCTCGCTGTAGCGGTATGCGTCTTGGTCCTTGACCTGTATCACTTCGGTGATGATGTCCGTGTCGAGGATTTCGGGGATAAAGCCAGCGCCGAGGCCTTGAATACCATGGAGCCCGGGGGCGCCGCCCGAGAGCACTGCGCTTCCGGTCGGTTCAACGGCGATGATTTCAATATCTGGTCGTCGCTGACGTAAAAAGCGACCGACCCCTGTTAGCGTGCCTCCCGTGCCGACCCCGGCGACGAACGCGGCAATCTCACCACCAGTAGCTGACCAGATCTCTTGGCCCGTCTGCTCGAAGTGGGCGGCGGCGTTTGCGGGGTTCTGAAACTGCCGCGCCATAAAAACATCGTGGGTAGCCTCTGCAAGCGCTACCGCCCGTTCCACCGCTCCGGTCATGCCGAACTCCGCATCTGTGAGTACAATCTCTGCCCCGAGGGCCTTCAGGATTTGCCGGCGAGCCAGACTCATGTCTTCCGGCATGACGATAATGCAGCGATACCCTCGAGCGGCCGCTAACATGGCTAGGCTGATACCGGTGTTTCCCGAGGAGGCTTCGATAATTGTGCTTCCTGGCTTCAAGCGGCCGCTTTGTTCCGCCTCGGTGATCATCTGCAGGGCAGCCCGGTCTTTGACGCTGCCACCGGGGTTCAGGTATTCGACCTTGGCGCAGATTTCCGCTCCCGGGCTGAGGCGCTTTAGGCGCAGGAGCGGCGTGCGGCCTACGAGGCGCGTAAGGTCTTCGACAATGCCGTCCATGTCGCGAATGCTAAGCACAAGAATGCAGGCGAGCCAACGCTTAGTGGGGAGTCTAATCGACGTGGGTCGAGGTTTATGTCTCGTTCGCCCGCTTCCAAGGGCGGTGGATCCCCACTTGTGCGTTGAGATCACGCGCCAAACGCCGAAGCTAGGGGCACGAGCAGGATGGGTGATGCGCCGCGGCGTTTGGCATATCCTCTCCCTGGTTACATTAGTTTCCGCGGCGGCATGCGCCACGGGCTGCGGTGGCTCACAGCAGAAGTTGTCTGGCACCTATGCCGAGGATGCTGAGCGCGCGTTCGATGACGCGCTCAAGGCCTACCGCAAAAACGACTGCAACAGAGCAGAGCCCGCGTTTCGCGATGTGCGCCGGCGCTTCCCCTACAGCCGCTACGCCCCTCTCGCCGAGCTGCGTGCGGCGGACTGCCTATTTAAACAGAAGAAATATATTGAGGCCATCGACGGGTATAAGCGCTTCGTTGAAGTGCGCGCATCCCATGAGAAAGTGCCCTACGCGCGCTATCAGATTGCCCGGGCATACTTCGAACAAATCCCAGGTGATTGGTTCGTGATGCCGCCGGCTCACGAACGCGATCAGGCTGCGACTCGCCAAGCCCTTCGCTACCTAGCGGAGTTCTTGGACGCGTATCCTAAGCATGAAACAGCGGATAAGGCGCGGGCGCTATTCAGCAAATGTCAGACCTACCTTGCCCGTCACGAGCTCTACGCTGCAGGCTTTTATCTCAAGCAGAATAAGCCGCTGGCAGCGTTGATGCGTATCCGAACGCTCGCGCAGGACTACCCCGAGAATCTACTGAAGGACGATGCCGTCGCTATTGTGGAGCGGGCGTTGCGGCGTACGGAGGGCGCGCGCGCCGCACGCTTAGCGCTTGATGCGCTTGCCGCTCTCGACCACGAGCACCCAAAAGTTGCGGTGCTTCGAGAGAGAGCCGAAGAGCGCTTGCGCGTACTCGGCGCTCAGTAAGCCTCTTTGATTGAGCCCGGTCCATGGGAATATCGCGCGTCCTGACATGGACGCACTCGAGTGCGCTGGAACGGCTCGAGTTGAGGGCCTGAGTCTTGCAAGTCACAGCTTATCCACGCTTCTAGCGTTGCCGCGGAGGTTGCCGCCGGGGTAGGCTTGTAACCATGGAGGCGAAGCTAAGACGACTGTTGACCCAAGGACGTGAGGCCTATGGTCTGGGTCGCCACGTCGAGGCTGAGCGCCATCTCCGGGAATTGGTTGATGCGGGAATCGATTTCGCGGACATCTTCAATATGTTGGGCGTGATCTGCCATGAGCAGAGCCGGCTTTCGGAAGCCGTGGAAGCTTTCGAACGCGCGCTCGCCATCAACGACCGCTACACCGAGGCTGCACTCAACCTGGCCGTTACCTACAATGATCTGGGGCGCTATGACGATGCGAAGTCACTCTACGATCGAACGGTTGCGCGATCAGAGGAGTCTACGAATCGGATAGATTCCTATGTCAGGGGAAAAATCGCCAACATGCACGCGGATTTGGCGCAGGCCTATAGTGACGTCGGAGCGTGGGATGAGGCGATATTCGAGCTCAGAAAAGCGACCGCGCTACGCCCGGACTTTCCCGACCTCCGTGTGCGTTTGGGGGAGCTGCTTCAGCAACGCGGGGAACTTGCCGCCGCCCGGGTCGAACTCGAAGCCGCAGTCTCGGCGCGACCTGATTTCGTCAAGGCCCACTTAGTACTGGGAGTCGTATGCCTGAGCTTAGGCGATAAGCCCCGTGCGCGCGTCGCTTGGCAGGCCGCCCTGGCGTTAGAACCTGGTCAACGCGCAGCTCAGGCCTACCTGCGCATGGCGGACTCGTTGCGGCCGGAAGCCTCCCGTCGCGTTCCATCATCGGGTCCTCACGCGCAGGCCGGAGTGATGGTTGGCCGCGATGGAAAGGACGAACCTGCGTAGCCCCAGCTTGCGTGCGCTCTTTGAGACGCTGTGGTGTGTGCGGGCGACTGAGGGGCTTGACCGCTTTCTCTCGCCGCGCCGAGGCCACGCGCACTTTGAGGCTCAAGCGCGGCGCAGTGCTGGCCTCACGCCACCAAGACGGTGGGTGCCAGTCCAAGCGTTTTCCGACTACTCCGCCACCTCGAGCTCAAGGAAAGTTACTTCGCGCTCAAGCTTTAGCTGGCAACAGAGACGGACATCCTCCTCGTCACCGAAGACGTCTAGCACGTCACGCTCGTCCTCCTCTATCGCCGAGAGCCCCGCTGCGCCCTGCAACACGCGCACCCTGCATGTTCCGCAGCTCGCAGAGCGACATGAGTACGGCACGCTCGCTTCGGGGAAGCGGTCGGTCAGGTCGATGAGGCGCGTTCCAACGGTGATCTCCGTCTCGAAGCCCGCAGGAAGAAAGCGTACCTTTGGCATGAGCGGGCGGTTAGCGCTGCTTGGGGCTAGCGTCAATCCTGCTTGGGCTCTTTGGCGGAATGTTCAGACGGCAGCGCGTCGACCATTGTTCACGCGGTGCGCCTGAGCGCGAACGTTGTCTGAGCACAGAGGGAGAGCTGAATGGCGAACAACGATAAACAACCCCGAGCCGAAGATTCCGGCGAGCACGAGTTCGTTGCCGTAGCGGACGGGGCGGTGACTGGCGCCAGCGCACGCGCGCGAAGCGAAGCGCCGACAACCGCAACTGCGCTCATCGAGATCGATGACAACGCGTTGCTTCAGGCCTTTGCTACCACGGGATTTGGACATTTGAAGGACCTCAAAGCTGAGCTTGGAGTCGATGCGGGTCTGCGAGGCAACGCCATCCATATCAAAGGCGATCCCGGTGCGGTGGAAGCTGCACGACGCGTGGTCGAAGACCTCGTTTATGCGCTGGGCTCAGGACTGGAACTGAAGCGAGGTGAGCTGTCACGGGCGCTGCGTATGATTCAGGCGCACGAGGGGCTTAAGTTTCGCGACCTCATTGGAGAGCAGGCTCAGCTCGTTGCGGGTCGGAAAAAGATCTGCGCGAAGTCGCCGGCGCAGCTCAATTATCTGAAGACGCTGCAGCATCACGATGTGGTCTTTGGTATCGGCCCAGCGGGTACGGGCAAAACGTACCTGGCGATGGCCATGGCGGTTCACGCGCTCAACGAGCGACAGGTGAAGCGCATTGTGTTGACGCGTCCAGCCGTCGAGGCCGGCGAAAAGTTGGGTTTTTTGCCCGGAGATCTTGCAGAGAAGGTCAATCCGTATCTGCGCCCACTCTACGACGCACTCCACGACATGCTCGACTTTGAGAAGGTCGCTGCACTCACTCAGCGGGGAACAATCGAAGTGGCACCACTGGCATTCATGCGCGGGCGAACGCTGGACGACGCCTTCGTCATTCTCGATGAGGCCCAGAACACCACCATCGAGCAGATGAAGATGTTTTTAACGCGCATCGGTTTTGGTTCGAAGGCGGTGATTACCGGCGATGCAACCCAAGTCGACCTGCCGACGGGTATGCGATCGGGTCTAGCAGATGCGGTGCGTCTGCTAGAAAGCGTGCAGGGTATTTCCGTGTGCAGATTTACCGATGTGGACGTCGTTCGGCACCCCCTCGTGCAACGAATCGTCCAAGCCTACGAGGCCAGAGACTTGCATCAGAACCGGCCTAGCCTATAACTCCCGCCCACGAAGAGGAGCCATGGCCTACGCAGTAATACGAACCGGCGGAAAACAGCACCGCGTCAGTGAAGGTGTGTGTTTAGATGTCGAGAAGCTTGCCGGTGACGTCGGCGAGACCGTGAGCCTCGACGAAGTGTTGCTTTACCACGACGGCCAAGCCGTTCAGGTCGGCAGCCCTACTGTCGCGGGGGTTCGCGTTGAAGCTGAAATTATAGGTCAGCGCCGCGGAACTAAAATAATCGTCTACAAATTTCGGCGCCGGAAGAACTCGCGCCGCAAGCAGGGACACCGTCAGGCCATCACCCGGCTGCGCGTGAAGGCAATCACCGCCTGAGCGCCGAAACTCCAAGGTTCACACGTCATCACTCAGCCGCAGCACGGCCCAAGAAGAAGAAGGCATGGCACACAAAAAAGGTCAGGGTTCGACCCGTAACGGGCGCGATTCAAATGCTCAGTATCGGGGCGTCAAGGTGTTTGGAGGCGAACGCGTTGTGCCTGGGAACATTCTGGTGCGCCAGGTAGGTTCACGGATTCATCCCGGTGTGAATGTCGGGATGGGTTCGGACTTCACGCTATGGGCGCGCACTGAAGGTACCGTTCGCTATGAGCGAATGGGACGGGACAAGAAACGCGTTTCAGTCGTCGCAGACAGCACCGAGAACTAAGTCGAGGTCTTGGGCGCACGCGGGCATTGCCCTCTAATCGAGCCGAATAGACGTCGTTGACGTGCTCGGGCGCAAGTGGACCACGTCGGTGGTTCCCAAATTCAGGGGCTGTAGCTCAGTTGGGAGAGCGCTTGCATGGCATGCAAGAGGTCAGGGGTTCGATTCCCCTCAGCTCCACTACCATCCGCAAGACGCAATGGGCGGTTTTAGCCGATCGATGTTCTCATGCGTTGCAGGGCGAAGGTCGCGTCGTCGGGCGTGGGCACGCCGAGGGCTCCCGCCCGTTGCGCGAAGCATGACCGGAAAACGCGGTTACTTCATCGGCGTCTAAGTTGCCTAATTGCGCTCTTAATCTGCACACTCAAGGCATGTGCTTTCGGCATGGTGTTTGGGCGGGTAGGGTCTTGCTGGTCCTTGCAGGAATGGGGTGTAGCTCCGGCGTGCTTGAACGCGGATACGTCGGGCTTGCTGGGGTCCAGCTTGAGCATGTCGGTGCGCGTGCGGCGCTGCGTCTGAGTTTTTCCGAGAGTGAAGCCTGGCCGGTGTTGCTTGCGCGCTTGAGTCAAGGTGCTCAGGTCGAAGTGCGCGGGGTCTTTGAGGGGCTTGGTGCGGAGGCTGCGCTCCCGATTCGCCGTCGGGGCGCGTTTGATTTTGAAGGCGATACGCTGCTTCTTGCGCTCGGCGATGCCGTGCCCCAAGACGCTCGCTTTCGTGGCACGCTCACGTTGCATCTCGCCGATCAAGCGCTCCCGCTCACGCTTGACGGTGAGCGCAAGCTCAACGTGATGCAGGCGTATACCCCTCGTGCGGTTCGCGAGCGCGCGCTGCGCCAAGAGCTGGAGCGTCATCTCGGCCTCGTGATTGAAGAGTCGGAAGAGGTGGCTGGTTGGCGCATTGCGGCGGTGAGCGCGCCGGGTGTGAGCGCGGCATCGCTCGCGGGCGCGCGCTTGTGGGCGGTGGATGGCCAGTCGATCGCGCGTTTGGTCGAAGGTCATGGCGAAGTCGCGTGGCGCCAGGGAGGGGCACATGTACTCTGGCTTGAACGCGATAAACGTGGCCGAGAGGCCCTTGCGCTCGCCACCGCCCCTTCAGGTCCAGGGCTTTCCTTCCATGCGGGCGCCGGCATGCTGGTGGGTCTGCTCGGACTTGTCGGATCAGCGGGCATGCGTCGACGGCGCCAGCGGTCACAAGGGCAGCACTGGCTCGCGACCTGGCGAGGAGAATGCGGGCGCTCCCGTGGTCCTGTGGCCCGTCAGCTCATCTGGCTTCTCTTGGCTGGGCTTGGGGGCCTTGTCGTCGACACGCTCTTGCTTCAGCGTGGAGCGCGGGGATTGTACGCGAGCCTGCCCCTGTTAATCGTGATTGCAGGCGTCGTCGCGGTGCTGCGCGCCCCTAGCGACCATTCCCCGGGGCGCTATGCGGGAATTGTTACCGAAAGCTTGATGCTCATCGTCACGCTTTCGTTGCCTCTGGTTACGCTCGTAGCGCTTGAAAGCACGGGCCTGATTCGGTTGCTGCACGGCCAGGTGATGCTGCTTTGGGCGGTCGGTTGGGCGGTGCTTTTTTGGTTACTGGATACGGTGGCTTGGGACGAAGCCCAAGGTACCACGTCTCCGCGGCGTGAGTGGCTTGTCGCCCGGGGAGTCGCCCAGGCGTGGGGCTACGGATGGCTCGTGAGAGTCGTCAACGGCCAGCGCATCGGCATGCCTTGGGGCCTGGGCCTGAGCCCTATGCAAGAAGCCGCGCTAACTTGGATGTTATTGGTGATTTCGGTGGTGCTTTGCGAGTCGGATAGGGTTCACCGCTTGATCAGCTCGAAAGTTGCGCGCCCCGCTGCCCGGTAGCGGTATCGGACGGAGCCAAGGACCTTCAGGACGCAGCTTACGGCGCCTTGGGTTTCATAGTTGGCCGCATCGAGATCGATGTCGACCCGCTCTTTTTTATCTACGCGTGCGTTGAAGCGGGCGCGATGACCGGGGGCTTCCTGTGCGATGCAGCGGTCGAGATTGCCCATCCTTCTGCCGATGGTTTCCGCAAGCGCCGCTCCTTGTTCTTCGGTCCCGGGCCGTTCGGCGCGAATAACCAAGTATGAAGAGCCACCGGGTGCATCGAGATGTGCTTGGAGGACGCCATCAACGCGCTGGAACTTCGTCGGGGATGCGCTACCCACTGCGTTGAAGTCAGGGTTCATCGCACCCGACTTCTTTGCAACCTTGATGGTGAGCTTAAAGCGTAGGGTGTCGCTGGGTGCGCGCTGGGCGCGGAGCACGCGAGTCATGCAGCGCACACTGGATGCTGGGAGGGACAACGCGTTGCCTTCAACGGCGATGGTGTAGCGGCGCTTGGGTGTGCTCTCGAGCCGAAAGGCGACCTCTCCTGAGTTTGCGTCTTCCGTCTTATCTTTGCGTTTTGCAAGACAAGTCCGGAGCTTGCCCTTTGCGGCTGCGATGCTTTGGGCGGCGCTTTGCAGCGAGGGTTGATGATGTGGCGGAAGCGAGCGAAACTCAAAATTGAGTTCGGAACGCTGAGCGAACGCGCCATCTATCGCGCCAGCATCGGCCAACGTGGAAGCGGGAGGTAGTAGCGTGACCGCGAAGGCGGCTATCCACGCGCTAGGCGCAAAGGTCGCGTGCATGTGGGATCCGTGGTTTGCGGTCTGGGCTTCATACTTTTCCAGTATCTGATCGATAGTGTCACTATATCGCGCTAACTGCGCACCGACCGTGAGATCCTGGCGGGGTGTCATCGCTTCGCGTTGACGCAACGTGGGTCGTGAGGCTTGCCATCACCAGCCCGTCGATGCCAGGTTGCGCGTGCGGAGGGCTCCAGTTTTGCGGAGGGGTTCCGTTCGCTGCAGCGACGCCAAGCCTTCGCACGGGCTGCGTGTTCGCCTGGCGCCGGTGACGCGAAACCAAGCTCTGAATCTCGCGTGCTCGATCGTGGCCTTGCAACCGAACCTAAATGCTTATTGCTTCTCGACGCCGCGCTATTCTCAGCCTCTCGCTGCCGATCATCGGCGGCATGGCTTCGCAGAACGTATTCAACTTGGTCGACGCAGCGATGGTCGGTCGGCTGGGCGATGAAGCTTTGGCGGCGGTGGGCTTCGCAAGCTTTTTGAACTTTCTCTTTTCGGCGTTTGTATTGGGCCTATCCGCCGGGGTGCAGGCCACGACGGCGCGACGTGTGGGCCAGGGCAAGGTGGCCGGTGGCGTCGCGGCGCTCAATGGCGGCCTGCTGCTTGCGGTAGTCCTCGCCGTTCCGTGGTCGCTCTTGCTCGTGGCAACCGCGCCGTTCTACATGCACCTCTTGCTCGATACGCCGGTATTGGTGGAGCTCGGTGTGCCCTATTTGCAGCTAAGACTGCTCTCAATGGTGGCCATGGGCGCGAACTTTGCGTTCCGTGGCTACTGGAACGCCGTGTCGCGGCCCGGCCTCTACATGCGGACTTTGGTGGTGATGCACATCGCCAATATCGCCCTCAACTATGTGTTCATCTTCGGCGCGGGACCGATTCCGGCTTATGGAGTCGCGGGTGCCGGTGCGGCCTCGGCTCTGGCCACCGTCATCGGCACGCTCAACTACCTCTACCTTGGGCATATTCACGCTCGGGGGCTTAACTACCTTAGAAGTGTGGACGGTTGGCCGACGCTCATGAGTCTGCTCCGCCTGTCCGCGCCTGCGGGTGGACAGCAGCTCTTCTTTGCGGGAGGGATGACAGCCTTCGTTTGGATAGCGTCCCGTCTAGGTACGCAAGCTATCGCCGCGACGCATGTCCTAACGTCACTTCTACTGGTAGGCGTCTTGCCGGGTATCGGCTGCGGTCTAGCTGCGGCGACGCTGGTTGGTCGGTCGCTTGGTCAGGGCAACCGTGCCGAGGCGCAGCGCTGGGGGTGGGAGGTCGTCATCTTCGCGGTGGGAGTCGTGACGCTTATTTCGCTTCCCGCCGTCATTGCGCCGGATTTCGTGTTGCGCGGGTTCATCGCCGAAGCCGACACCCGCGCCATGGCGAGTTTCCCCTTGCGGCTTGTCGCGATCTTCATGCCTCTGGATACCATAGGCCTTGTGCTGATGAACGCGATGATTGGGGCGGGCGACACCCGGCGCACCTTTGTCACGTCGGTGCTCTTGCAGTGGGGGCTTTTTCTCCCGGCTGCCTGGATTGTCGGACCGGTCCTCGGAGGCGGCCTCAGTGCCCTTTGGGCCGCCAACGTTGCATACCGTCAGCTGCAGGCAGTGGCGTTCGCCATCATGTGGCAGCGCGTCAAGTGGGCGGACCGCAGCATCTAATACGGTGAAGGAATAGATTGAGCCCGGCGGCGGCCGGGAGCGGGCGCACGGTGGGCGGGTCC
>SLQV01000197.1 GCA_007131285.1 Myxococcales bacterium
GGGCACGGGCGCGCAGGCGCACCCTCCGGAGCCCCCCACAATTGGGTACTGCGCGCAGCTCCGTACCCAATTGTGGGTCCCCCCGAGACCCTCCGCGGGCCCTGCAGCCACGCGCGCGCCGGGACCCCGGCCTGCATGCGTGATCGATTGAAGGCGCGCAGCGAACCCAGGGCTGTAGAAGCTTAACCGTCTGCTTCACTGAATGAAGATGTGGGCGGGCTCGAAGGCGGCCCCGATACCGGCGTTGCGCGGGGCGTGGACATCGGCGCAGTGGTACGCCTCACGTAGTCCTGGAAGGCCGCCAGCAGCGCTTCGGAGAATAGCTGACCGAGATGGTCGTAGCCTGCGGGCGTTGCGTGACGAAAGTCCCCGAAGGCTAGGCGCGGTTTTTTCCGATACCAGCGCAACATGCTCTCAGCCCCGCCCATAGCCTCGAAAGTATCGAAGAAGGCACAGCCCTCGGCCTCGGCGGCGAGGCGTTGACCCTCGACAATCCGCGGTACCGTCTCCATCGTGCGAATCCGGCCGCGGTCATCCTTATGGGCCTGATCGAGCGGGGCAAAGACAATGCAAGGTCTTGCTGGCTGACCGCGCATACGGCGGATGACTTCCTGATGGCCATCGCGATAACTCTCAATTCGGGCCAAGGGGTCACTGGCCTCGTTGCCTCCAAAACCTAGGACGACAAGGTCCACGCCGCGGGCGTCGAGCTGTCCCCAAATGTGGGCCTCGTCGAAGTTAAGCAAACGTTTAGCCCGAGCCCCGACCAAGCCGAGCGAATCGTAGACCACGCCCGGGCCGTCGTTTTCGAGGACGACCCCGTACAAACGCAACGCTCCCTTCCCCGCATGCCTGAGCCGAATCTCGTGACTTCCTCGCGGCACCTCGAGCGTGTAGACCCGGTCTTCTTGCCCTTCGCTTGCGCCGGTCTCAACGATGGCTTTTTCACCGTCTCCGTAGCGCAGCTCGACCTCGCCGCCCCGGGGATGCGCCTGATAAAAGAGCTGGAAGCGTGAGATCTCACGGCCTACGGGGCCATCGGGTACGGTCGCGTACGTTGCCGCAGCGCCAAAACCGCTGACGGCGTAACGCACGCCACCATATCCATACCAGCCAGAGCTTCCGAGCGATTCCCGCACAAGCTCAGAGAGCGCCCACTGTTTGCTGGCGGAAACGCGAATATCTCGGTGCAAGTAGGGCATGTAACCCTTTGCAATCAGGGTAAAACCGTGGCCTGCATCGCCAAAGCGACGCTGGAGTTTGCGCCGTACGGTCGAGGTTATAAGGTCTGTGGCAATGCTAGAATCCCCGTAGTGCGCGATGCGTACTACCCCATGGCCGCGGGCCACGTCTGCGAGTTTGGCAAAGAATGGGTCAAGGACGCCACCCTCGGTCAGCGTGAGAGGAGCGCGCGCTTCGATGACGCGACTGAGGACGGCCTTGAGACCTGCATCCGGTTCGGACACGGCCGCTTCATCGACTTCCTCGTCGATTACCGGAGGCGCATCCGGTTCGGTTTGCCGCCCACTTTGATACCCTGAACCGGACCCGGCAAACTCTGGCAGTCCTCCCTCTTGCTCACCAAGCAGCGCATGAATAACCGGCACAGGTTCACCCGGCAGCCAGGGACGCAATGCGTGCAGCATGGGCGTGAGGTAGGTAAGCGCGAGAAGCAGCAACACAAGCCCCCCGATTCGCCCGAGCTGCCGTAGCGCTGCTGGCGTTTCGTCTCGAGGAACCGGCGCTTCACCTACCCCACCTGATTGAGCACCACGAACCGTGGTCACATCCTCATCGCTTAGTCTTTCACTCATCCCAAGCACACCCTCGCCCTACTGTAACAACCGCGCTGGCGCATCGAAAGCGAATCCCCTCGGGTCTCTCCGGAGACTGACTGCGTTGGAAGCGAAGGTCTAAGCCCCCAGGCGCTGTGTTTCAGCTTAAGCGCGCGCTCTAACCCGCGACACCTACGCAACCACGTTAGAACTGGAAGTAGATATAGGGAACCACCTCGCTTGTCGCGACCTGAGCGAGCAACGCACCCAGACCCACAAGCAGGAGGGCTTGGATCCAGCCAGGGGCGGCCACGAAACGGTGTTTGAGCGTGCCGTACCAATGACGCGGCGTGTAGTGGAGCCCCATGCCACCAATTAGCGCGGCCCACACGGGGAGAGCGAGCTGCGCCACCGAGTAAGACCCGGCACCCAACTGGAGACATACTTGCCAGGCGTTTTCCAGGGAAGTGGCCCGAAAAAGAATGCGCGAAAAGACGACGAATTGCAGACAGGCCAGCACGCTCAATACGTGCAGACTGTGCCGCGCAAGCGCGCCGCGCGCCTTAGCGGGAGACGCCGCCTGACGTCGCATCCGCCAGCGGTACCACAGACGATGCAACACCATCGCGAAAGCTTGCAGTGCCCCGTAAAGGACAAAGTTCCAGGAAGCGCCGTGCCAGACGCCGATCAGAAACAACGTGAGCCAGAGATTGACGTACGCGCGCACCGGGCCGACGCGGGAGCCCCCTAAGGGGAAATACAGGTAATCACGTAGCCAAGTCGACAGTGTCATGTGCCAGCGGCGCCAAAAGTCCGCTGGATTAGTCGCTTGGTACGGTCGATCGAAGTTTTGGGGCAGTTTGAAACCCAGAAGTTGCGCGCTTCCGCGGGCGACGTCGGTATAGCCGGAAAAGTCACAATACATCTGCACGGTAAAACCGTAAAGTGCCAGGACCATCTCGGTCGCGGTGTAAGCTTCAGGATTATCAAACGCTCGGTCAACAAGGTTGAGGGAGAGGTAGTCGGCGAATACGATTTTTTTACTCAGCCCCACGGCGATGCGCAGCAATCCCTCGCCCACATCGCGGCGCGCAAGTTTTGCCGGCCGTGCTAACTGCGGCAGAAATTCCGAAGCACGCACGATGGGCCCCGCGACAAGCTGCGGAAAAAACGTCACGAAGAGCGCAAAATGCAGAAGATTGCGCTCAACAGGGATTCGGCGCCGATAGACGTCGATACTGTAGCTGAGCGTTTGGAAGGTGTAGAAGGAGATGCCCACCGGGAGCATAAAACCGAGCAGGGAGGCCGGCTTCACATCGCCGCCACCGAGACGCTGTAGGTCGACCCACGCAGTCGCGATAAAGTCCACGTACTTGAACGTGAAGAGCAGGCCGAGATTGCTAGCCACACTCATCGCAAGCAGCAGCCGCCGCAGCCCTAAGCGCTGCGCACGGCCAAGACCCAGCCCCACCAAGTAGTCCGCTACGATCGAGAAGGCGATCAGGGCTAGATAGTTGAAGCTCCAGGCTGCGTAGAAGGCGCAGGAAGCGAGGAACAAAAAGGCGACGCGCGTTAGAGGCAGTTTCCGCAGCCCCCACGCCCCCACAAGCGCCAGACCCAGAAAAAGTAGGTAATCGAGGCGGTGAAAAAGCATGTCGTAACGCGACGCGAAGGTACTTCGACCGCCTGGCGCGCGCCAATGCTTAATCGTTCCGCGTCGCGGCTACATCTTTATCGATTCTTGCGCGCCGCCGAGCCCAAAAACGCAAAAAGCCCGCCGAGCTGGCGGGCTTTTTGCCTCAATGATGTACCCGTTCAAGCCTTCACCGGCGGGCTCACTTGAGCGTGTTTTCGTCGTTTAAGCGGCGCCGTCCACACGGCAGCGCACCGCCTTACTCGCCTGAACTAGCACTCGCTTGGGCTACTCTTTGTCGCCGCCGCAGCGACCCTGGTCCACGACGTCATCGCCACCGCACCTGTCAGTGGAGACCACCTCTTCGTCACCGCCGCAACCACATACGCTTGTGCGCTCCACAAGACCGTCTTTGTCACCGCCGCAACGTGACGCGGTGGGGCTGTAAGCAAACGCGGTTGCGCTGGCGAGAAACAATAGAAGCGCGCTGGCGCTGGCGAGTAGGTTTTTAATACGCATGGAGTCCTCCCTTGAAAGTCTACTCTTAGAGTATGGGGATCCTATCCCGGGAACACAACCCGTCCAGCCATAAATAGCCGCACCTACCTATCGCCAAGTGCACGCACTTTTTAGCGGAGCGGGAACCCGAACGGACCCTGGCTGAGCGTTTCCGCACCCGCCAAAGCCATGGAACGCCGCCTCTGCTGCGCAACGTCGCACCAGGAGAGCTTGACTCGGCTCACGGGCAAGTTCACGCCTCGCGCAGGCCGGCGGCGAATCGTTGTCTTCGCGGCGCGCTCCGCCGAGCATCAGGGGCTTAATTTATGGTCTTGCGCAAGCGCGTTAGTATCGCTCAGATCTTTGGCCGTTCGCCCTTCCTGGGCATCGAAGAGCTCATGCGTTCTGTCGCAGAGTGCTCGGCGCAGCTGCCGCTGCTCATTGACGCTCTCTTCGCCAAAGATAGAGATGAAATACTGAAGGTCGCCAAACGCACAAGTCAGCTCGAAGGCGTGTGCGACGGCATCAAGGACCAGATTCGAGAGCGACTTCCCAGACAGTTGTTTTTGCCGGTTGACCGTCGCGACCTGCTCAACTTGCTAAAACGTATCGACGCCATCGCGGACTGCGCTGAGGATGTTGGTGTATTGCTCACGCTGCGACCCATGGAAACGCCGGAAGCGCTTCAGCCGCTACTTGGCATCTTTGTAGAACGCGTCCTTGCGACGGTGCACACCGCTGAGATTCTGGTGGACAAACTCGATTCGCTCGTCCAGGCAAGCTTCACGGGAAAAGTCACGGCAGAAGCCCGCAACCTTATCGAAGAACTGCACCGCAAGGAGCACGAGGCGGACAAAGTCCAAGACCAACTCGCTAAAGTGCTTTTCTCTCACGAATCCGAACTTCCTGCGGCAGGCCTACTAATGTGGAGCAAGGTCCTCAATAAAATCGGTGACATGGCGAACCATGCTGAGAACGTCGGGGACGCGTTTCGCCTGATGTTGGCCCGCTAATCGGCTTGCAGGAAACTAGGAACCGCTACGCGACCTTCTCTTTTCTCTCAAACCTGGACCCGTCTGCACCCGAGCTGAGCAGCCATGGCAACAGAAACTTTAGTACTGGCGATTGCCACGCTGATCGGCCTTTACATGGCCTGGAACATCGGCGCGAACGATGTGGCCAATGCCATGGGCACCTCGGTGGGCTCGGGCGCGCTGACGCTACGCGCGGCGATCGTTGTGGCTGCATTTTTCGAGTTCTCGGGTGCCATGCTCGTCGGGGGCTCGGTGACTCAGACCATTTCCAAAGGCATCGTCGATGTCCATGCCTTCGGTGCCAACGCCCTTGGTTTTGCGATCGCGATGACATGCTGTTTGCTCGCGGCAGCCATCTGGCTTCACATCGCGAGTTTTGCCGGCTGGCCCGTCTCAACAACCCACAGCATCGTGGGTGCGGTCATTGGCGTTGCCTGCCTCAGCGCCGGCCCGACCGCCGTCAACTGGGTCAAGGTTTCCCAAATCGTTGCCTCCTGGGTGATCTCCCCGCTGATGGGCGGCGCCGTAGGCTTTTTGCTCTTTTCGATCGTTAGACGTCAGATACTCGCCAACGACCGACCGCTCTCGGCAATGCGGCGCCTCGGGCCGTTTATGATCTTTCCTATTTTCACGGTGCTGGCCTTGAGCATGGTCTACAAGGGCCTTGCGCCGTTAAAGCTCAATTTGCCCTTCGAGCGCGCGTTGCCGCTCTCCCTTGGCGCAGGACTAGTGGCGACGCTCATTTCAATTCCCTTGCTCAACCGCGTGGCGACCCGCGGTGAAGCCGACAGCGAGGTGGAGCCGACCCGACGCATCGAGCGCGTGTTTCTCGTGCTCCAGGTTTTCACCGCCTGCTTGGTCGCCTTCGCTCACGGAAGCAATGACGTCGCGAATGCAGTTGGGCCACTTTCGGCGGTGTACCAATCACTGCGCCAGGGGCTCGATGTCGCAGAGCCCGTGTCCCCAGGCATATTACTTATCGGCGCTATTGGTATCGTCGTTGGCCTTGGCACCTACGGCTACCGCGTCATGGGCACCGTCGGCAAAGAGATTACCGAACTGACCCCATCCCGCGGCTTCTGCGCCGAGTTTGCGGCCTCGGGCACGATACTTGTGGCCAGCAAGCTTGGGTTACCGGTCAGCACAACCCACACGCTCGTGGGCGCCGTAGTCGGCGTGGGTTTTGCCCGAAGCATCGGCGCTATTAACCTTTACGTACTGCGCGGCATTTTCGCGAGCTGGTTCATTACTGTTCCCTTTACCGCTCTCCTCGCCGCACTGCTGCAAATAGTGGTGAATGCGATGCGGGGCATCTAACCCGCTTCGCCTCGCGTACGAGGCGTACGTCCCTTTGACGACGCGCCTAAATGCACACGCCACTGAAACATTCGCAGGATTATTGCCAAAAAACGCGGGGGCATTCCACGCGCCACCTATGTGCTGCTGGATGCTAGGTTGTTGCGGTGGCGGAGAGCGGTGGTTATGGTCAGGCTCGGGCTTGAAGCGCGTGCAGCACCCAGAGGCGGGTGACCCATCTGCGGCGCGGCCCTAGGCAAAAGGTTCATGGCTGATACCGACGAAGAAACCCTGCAAGTCCCCGAACCCAACCAGGGGGATATCCCCGCGGAATCGGAAGTCGCAATACTTCCGATCCGAAACGCGGTGCTCTTCCCTGGCGCGGTGGCGCCTTTCGATGTCGGCCGGCCGCGCTCCGTCGCATTGGTGGCCAGCCTCGAAAGCGAACACCAACCGATCATCGGTATCTTCACGCAGCGGGACCCATCCGTAGACGATCCGACGCAGCAGGAGCTTTTTCCCGTCGGCGTTGCGGCGCGCGTGCTCAAGGCGCTTAAGCATAGCTCGGGCAACTACAGTCTCATCCTGCAAGGCGTGACGCGGGTGCGTTTGGAGACGGTCACACAGAGTGATCCGCACATGCGCGGGCGCATCATCAAGCTCATTGAAGAGGGCGAAGGCGACGTGGAGAGCGAAGCGTTGGCCATGAGCCTCCGTGACATCGCAAAACAGGTCATCCAGCTCATGCCCGAGTTGCCGCGCGAAGCGGGCTCGCTCATCGATTCCATCGATGAACCGAGCCAGCTTGCCGACCTTGTGGCAGCCAATCTCGATGCGCCCATCGCCGAGAAAGCACAGCTCCTCGAGACACTTCATGCAAAAGAGCGAATCCGTAAGGTTCTGCGGCTGCTCACGCGCCAGCTCGAGATCCTTAAGATGCGAGAGCGTATCAACTCTCAAATTAAAGAGGAGATGGGCAAGAATCAGCGCGAATATGTGCTGAGGCAGCAGCTCAAAGCGATTAAAGAGGAGCTCGGCGAAGAAGAGGGCGATCCCGGTGACCTTGACGCATTGGAAGAGCGCATCACCGAGGGCAAACTGAGCCAAGAGTCCGACGAAGTTGCGCGCAAGCAACTCAAGCGCCTGCGCGCAATGCAGGTAGGTTCCGCCGAGTACACGGTCGTGCGCACCTACATCGACTGGCTACTCGACGTGCCGTGGCACGCAGAAACCGAGGACAACCTCGAAATCAATCAGGTGCGCTCAGTACTTGAAGAAGATCACGCCGGACTCGAGAAAGTTAAGAAGCGTATTGTCGAGTACCTCGCGGTACGCAAACTCAAGAAGGACAAGAAGGGTCCGATCCTCTGCCTTATCGGGCCGCCTGGTGTCGGCAAAACTTCGCTCGGACGATCGGTCGCTCGGGCACTTGGGCGCAAGTTCGTTCGTCTGAGTTTAGGCGGCGTCCACGACGAAGCCGCCATTCGCGGGCACCGGCGCACCTATGTCGGTGCCCTGCCGGGCCAGGTCATTCAGGGCATGAAAAAGGCTGGCACGGTGAATCCGGTCTTTATGCTCGATGAAATCGACAAGATCGGTCATGACTTCCGGGGCGATCCGTCGGCGGCGCTTCTCGAGGTGCTCGACCCTGAGCAAAATGACACCTTCAGCGATCACTATCTCGAGGTGCCCTACAATCTCTCAAAGGTCATGTTTATTGCGACCGCCAACGTCGGCGATACCATTCCCGCTCCCCTCCGTGACCGCATGGAAATCATTGAGATTCCTGGGTACACGCGACGCGAAAAACACGAGATTGCGCGGCAACACTTGTTGCCGAAACAGCTCGATGAACACGGCATACGTGCTGACCAACTCGACCTGGATGCGGCCGCACTCGAGGCTGTAATCGACCACTACACACGCGAAGCCGGCGTGCGCAACTTGGAGCGTCAACTCGCTACGGTCATTCGCGGCATTGCCGTCAAGGTCGCGGAGGGCGAAGAGGGTCCGTGGCAGGTTGAAGAGGCGGAAGGGCTAAGGCCCTATCTCGGCCCTGTGCGCTTCACGTCGGAGGTTGCTGAACGCACCGAGGAGCCGGGCGTGGCCACGGGCCTGGCTTGGACGAGCGTCGGCGGCGTGATTCTCTTCATCGAGGCTTCGCGCATGGTGGGCACCGGCAAGCTTCAGCTGACCGGTCAGCTCGGCGAAGTCATGAAGGAATCCGCGCAGGCCGCGCTGAGTTTTGTCAGAGCGCGGGCCAAGAGTCTGGGCATTCCCGAGGACTTTGTTGAGAAAAGCGATCTCCACATTCACATTCCCGCGGGTGCAATGCCCAAAGATGGTCCCAGCGCTGGCGTAACCATGATGACCGCGCTTGTGTCGTTGCTTTCGGGACGCCGGGTTCGTCACGATGTTGCGATGACCGGCGAGATTACCCTCCGCGGCCGGGTACTGCCCGTAGGCGGCATCAAGGAAAAGGTTCTGGCCGCTCATCAGGCCGGCATCAAAAACGTGATTATTCCAGAACGGAACACGCCTGATCTGGATGATGTTCCTCAGGAAATCCGCGAAACACTGGCCTTCTGGCCGGTGTCGCGCATGGAAGATGTTCTGGCGCACGCGCTGGAGCCAGAGGGCGAGCAGCCCGCCCGTCCAAGCTCCGCACCGGGCGCCGGCGGTGGGCCCGTCGCCTCGTCAGGAACAAGCACGCCGGACATGCCTGGAAATCTGACGCCCCCCAGCGCACCTATCGCGCGCGCGGGCGCAACGGCCGCCAAGGCCCGAGTTAGGCGGTGTTAAGCGATGGTAGCTGGCGTTCTCTATTGGGCACTTGCGTTGCTGCTCATCGCTGGCTTGGTGGTCGTTGCTTGCTTCGTGGTGCTGCTGACGTGGCTTGGACGTCGGCGCGAGGCTAGGCAGGGATCCGTCATCACCGTCACCGCGCGCACGCTGAACGCGCGCCGCAGCGAAGCCACACTCGCCGCGGATGCATCCTGCGATAGGACACCGGAATGATGACTCAGTGGCATTCAGGCATGGGCCCAAGGGAGACGCGGCCAGCAACCGATACCATGCCCGCGCGTCGGCTCGTTCCCCTGGAGCTTAGAGACGAACGACCTACCTGTTCCGACCACCGAGCGATCAACAGGACAAGACCGTGACTGGCGCTGCCAGCGAGCGCGCACCTGGCAAGCGGCTCCGCCGCACGCTTGTCTCCGTGTACTGGGCGCTGCTAATTTACGTCTGCGCTGCTGGCATCTACTCGGTGCTGGATCAGCTCTACTTTAACCCAGTTACACTCCGCGATCCTCTCAAGGCTCGGGTCGAGCATCAGGACTCCCAGGGAAACCATCACTAGGAGCCTGATGCTCTCGGAGTCACGCGCCGATTGCTCCGTCGCGCATGGGCGTGTCGCGTTTCATCGACGGTCTCGCGTAGGCCCAAAGGGATCGCTGCGGTTGCGCGGCCTACTACGGTGAAGGAAGAGATTGAGCCCGGCGGCGGCCGGGAGCGGGCGCACGGTGGGCGCGTCCCGGTGGGCCGGGGTCCCGGCGCGCGCGTGGCTGCGGGGCCC
>SLQV01000153.1 GCA_007131285.1 Myxococcales bacterium
CAAGGGTCACCAGACCAAGAAGAACAGACACGGGGAAAGATACGTTGCCTATGGTCACCACGAGAGCCGCGCAGGTGGCAATCAGCGTACGGTATCGATTGTAGCGGGGATGGCTCAGTCCTAGAGACTGACACAGGCTCCAAAGCCCGTGATACAAATGGAGGCCAAGCGCGAGGTTCCCGACAATGTAGATGCCGGCGATGAGCGGTTGCTGAAATCCCAGCACCACGTTGCTGTAGACGTCGGTATGGCTCCATGCGTGCGGTGCGTAACCTAGGGTGAGATGGGCAAGGTGGTAGATTATGTAAAATGCGAGAATCGGTCCACTCCAATACATTGTGCGTGACGCGTAGGTCGAACGCTGATGTTTGGGCTTGCGGTAAGGCGTAGAGCGAGCTTCGGCATTCCGTGTCGCTAGGATCGTCGCGCAGATCACATGTGCCGCCACTAGTACCAGTAGGCCAATGCGTGCAGCCCACAGCAAGCCCGGCATGGATTTCAGCAAGGCGGCGTAGCTGTTGATGGTTTCTGGACCTGCGTAGAGCTGCAAGTTGCCAAGCATATGACCGACAACAAAGCCAAACAGGAGCAAACCTGAGAGCGCCATTACAACCTTGAGCGCAACGTTCGTGCGCGTGATCCGCATTACCTGCTGCATCTTTTTCTCCGAAACACCCATCTATACGTTTTGCTTTTGAGCGCCAGCATCGGTCTCTACGATCGCATTGAGCCTCCGGCAACGCCGCCGCGTCGCCCCGTGAGGGAGTGACGGCACTGTCCTGTGCTTGGGTCGCGGACCGGGCCCGAAGCGCTTCCGACCTAGGGGTCAGGGTAGGTAACTCGCTCCCCGCGGAAGGTCCGCAGCGTGTGCTGGCCCGATTCGCTTCGCTCCAGATAGCGCGGTTCTAGGGGGACTTTGCCCGCGCCGCCAGGGGTATCGACGACAAACTTGGGCAGCGCGATGCCACTCAGCCGCCCTTGAAGCGTTTCCATGAGCTGCAATCCATGTTCGAGCGGTGTTCGAAAATGCGAGCTGCCCACGATGACATCGCCTTGAAGCAGGTAGTAGGGCTTAACCCGCATGCGTACCAGGCCTCGGAAGAGGGCGGTCAGCGTATCTGGATCGTCATTGATTCCTTGCATCAGTACGGTGTGATTAAGTATTGGAATGCCCGCATCGACGAGCTGTGCGCAGGCACGAGCACTTGCGGAGCAGATCTCTTTGGGGTGATTGAAGTGAGTCATCAGCCACAAGGAAGGTAGACGCCGTAACGAACGACAAAGCGCTGGGGTGATGCGCGAGGGCAACGTGACAGGGAGACGCGAAGCTACGCGAACGTCGTCGAGGTGTGGACGCTCGGCCAGCGCAGCGAAGAGCGCATCAAGCCGCGACTCGCTCATCAGCAACGGCTCACCACCAGAGACGATCAGCTCGCGAACTTCTTGGTGGGCGTCGAGCCAAGCGAAGGCCGGTTCAAGCTCCTGCAAGCGAACAGCACCGCTCCCTTGGCCTACGAGCCGCGACCGCGTGCAGAAGCGACAGTAGAGCGCGCACCGATCGGTGACCAGAAGCAGAGCCCGGTCTGGATATCGAGACACCAGATGCGGAGCGACGGTGTAAGTTTCTTCTCCAAGGGGGTCCAGGAGCTCGCCCTTCGCAACGTGCTGCTCCCGGCTCGAGGGCACGCATTGCCTGCGAATGGGGCAGCTCGGGTCATGTGGATCGCAGAGGCTTAGGTAATGTGGCGTAATGGCGAGTGGGAGCCCGGCCCGTGCACACGCTTCAATGCCGGCGCGCTCCTCGTCACTGAGGCGCAACACGCGTTCAAGCTCCGCAAGTGTTCGGATCGTGGCGCGAGCGTCTTCACGCCATGGCTCGGGTACTTCACTTGAGCCTTGAGGTTCAGAGGCATCTCTGCCGGAGTGCGGCAGAACGGTTAACGGTGAACCCATACCATCACCGCAACGACCAAAAGTACCACGGCAGCGTGCAGGCGATAGTCTTGATACCAAGGCAGAAGCGTCTGTTCTGAAGTGCTTTTGGAGATAACCGTTCTGGACCACGTGTACTCACGGGTCTGCTGAAGGTCAGGGGCGGTAGTGAGCAGTGAGACAATCACTACCGTCGCCACTGACACGCAAAATAGGAATATCGCAACGTATAGAAAATGAACCTCAAAAAGACCGAATGAGCTATCCGATACCCAGCGAGCGGCTCGCGTGAACCCTCCAGCCGAAGCCTCGTTTCCGGCGGCACTCACGGCGAAACGACCCAGAAAAGTCAAAATCGCAAGCGCATGCCCTCCGATGAGGCCGACCAACGCTGCAGTCCCTGTTGTGCGTTTCCAAAACATCCCCAAAAGGAAAATGGCGACCACCGGTGGCACGAGGTAAGAGAGGCTCTCTTGAAGGTACTCGAAAAGCGTGTCGGCGCTCGCGACGACGGGAATCCACGCAACGCTCACAAGCATCACCGTGATCGTGGTGATGCGACCGATACGCGCGAGAGCGCGATCCGAAAGCTGCGGTTTGG
This sequence comes from Myxococcales bacterium, assembly GCA_007131285.1. Classification (GTDB taxonomy): domain Bacteria; phylum Myxococcota_A; class Polyangia; order Polyangiales; family SLQV01; genus SLQV01. Next base: position 2,534 of record SLQV01000153.1, read on the forward strand.
CTTTCTGGATAAAGTCGATGGTCACCAAGGTCGAGGCCGAATTTAATGTAGAGTCGAGGCTCGACATGATAGCTGCGATGAAGCCGGCAAGTACCAGGCCCCGCAGCCCGTTGGGCAACAGCTCACTGACCAGTGTCGGAAAAACATAGTCCGGTCGCTCTAACCCCGGAAACATTTGTACGGCCATGACACCTGGAAACACCATGATGTAGAGGACAACGGTTTTAAGAAGTCCGGCAAAGATGGCGCCCCACCGTGCATGGCTAACGTCCCGGGCGCCCAAAATCCGCTGGGTGATATATTGGTTGGTGCACCAAAAATAGAAACCGAGAATGGGTACACCAAAAAGCAAACCTGGCCACGGCATTGTTGGATGATCGGCGGGCTGGATCAGGCTTAGCATGCTGGGATCGACACTTGCGGCAACGTTCGCAAAGCTGCCGACGCGTTCGAGCGACAGGTAAGCGATAACCGAAGAGCCAACCAATAAAACGACGGCTTGAATGACGTCGGTATACACGACGGCAGACAGGCCACCGGCCGCAGTGTAGAATCCCGCCACGACGGCCAGTGCCGCCGCGGATTGCCACATTGGAATGGCGGGGAAGAACTGATTAACAACCAGCGCGCCCGCGTAGAGCGTCCCGGCGGTATCGACGAACACGCTGCTGATTATTGTGAGGGCCGAGAAGTAGTAGCGACATGCTGGTCGAAACCGGCGTTCTAGATACTCGGGAATCGTGTAGATGCGTGCGCGAATATAGTATGGCGCGACAAAAATCGCGAAGAATACAAGGATAACGGCCGCCATCCATTCGTAGGCGGAAACGGCAATTCCCGTCGAGTAGGCTTCACCGGCTAGCCCAATAAGCGTTGTGCTTGAAATGTTGGAGGCGAAAAGCGAAAAGCCGATTACGCCCCAGCCCAAGCGCCGTCCTGCGAGAAAGTAGTCGTCTGACGAACTGTGCTTGCGCGCGAAGTATACGCCAATGAGTAGAACCGCAGCGAAGTAAAAAAGGATGAGGCTGCTATCGAGAAAAGAAAGCGTCACCCGATGGACCCTAGCCCGCACTCCATGCTCTATGCCACCCGGAAGTGATTGCCGCGGACAATGCGCGGTCGCGGCTTCGAAGGAGCGGGGCGCGTGCTAGAGGCTTAACCTAGCGTAGCGCTACCTGCCCTCGGGCATTCGGGAGTAAGTCGATGAGAGCATCGACGTCAAAGGGTTTTCGCAGAAATTTCCAGCGTCCTTCGTGGTCAATACTGTCGAGACCACTCATTTCGATAAGCTGTGCATTTCTTCGCTTAAGGGCCAGCGCTTTGAGCAACGCGATGCCGTCGCCATCGGGTAGCTCGCGGTCCACAAAGACCACGCTCGGCGAGATCGCATCTAGCTGTGCGTACGCTTGGTGCAGTGTCGGCGTCGCCCGTACGTCGTAGCCTTCGTTTTTGAGAATGAGCGAAAGCATGGCGCACAAGGCGGGGTTGTCTTCAATGATCCACGCCACAGGCTGTGCGGCGTGGTGGACGATTCCCGAGTGCACTCGAGCGACGCGACGTGCGTCGCCCGAGGCGCTTGGGTTGCAAATATCACGGTCGTTTCCGCTAAAGTCCTCAAAGGTTCCGCCACAGGGGAGCCGATCACTCACGCTAATACTGCGTGCATAAAGTTGCTCTGAAGCCAAATTGCATGCGGCGTTTTCTCGTTCTTCTCCGCACGCCATGCGTGCCCGAGGGACAACCAGCCGCATTGTCGTTCCGGTGGTTGAGGTGACGCAGGTGAGAGTGCCCCCAAGTCTCGCGGTGGTCGCTTTTACTATCTGAAGCCCGATGCCCGAGCCTCGGGCTTTCGTTGAGACTCCGCCCTCCCACACGGCCTCCTTGAGTTCATCTGGAATCCCCGGTCCGGTATCCGATACCGTAAACTCGAAGCTCTCTGGCCCGGCCTCGGCACTAAGTCGTACCGCGTCGCCTGGGCGACCCGCTTGTACGGCGTTGAGCCCAAGGTTGAAGAAAAAGGCCGATAGCTCGCTCGCAGCCCAGCTCTGAATCTTGGTTGCCACATTGAAGGTCGCCTCTAGCTCGACGCGACGTGACTCGGCGACAGCTTCTAATGACCGCGCAACGTGATGAAGTTCAGATGCTAGGTTTGCCGACGGGTTAGGGCCGTGGGTGGCATGTGTGCTTGGTCTACTCAGCAGGTCGAGCACGCGCTGCGCACCACGAAGGCTTGAACGAATGCGCTGTCGCTGAGTTTCTTGCTCCGCGAGCGTGAGGGCGGGCACGTCGAGAGCCAATAAGGCAGCCTGCAATACATTGGCGAGGTCGTGGCGAACGCGAGCGTTTAGTTCGAACACGCTGTCACTCGAGCTCAGGGCACTGGTTGTCGTACCCTCTACACTCAAAATTTGAACGTTTTTGAGTGCGCCATCGTGCCCAGTGACTTGCAAGGCACGTGTTCCAAGTGGGGCGTCCCGCCACGTGAGCGCGGTGATGGTGCCGATGCTCTCAAGCGCGCGCCCCGCAGATTCAAAATGCTGCTCCCCTGTGGAGCTCGCCAAGGCGACAGACTCCAGGCCTTCGACCAAGACGTAGTCGAAAGGAGCTTGGGCTCTCACTTGAGCAGCGAGTGGAGGCGAGGGCATTTGATATTTATATAATATTATATCCTGTGTACATTGCAAGGCCCCTTCTGAATGTTTTCGGGGGCTTCGTGCAATGCTGATACTGGTAATAATCGTAAAGCGATGCTAGATTACGAAGCCTAGCTGATCGGGGGCTTTCGTGAGCCGCCGAGGAAACATGCCCAAGGTGCCGTGGGCTGATTGCTGATAATGGGCGATGTGGGTCACAGTACGGAGGGCGCGGTGGGCGATTCGCTCACGACGAAAGCTGACGTTGAGGCATCAGCCATAGGCGATTCTCCCTTGAGTGGTGAAAAGACAGCGAGCCCTTCCGTCGTTCAGAGGGATGTATCTGGGGTCTTTGCGCGTTCCGCGCTGGGCGTCGCCGCCGACGACAACGATGGGACGAGGCAACGCGCGCTCGGCGCTTCTCCCGCCATTCCCGCAGTTGTTGTGGTCCGTTGGGGCGGGTCTGCTGAGGTGCGGGTGCTCCGGCCTGGCGACCACATCGTTATCGATACGGGCGGCGCCGCGGAGCGGTTGCTGTCTGACCGAATCGGTAGTGCGCTGCAAAGCGGTAGTAATCCCGGGGAGCCTAGTATGGTTCGGCGGAAGCTGTCTGGTGCGTCAAATGAGGCGGATGCTTTCGCGTCTAGCGTGCAAGATCGGTCGGCTCAGCCTGAATCTGCGTCAAAGGTTTTTAGGGCTTCTCAGCGCAGTGGTCACGACAAACGGGCATCCTCCCCGTCATCGGGGGTGCGCGTGGAGTGCGAGGCTGGCGCTCGGATTCGGGTTTGGTGGATTGCTCCGGGAAATCAGCTGCGCGGGGCGCAGGAAGTGGTGGGAGATCCGCTGGCGGCCGAAACTAGCGCTGGCCTAGGCTTGGGGCGGGGTAATGGCGATGTTGCCCTGATGAAGCCAGACGGCTTGCTGTTGGAGCCTGGCGAGGAATTGCAGTTAGGCAGCCTCGCGCTAGCCGCGGTTCCGTGGGCACCCGAGGAGTCAGGCCGGCTACGAGTGCTTTCCCACGACGCGTTTGTTGCTCGGGTTCGTGAGGAGCTTGCGCGCCGAGGGCGCCCTCTGCATGGCGGAACGCTCGCTCTGGTTCAACTTCGACAGGTCCGACGTGAACAAGAGACGTTACGCGACTTGCTCAAGTTGCGACCGGGAGACGTGGTTGGCGCATTCGCCGCTTCAGTTCTGGAGTTCTATCTTCCTGAAACCACTGAGTCAGAAGCCGGTGCCATTATCGACCGGGTGTTCGAGCGCAACCGAGTCATTAAGACTTCGTGCGCTGCGCATCCTGCTCGGGGCAATGACTTAGACTCGCTTCTCGCTGCGGCGCTCGCGGGTTTGCGGGGAGACGAGGGGCGGCGTTTTGGAGGGCACTTTATTGCGACGGACATGCGCATGTCTCGGCTCGTTGAAAAAGCTGAGGAGCTAGCCAAATCGAGTTTGCCTGTGCTCATCGAGGGCGAGCCCGGAGCGGGTAAGCGCTCGCTTGCGCATGCTGTGCACGCGAAGGTCTTTGGCCAGGGTGCTGAGTGGGTAGAGGTGCAGGGGCTCGCGGGTCTTGTGGAATTCGAGCGCGCGCTACGCGGCGACATCGAGCCCAGTCTTGTGCTTATTGATCCGCACCTTTTGCCACCGCTTGAGCAGTCTATGATCGCACGGCGGTTATCGCTGTCGGCGGCACCGAAGTGGGTCGCTTGCTTGCTCAGCGAGAGTCTAGGTGAGCTGGTGAGTCGTAAGCGTATTGACGGCGAGCTTGCTTCATTAATCGCGTCATTTACGTGTCTCTCAATCCCGGCGTTGCGCCAGCGACCCATGGATTTGATTCCCATAGCGATGAGTTCCCTTGAGCGGCTGGCGCCAGGCTCCTCTCATCGTCTGTCTGTGTCGGCAATGGCTCACCTTGCTACCCACGATTGGCCTGGAAATGTGCGGGAACTGCAGGTGGTGCTTGATCGTGCACTTCGTTTGGCCGGGCAAGGATCCATTCATATCGAACATTTGCCCATTGGTGAGGTTTCGAGCGAGGCATCTGCGCCAGTGGTACGGGGCCAAGCCCGGCTCAAGCAGCATGTCGACTCGCTTGAGCGCCATGCAATCGAGCAAGCCATGGCCGATGCAAACTTCAACCAGACTCATGCGGCGAGGCGCTTGGGAATTTCCAGACGGGCCTTGATTTATAAGCTTGAGAAGTATGGTTTAAAGGCGCACTCGGGCTCTATTCGTCCTGGGCGCGCCGCGGGCTGATAGACCGGGGTCTTTTGAATGACGACGCGCAAGTGTGGGAGCGGCCGCGCTTATGCTGCCGTGTGTAAAGGCTGGCTGAGGCCAGCGCGCTATCTGAGTAGGCGTCTCACGTAAGTTGGCGCGGCGAAGACCGCATCGTGGATGTCCAGATTGTAATACTTGCAAGTTTCAGCGATTGATCCCCATCGTTGCGCGATTTTTGGGTAGCGAGTTGCTTGGTCACTTGCGTACGTCCAAGACCATATGGCGGACCCATATAGAGGGACGTTAGCGAAATAGGGTTCAACGCACCCAAAGCTTTCCGCGATCACGCGCTGTGTGTCTCGAAAAGTCTTTGGCATGAGAAAGGGGGAGCCGCTTTGGAGGGCCAAAACGCCTCCTGGCTTGAGCGCACGTCTGCAGGCGGCGAAAAACGTGGCGTTGAAAAGTCCCTCTGCAGGGCCCACCGGGTCGCTGCTGTCGAGAAGAATCACATCGGTGCTGGCGGGCGGCAGGTTCGCAATGTACTCGACGCCATCCTCGATACGCACTTCGAGACGCGGGTCATCCCAGGCTGTGCCGATTGAGGGAAGAAACTTTTGGGAGGCCTCAACGACCAATCGATCTATTTCCACTAAAGAAACGCTCTGAACCTCGGGGTGGCGCAGGACTTCGCGCGCGCATCCGCCGTCGCCACCGCCGATTATTACAACTCGTGAGATGGCTGGTGCCGAACATAGGGCGGGATGCGTAAGTAGCTCGTGATAGACAAACTCGTCGCGTTCGCTGGTCATAAAGAGACCATCGATCATGAGCACGCGGCCCCAGCGTTCGGTATCGAATACCTCCACTTTCTGGTACGGGCTGGATTCGGCAAACAGCGTTTGCCTGACTTTCACGCTAATTCGGAAGGAATCGTCGAAGGTTTCGCTGGCCCATGCGTCGAACGTCATCGTAGCGCGAGTGTTAGCAGCTCTATGCTAGGCCGCATACCCCTAGACAAAGCTTCAGCGGCTTCGCTAGGCTGCGCAGGTGGTTGAAGAGCAGTTGCCAACAGTGCCTCCCGGCCGTTTTGATGCGTTTTTGCTTGTATCTTTCGGAGGTCCGGAGAAGCCCGAAGACGTCATGCCTTTTCTTCGGCAGGTGACCCGTGGGCGCCGGATACCGGATGCACGCCTCGAGGCGGTGGCCGAGCACTACTATCACTTCGGAGGCAAGAGTCCGATTAACGATCAGAACCGTGCGCTTTTAGCTGCAATCAAGACGTCGTTTGCGCAAAAAGGTATTTCGGTGCCTTTGCTTTGGGGGAACCGAAACTGGAAACCATTTATTAGCGATGCCGTCGCAGAACTAGCTTCTCTCGGCGTTAAGCGAGTTGGCGCATTCGTGACGTCAGCGTTTGGCTCCTACTCCGGATGTAGGCAGTATCGCGAAGACATTGAAAAAGCATGTGGTGAGGTAGGGGCCAACGCTCCAGAAATTGTCAAATTGCCGCAATTTTACAATCACCGCGGATTCCTGTTGCCACAAATTGCTTCATTGCAAGCCGCTGGAGCTGCGGCGTCAGGCACGCTCACCCTGTTTACCGCCCACAGCATTCCAGAATCGATGGCTGCTTCTGGTCCCTACACGAATCAACTCAGGGGTGCGGCTGCTTACGTAGCCGAAGCGCTCGGCCTCACGCGCTGGCAGCTGGCATTTCAGAGCCGAAGTGGTCCGCCAACGCAGCCTTGGCTTGGTCCCGACGTAGTGGAACTCGTTAAAACCATAAATATATCCGAGATAAGACGCGTTGTGGTGGCTCCAATAGGCTTTGTCTCAGACCACATGGAAATAGTATGGGATCTCGATCACGAGTTGCGTCAGGTCGTCGAGGCCCGGAAGCTTGCGTATCATCGGATCCCGACGGTTGGCACGAATCGCGACTTTGTAGCAATGATAACCGATCTTTTTCTTGCACCCGATTTTGAGGAAAACAGCGAGGCTAGGCTTTTTACGCCACCGCAGCGCCACTGTTTTCCAGGTTGTTGTGTCATCGCTTGAACTGTGTTAAGGTTTCGCCCGGTGGCGGGTCCTGTCGCAGGTTTTGATAGATGATTTTGAATCGAAGGACTTGCATACCGGTCAGAGGTGCGTGATGCTTAGGCATCACTAGGGGCTTTGGTCCTGGCGTGATTAGCAGAGGAGAACTTGAAATGACAAAAACAACGTTGAATATGTGGGCACTTTTGGTTTTGGCAGTTGCGGCTTCGGTCGCTTTTACCGCTTGCGGAGACGATGACGGCGAAACGCCCGACGCAGCTATGGAGACATCCATCGTCGAATAAGTCTTTATCTAACGCGAGTTAGAA
>SLQV01000172.1 GCA_007131285.1 Myxococcales bacterium
CATGTGGCGCGGCTTGCTCACAACCCCCCGAGATTACCCTAAAAACGCACGCCAAGAAGCAAGCGTGCCGTTTGTGCGATGGCGAGACTTGGATTTCCCTCGGGGAACACGTCGATTCCGTTGTTAGATGGAAATCCCATGCCTGCGAGTGGGAAGAGTACGCCGTATTGAACCATCGAGAAGAAACCGTCGTGCATGTTCGGTCCGCCTTCGCCCATGAAGTAGAGCGAAGCGTTAAGCTCGACACCAAGGTTTGGGTCAGCACCGTAGGTCTGAACACGCTCAGCGGCGCGGGAGTAGATTAAGTCGAAGCGACCGCCAGCACGCCGTCCGAAGGGCGTTTTGATGAAATCATAGCTGACCCCAGGCCGAAAGTAGTAAGCCCCCGCCACATGACCGAGGATATTTCGCCACAAGATAAGGTCGATACGATAGTTGCGATGAAACGCGAAGGTCGAGATGCGGCGATCATCCGTGCGTTGCTGCCAAAGATTCTCTTGGGTGCTGAGGCCATCGGTATCCGCATCGCCGGTTGCAAAACCCGTGTCGAAGTAGATGCCCAACTTGTCGTCGAGCAGGCGGAGTTCACTTTCTGCGGCAAAGCCAAACCGCAGCATGGTCAGGTTATCTTCACTGAAATCTGTGATGCCGATATTTTCAATTTTTCCGTAAGACAGCACGGCTTCAGTCTCAAAACGGAACGATTTCCACAGGAGTTGAAACCACGCATCAGGTACGATTTCCCACGCGTTTCGGCGCACAAGCTGCGAACCCGCGAGATCATCACTCACGAATGCACTGCGCACACCCGTTGCGGAAAGAAACTGGGAGCGCCGCACAAACTGCAAGCCGCCATTCACCACAACACCGCCCGAACTTAGACGCTTCTCTTGAGCAGTCGCATCGAGTCGTCTGGCGACCGCAAACATGAACTGGTTGACGTCGTCCTTCTCGCCGGCGTCGAGCTGGAAATAATCTGGGTCATTCAGGGCGTAGCGCGTCACCCCGCGCGCTGCGAAGTCATAGGACGCCGCGAGCGTAAACCCAAAGAGGTGCACCATGCCGAGGACACGGTCAACATCGCTGCCAAAGTCATCATCGATATCATTGCCCGCGTTGGCAAAGACGCCGAGACCCCAATGCCATGGCATACGGCCGAAACGCAATTCACCGATATCGCGGTCGCCCACCTGCGCCCAGGCGCGGCGCACGCGCAGCGCGTCTCGGTCACTGTTAACCCCCGCGCTCGGTGATACCGCAGAGGTGGTCGCAAATTCGCTCGGAACCCGAGGGACTTCAGCGCGAGTGATATCGCCACCGCTGCGTGAAAATAGACTTGCATCGGGGTTTGACCCAAGCACTACGTTATCCAGCGCGTCGATCGTCATGTGCACTTTGATGTGCTCGTTGACCGTGAGCGTCGGCTCGATACGGAAGCGCATATTGGCGAACCGCAACGCGTTGCCGCCGCACGGGCTGGCAACCGACGGGTCGAGCTCAGGCTCTGCACCGCAACCTCCAATGGGGCTCACGCCATCTTCCAATGGGCGAAAGCGGGAGAACGGGACATTGCCCGCCGCACCGGGAATCGGCGGGCGATTCAGATCGAAGTGCCGATAGATCTCGCCTCGGGTACGAAAGTATCCATGTAGCGTGAGAATCGGCTGTGGCCCGAGCGGCTCCTCGATTCGTGAAATGTCGCCGCTTGGTGACCTTCCGGTTTCGGTCCCAAGAGCGATGGCATTGCGACCGGAAAACCAACTACCGAGCTTGCTTGCAAAGGAACGCGGCGCCTCGGGTTCAGCCGCGTTTCCCTCAGCATCGCTCGCCTCATCCCCATCGGACTCCAGCAGCGTATTGGGCGCGATAATCGGCATTTGGGCCGGTCGCTCTAAGCTAAGAGAGTCCTCCGTTTCGGAGACTTCCTCACTCAGCCATTCCTGCGCATCGTCGGCATCCTCCTCGGGATCGTAGGCGTCGCGCGCTTCACGCGGCCCTTCCTCAAGGGCGATATTCGAACCGCTTTCCTCAGCGCTTTCAAACTCTGTCGGAGAAGCGGCGTCAGAGGGCCCCATGGCACCCTCGCCGCTGTCGTAAATTTCCGCTGGCTCGGCTTGCGCCACAACAAGTCCCGGCACGGCGAGGCACCAACACGCGCAGCCGCCGAGAAGCAGCAAAGCGTGCCTACGCAGCGCAGCGCCGGTCACATTACCAAGCGGCGCGGCGACGCGCCCGCACAACCATCTGGCTGCACAGCCGTGGCTCAGCTCACCAATATGCTTGCGCCACAGGGGCGGCGCGGGCAGCGCGGACGTAGACGCGAATGGCACCGGCGCGAACTATCACACGCCGTCCCCACAAGCCAGGAGCACGCTAGCCCCCCCGAACGGCTACGTTTTTGCAAGCTCGCATCGGAGCAGCGACCGGTATGGCTGGCGCGGCTCTGCTCGCGTGTATCTGACGGCTGATCTTCGAAAGAGGCACCCCCGGCACGGGAGCGAGTAGATGGATGATTCGTTAACGCACTGCCTCGCAAGTAAGCGTTCGGGGGTCGAGAAAGCGAAAAGCCGCGCCAAAGAGCAAGTGGGCGGTGAGGCCCCACGCGCAGCTTTAGGTTATCGGGAGAGGGCTTGCGGGATTCACTCCCGAAGACCCGGGTGCGTTTTGTAAAAATGCCGCCGCCTACACGCTTACCCCAGCAAGACCGCGTCCGGACATTGCTTGATCAGCAAGTTGGCCTAAGCTCTTGGGGAATTTTGAGCAACGTCATGCAGGTAAAAGTAAACGAAGTCTCCCCGGTTCTTTTTGATATTGAAGTCCTGTTGCCGTGGACTGATGTGAGTCTGGCGCGCGAGCAAGCGTTCAAACGCCTCGCTCCGAAAGCCGCTGTGAAGGGCTTTAGGCCAGGAAAAGCACCACTACAGTTGGTAAAAAAGCTCTATGCGGGCCAAGTCAGCGCTCAGGTCAATCAGGATCTTATCGACAAATCGCTTACCGAGACCATGCGTGAGCGCTCTATCAACGTGGTGAGTGCCCCCGTACTGCAACGCATCGAGGCCCCCGAGGGCGCTCCACTCGAGTACTCAGTCCGCGTCGAGGTCCTGCCACGCATGACTGACTTCAACTATGCGGGCCTGTCTGCCAAGCTTGAAGACGTGAGCGTGACTGACGAGGAGGTGGCCCAGCGCCTTGAGGCGCTGCGTAGCGACGCCGGTGAGTACGTCGGCACCGAGGAAGGCCATCTGGTACAGAGCGGCGATCGGGTTATTGCAAGCATCAAGCTTTGGCAGGGTGCTTCCGCTGACATGAGCAATGCCGCACCGGACAAAACCATTGACGAGCTGCCCATTGAAGTTGGCGCAGGCAAGCTACCCGAGCATCTCGAGACGGCGCTGATTGGGAAACGTGCAAGTGAAACCGTGGTTGTCGAGGAACGCGAAGACCAAGGCGAGCGCAAGTTTGAGGTGGTGATTCGAAGCGTCCAGCGACTGGAACTTCCTGAGCTCGACGATGACTTCGCCAAGGACACCAGTGATAAAGAGACCCTTGAAGCGCTGCGAGACAAGCTGCGCGAAGACATGCTTCAAGAGCGAAAGGACGCTGCCGCAATGGCGTACCGCAAAGCTATTCTTGATGCGTTCGTTGGCCTCAACCCGGTTGAGGTACCGCCTAGCCTGGTGGAACGCCAGAAACAAGCTGCGCTTAAGAGTGGCGCGGGCTTCAACAAAGCCATTGAGCTCTTCAAGGCACACCAAGAGTCCGGCGAGGCGGGCGAGTTCGATTTCAAGCGGGTTATGGAGGAGACGGGCGCCGAAGAAGCCAAGTTGGCTGTGCAGAAGGCCGTCATTTTTTCCGCCCTCACAGACAAACTATCTATTTCTGCCAGTCAGGAAGAGATCGATCAGCTTGTTGCCCAGGAAGCGGAACGCGAAGGCAAACATCCCGCAGCCGTTCGTGCACGCTATGCTCAGGAAAAAGACGGCCAGGATGCCCTCGAGAGCCAGATCATCACCGACAAGATTCTGCGCCATCTTTGCGACCAAGCTCAACTTGAACTTCCGGCAAACGTGCGCTTTTAACTGACCGAGGCATCCCGACCTACCACCCTCCTCCTTCGGGCCCCAGTGAGCTGCGTCTCCCGGGCGCTGTAGCGCGTCCCGCAGCCGAAACGAGAGGTGCGTTTTGCCTAGCGAGCAATTTCTACGTGCATGCTACGGTTCCTAGCGTCTACACTCGAACGCCAAGCCACACGCGAGTCTAAGGAGCGATGATGCCACGCGAAACCGGATTTATTCCCTACCCCCAAGTTGTTGAGACCACGCACCGCGGCGAGCGTAGCTGGGACATCTTTTCTCGCTTGCTCAAGGACCGCATCGTGTTCTTGGGAACTGAAGTCAATGATGATGTGGCCAACATTATCATCGCCCAAATGCTCTTCCTTGAAAGCGAAGATCCGGACAAGGAAATTACGCTCTACATCAACAGCCCGGGCGGCGTCATTACCGCTGGACTCGCGATTTATGACACGATGCAGTACGTACGCTGCCCCGTCTCAACCGTTTGCCTCGGCCAGGCCGCTTCCATGGCGGCTTGGCTGCTTGCGGCAGGCGCCAAAGGCATGCGCAAGGCGTTGCCAAACAGCCGGGTGATGATCCACCAGCCGCTCGGTGGGACCCGTGGTCAGGCCAGTGATATCGAGATTCACGCGCGCGAGATCATCCTGCTGCGCCAACGCATGAACCAAATCCTTTCCGAGCACACCGGTCAGAAGGAAGCGCAGATTAAATCGGATACGGAGCGAGACCGCTACCTCTCCGCCGAGGATGCAAAAACATACGGCATCATTGACGATGTTATCTCACCCCGTTCGAAAAAATAGGCCCCCAGCCACGCACGCTATCAGCGCGCCAAACCGGGTGAATACCGCAGCTTGTATCTACGGCGCCAACGAGGCTCGAAGTCACCAAATGATGGCTGTTTTCCCCGCACGGCGGGCAGCTGTCTTGCCGAAACGCACTGCCGGCGGTACTCTATAACAAGGGCTTCGCGCTCTGGTGTGCCACGGGACGCGACCGGGCACATCGTCGTGGCGACGCGAGGCGCAGCCCAAACTGGTCGCCGAAGTCAGGGAGCGCAGATATCATGGTAGACCGAAGAAGAGATGACGCCCACGGCAACCTTCACTGCTCCTTTTGCGGCAAATCGCAACGGGAGGTCAAGAAGCTGATCGCGGGCCCGACGGTCTACATTTGCGACGAATGCATCGCCTTGTGCAACGACATCATCGCGGAAGAGGTGGACCGCGAGGACTCGGTCCAGACCGGCAATCCGTTGCCCAAGCCCCACGAGATCAAAGCAACGCTCGATGAGTATGTTATCGGCCAAGAGCAGGCTAAAAAGGTGCTCTCCGTAGCGGTGCACAATCACTACAAGCGCATCGAGTCGCAAGCGGGCCGCGAAGACGTAGAACTGCAGAAGTCGAATATTCTCCTTCTCGGGCCGACCGGCTGCGGCAAGACTCTGCTCGCGCAAACATTGGCAAAAATCATCAACGTGCCCTTCGCCATTGCAGACGCAACTACGTTGACGGAAGCGGGATACGTGGGCGAAGACGTTGAGAATATCATCGTCCAGCTGCTGCAAAACGCCGACCACGACGTCGAACGAGCCCAGCGCGGCATCGTGTATATCGACGAAATCGATAAGGTAGCCCGCAAAGGCGACAACCCGTCGATTACTCGCGACGTCAGCGGCGAAGGTGTCCAGCAGGCACTGCTCAAGATCATCGAAGGAACCATCGCCAACGTACCGCCAAAAGGGGGTCGCAAGCACCCTCAGCAAGACTTTTTACAAATTGACACCTCGAATATTCTCTTCATTTGTGGCGGTGCCTTTGTCGGCCTTGATCAAATCATAGAACGTCGCGTGGGCAAAAAGACACTTGGATTTGGTGCCACCGTTACCTCTAAGACAGAGCGGAATGTCGGTGAGCTGCTACGTCAGGTACAGCCTGAAGACCTCGTTAAAGCCGGCCTTATCCCTGAGTTTGTCGGCCGTCTACCTGTCGTCGCGACCCTCCACGAGTTGAGCGAAGGCGCGCTCATCGACATTCTGACGACACCACGCAACGCACTTGTCAAGCAGTACCAACGTCTTTTCGAGATGGACGGGGTCAAACTGAAGTTCTCCAAATCTGCCCTTGAGGCTGTTGCGCACGAGTCCATTAGACGCGCCACCGGCGCCCGCGGCCTACGCGCCATCATGGAGGCCTCTATGCTCGACATCATGTACGATATCCCGTCGCAGTCGGGCATCCGGGAGGTCATGGTGAACGAAGAAGTCGTCACGCATGGCGAACGACCGCTGGTGGTGTACGAAAAAGAAGCCGAACTCGCGTAGGATCAGATGCCGACGGCGGGGCCTGAGCCGCCTTTCTTCTTCGCGTTCACTTAGTTTTTTCCCGTCAAGGCTCCCGCGTATCGCGTCAGGGCCTCGCTTTCGCCTAGCGGTTCGGCACCGACGCCAGGCATCGTCGGCCCCCAAGCCTAGCTCCGCTAAACCTGGGGCAGTTGCGAAAACCGTCATGCCTGCGCGGCTAGAGGTGTCAAGGGGTCCCGGTGGTGGCGCCTAGGGCGCTTGAGCCCACCAGAGCGCGGTACTTAGCCAGCACGCCGTGTCGATAGCGGGGCTCAGGCAATACCAGGCGGGCGCGGCGTTCTGCTAGAACGGCCTCATCAACTTCGAGATCAAGGCGCAAGGCGTCGGCATCGATGACGATGCGGTCGCCTTCTTCCACCAAAGCCAACGGGCCTCCAACGGCCGCTTCTGGTGCTACGTGGCCCACAACCAGTCCATAGGATCCGCCACTAAAACGACCGTCGGTGATGAGGCCAACCTTGTCGCCCAGGCCAGCCCCGATAATAGCCGAGGTTGGAGACAGCATCTCACGCATGCCAGGGCCACCCTTAGGTCCCTCGTAGCGCACCACGACAATGTCTCCAGCCTGGATCTTTCCCCCAAGAATGGCTTCAAGACAGGCTTCTTCGGAGTCGAAAACGCGCGCGGGGCCGGAGAGTTTAGGCACCTTGACGCCGGATATCTTGGCCACAGCACCCTCCGGAGCGAGCGTTCCGCGCAGTACAGCAAGGTGCCCTTGGGCATAAATAGGCGCAGCGAGGGGCCGAATGACATCTTGGCCCGCAGGCGGCGTGCCCGGAACGTCCTTGATACGCTCGGCAAGTGTCTCACCTGTCATCATCCGCGCGTCGCCATTGAGCAATCCTGCGTCAAGCAAGAGCTTCATGACCTGCGGGATTCCACCCGCACGGTGCAGGTCTACGGTCACGAACCGTCCCGAGGGCTTGAGGTCGCATATAACCGGTGTTCGCTTGCGAATCGCTTCAAAGTCATCAAGTGTTAAAGACACACCAGCGGCATCCGCGATAGCGAGAAGGTGAAGAACGGCGTTCGTCGATCCCCCCACTGCCATCACTACCGTAATGGCATTCTCGAAAGCTGCGCGCGTGAGAACCTGGCGTGGTCGAATGCCCGCGTCGATGGCGCGTACCAAGAAACGCGCAGCGTCCGCGGCAGCGACCGCCGTTTCGTCGTCTTCCGCCGCCATGGTCGACGCGTACTTAACGCTCATGCCCATCGCCTCAATCGCCGCGGACATTGTGTTTGCCGTAAACATACCGCCACAGGATCCAACGCCAGGGCAGGCTTTCTTCTCCACCTGAAGCAGCGAGCGCTTGTCGATCTTGCCAGCGCTATACTGTCCAACGGCTTCAAATGCGGATACTATGGTCAGATCCTGCCCATCGAGCCGGCCGGGCTTGATCGTCCCTCCGTAAACGAAAAGTGACGGAATATTCAACCGAGCGAGCGCGATCATGGCCCCAGGCATGTTTTTGTCGCAGCCGCCGATGGCAACCACGCCATCGAGACTCTGCCCGTTACAGACCGTCTCGATACTGTCGGCAATAACCTCGCGCGAAACGAGGGAATACTTCATGCCCTCAGTACCCATCGAAATGCCGTCGCTGATGGTGATGGTACCGAAACGCACGGGCTTGGCCTCCGCCTGCGTCAAAGCTTCAGTCACCGCGTGCTCCAGGCGATCGAGACCCGCATTACAGGGCGTGATCGTAGAAAAGCCGCTCGCAACGCCCACGATGGCTTTCTCGAAGTCGCCATCGTCGAAACCGACCGCGCGTAGCATCGCCCGGTTTGGCGTGCGCGCGGCTCCCTCGGTCACGACAGAAGAACGCCAGTTCCGCTTGGTTTTTCCTTCGTACTCGCTCACACGTCGGTAAATACCACGGGCGCCACGCGCTCGCACCCCGACCATCGCGCATACAGAAGCGCATTCCGACAAGCCGCGCCTTGGTTTGTGGGCAACTCGGAGTTAACCTGCCCGATGTGGTAGGAGAGACTTCAGCGCCAGTCGCGGCGATAGACCTCGGGTCCAACAGTTTTTTTATGTTGCTTGCGACGCTCGACCACGGTCAGCTCTCGCCGGTCGACAAGCTGCGAGAACGCGTCGCGCTGGCGACAGGCCTCTCGTCATCGCAAACGTTACGGGCGGATGCCAAAGCGAGAGCCCTCGCCTGCCTCGCGCGGTTCCGCGAACGCATTCAGGACCTACCCCCTGAACAGTGTCGCGCGGTAGGCACCAAGGCGCTTCGTGAGGCCAAAAACAGCCAGGCATTCCTCGAAGAGGCCGAAAAAGCACTGGGAACGCGCATTGAGGTCATCTCAGGCCGTGAAGAAGCACGTCTCATTTATCTCGGCGTTTCGCAGGCCATGGGCCGCGCTGACCAGCGTACGCTCATTATTGATATCGGTGGGGGCAGCACTGAGTGCATTCTCGGCGAAGGCGAGAGCACCTTGCTTCTCGATAGCCTATCGATGGGTTGCGTCACCTATTCCGAACGTTTCTTTCCGGGAGGCCGCATTGATGATGCCGCCCTCAACCGGGCCGAACTTGCAGCGGCCCTTGAACTCGAAGGCATCGCCGCGCGCTACAAAGCCTTCGGTTGGAAAGCTGCGCTTGGTACTTCCGGAACGATGCAGGCGATAGAATCGATCCTGCTCGCCGAAGGCTGGGCCAACGGCCGGGGCTGTATCAATCTCAAGGGCCTCCGACGGCTGCGCAAAGCCATGCTCGCGCAAGGCGATGTGCACAAACTGAAACTCAAGGGCCTACCGCAGGACCGCGGCCCCGTCCTAGCGGGAGGCATTGCCATTCTGCTTGCCATTTTTGAGCTTTTCGGTCTTGAGCGAATGCAGAGCTCGCCCGCAGGCCTACGCGAGGGTGTCGCGTTGGACCTTCTAGGCTCCGGTCGACGGCGCAACGTGCGCGAGCAAGCCGTGCAGTCTTGGCTGTTGCGCTACCGGGTCGATGAAAGCCAGAGCCTGCGGGTAGAACGGACCGCGATGAAACTTTTTTCTCAAGTCGCATCGGCCTGGAAGTTGGATGAGGAAAGCGGTCAGCTGCTGGCTTGGGGGGCGCGCCTCCATGAACTGGGACAGGCCGTTGCCTACTCAGGTTACCACAAACACGGGGCTTACTTGATCGCCAACGGAGAACTCCCCGGCTTCTCCCGCGAGGAACAGGCTACGCTTGCGGCGCTAGTACGCTGCCACCGTCGACGGTTTGCAGCGGAACGTTTCGCTGATTTGCCGCCTCGTCGTAGACGCCGGGCGATGCGACTTGCCCTGCTTTTGCGTGTCGCCGTCGCACTGCACCGGTCCCGCAGAGACAGTGACGCCCTGGAGTTCCGCGCTCACGTTGGCAAAGGAGCTCTCATGCTCGAGTTTGAACCAGGTGTGCTTGCCGCGCATCCGCTCACGCGTGCCGCCCTCGAGGAAGTAAGCCCGAAGCCTGCACCCGGCAAAGACAACCCGACCACGCTCCCACTTCTCATTGCTCATTAGTGCGCATCGCGCACCGCAGGCATCCCGCCTGCATTTGACCTCTACGGGGACCTTGATCCTCGTCTCTCGACTAGATACTCGCATTCACTCAGAAAAGCGCGCCAGCCTGTTTATGTGCCAATGCGTTCCCGCACTTGCACTTGGAAAAACCGGCTGCGCACCAGGCGCAAGGATGCGGGGCGTCACTGGGCCGCGCGTCACCGGCCCCCACCCCAAAAGGGATGATCTCCATGCAGGCGACCAGAGAGAGGCGCCCCGACGTCAGCCTACACGGACTTTTGGGTCAGCATTTTTGGGTCAGCTCGACGAGCTTGACCCGAAGGTCGAAGAGTAACTGGGCGAGGAGGCGCTCCTCTTCGCCGCTTAGGTTGCCCACGGTCTTTTCTTCAAGCAGCGCTAGCAATTCGACAGAATGCTGCCCCAGCGCGAGTGCTGAGGCGGCTTCAGAGCCGCCGGCAACGGCTGATTCGAAGGACTCCCCCGCAGACGTAGCGATTGAGAGAATCAGTGTCGAGAAATCAACAGGAGGCTTCGTGGGTACGTTGGCCATAACCGCGAGGTCCGTAACCACCACTTAGGTAGCAGGTTCGTCTTCGTCATCTTGGCAAGTGTCAAAGAACGGGTCGAACACCTGCGAGGCGAACACCGTCGCGGCATCTGCCAAGTCAGGCAGTGCGGCAAGATGTTTCTCCCAAGCATCCGGAGCTAACGTACCGCGTTCAATTTGACGCCGAAAGAGTCTTTTATCTAGTTTGTCTGCCTCTGCAACCATAAGACCTCCGAAGCTACTACGCGGAAGCGGCGGCCGCCAGCCGCCGTTGTCCGACGGCCCATGCCACGCTGACAACTCAGCTCGCCGCGCGCGCTTGAACCATTGAATCAGAAGCCCGGCGAGCAACCTGCGCTTGCGCCCGTTCGCGCAACGCCTCGACATCTGCGGACCCCTCCCAGGGCAACGCCACGTCGGTGCGGCCAAAGTGGCCATAGGCCGCGGTGGGACGGAAAATAGGTCGCTTCAACCCGAGTGTCTCGATAATAGCCCGTGGCTTAAAATCAAAATGCTCGCGCACCAAGTTGCCAAGCGTCGTATCATCCAAAAGGCCGGTGCCGAAGGTTGTCACATAAACGCCCACGGGCTCTGCTACTCCGATGGCATAAGCGAGCTGAACCTCGCACCGCCGGGCAAGCCCCGCCGCTACGATCTGTCGCGCAACATAACGCGCAAAGTAGGCAGCGCTGCGGTCCACCTTTGACGCATCCTTGCCACTAAACGCTCCGCCACCGTGGCGCGCCATACCACCGTAGGTATCGACTATAATCTTACGACCGGTCAGACCGGCGTCGCCCTCGGGCCCGCCGATAACGAAGCGACCGGTGGGATTCACTAGGATGCGCGTGCGATCGTCAACCAGATGAGCCGGCAATACCGCGTCGAGCACCTCAGTCCGTACGGCTCCTTCGAGCTGCGCGTGGCCGATATCCGCCGCGTGCTGCGTGGATAGTACGACCGTAGCAAGGCGCTCAACCTGGCCGCGTTCGTCATACTCAACGGTCACCTGCGACTTGCCGTCAGCGCGCAACCAGGGGAGCGTTTTATCTTTGCGCACATCCGCGAGACGACGCGTGAGGCGGTGCGCAAGCGCAATAGGCAGCGGCATCAGTTCGGGCGTCTCGTCGCAGGCAAAGCCAAACATCAAGCCCTGGTCACCGGCACCTTGGCCATGGTCGATCCCTTCACCAAGGTTCACACCCGCAGCAATATCTTCCGACTGCGCATCGATCGCCAACACCAACTGACAGTGGGCGGCGTCGAAACCGCAATCCGCGTGATAGCCAACGTGTGCCGCGGCAGCACGCAGGATTTCTTCGTAGTTGAGGCGCGCCTTTGTGGTTATTTCGCCAGCAAATACCGCGAGGCGCGTCTTCACGAGGACCTCGCAGGCGACGCGCGCCTCGGCGTCCTGCTCGAGCGCGGCGTCGAGCACAGAATCGCTCACGAAATCGGCGAACTTATCGGGATGCCCTTCGGTAACCGACTCGGAAGAAAAAAGCTGACCCATACTCCCCCTATGCCTCGCTGGCGAAATAAGCGCGCTCTGGCGCCCCCAGGATAGGTCATTCCCCTGCACGGTCAAAGGCGCGCGAGGGAATATCTCCTGCGCCCAGGGTTCATGGGAGCGCAAGTCCGCAACCCCGCAGCAGCGCGTGACCCGCGTGCTGTGTCATGTCATTCCGCGACAGCAGCGAGGCCGTCGCACGTGGGAACGCCCCCGCGGTTCCCGCCGGACGAGCCGTCACATCCGCGTACGGTCCAGGGAGCTGAAAGCGCACCAGCCCTTGCAGCAAGCGCATGAGCTGCGGCTGCCAAGCCTTGCGCGTCGCGGTATCGCTACATGTGCCACATTCAAAAAGCCAGGCACCTAGTGCTTCGCCCCGCGTTGAACTCATCGCGAGAATGGGCGGCGCAAAACGCGCGTAGCCCAAGAGTCCGTCAAGATGCGCCGCGAAGGGCGCGTGCGCGAGCCAGTGTGGCATCTCGGCTCTTGGTTGCCCCGCGCGGCCTGGGGAGGCATCCGTAAGCTGCCAGCGCAACTGCTGACGGAGCCAAGCCGCGCACAGGCTCCGGCCGGCTGGTGGCGCGTCTGCGTCGAGCTGAGCCACCCCCAGGCACTCCCAATGCAGCTCCCCGAAATGCAACAACTCTCCGGGCCAGTCCCAGAGCGCAGCAACTTGATCGATGGCACGCGCGGCAACCGACACAAACGGATCTCGCACCGCACCCCGCCCCAGGCTCGCCAACGCCATGATGGCCTGTCCGTCGGCGTAAAGCAGATGATCCTGCATAGGCGTCGCCGTCAATACCGATGCACGCATGGTTTGCTTGCGACGATATCCATCGCTCGATACCTGTTCGCTGACCGCACCGGCCTGCTGTCTTGCGGCCGTTTCTTTACGTGCGTTACGCGAGTAAGCGTCGCGGCGCTGACTCGCTTCTGCCCCGGGTGCGCGCGGCATCTTGGAAAGCCGCTGGGGCTCAGGCACGCGCCAACGATGGATAAAAGGCCGACGCGCGAGCGGCGTCGCCGCTTGCACTAGCCACGTCGACAGTTCGGCGCGCGCCGCTGCCACCTCGGCTGCTAGCGCGGTATGATGCCCGGGATTGTGCCGCGACCCCAAGCTCAGAGCTTGTGCGCGCTCAAACTCGACGATCGCGAGCAGTAGAATGGCTTGCGCGCCGAGATCGAAATACGTCGCCTCCGCGTCTCGTAGGCAGCGGACAGCACCACACGGCTGCCGAGACTCGAGCAGCGCCTCGAGGGCACGTGCTCCCGCACGCAACGACGCGGCATCCGCGAGCGAGCGCCCGGCATGCAGCACAAACCACGTTACCCCTGCCTGCCGTGCCCACGACCCGACCCCTTGCGAAGGCGCGCTTGGCGTCTGCGCCGCTGGAGCCGTCCGGGGTTCCTTGAGCGGATGCCGCTGGATTTCGAAGAGGCCACTTGGACCAGCCATCTTCACGGCGTGCTGAAGCGCAGACCGCACGCTTGCCGCGCAGGTCTCCTGCCAGCTAGGGTCGGTCACCGCAACCGACTTTGCGACGCGCGAATGGGGCGCTGGTACTCCCCGGTCGGGGGCAGCGCGTCCAGCTGGATGCTCGTAAATACTCGTGAATCGGGCTCGCCCCCAGGCCTTCAACGGCGCGGGGGCGAGTTGCGCTCGAAGATGCGCACTCGCCTGACGCAAACCAAGGCCGATGCGCACATCCGGGACGTCGATATCCCAGCCGTGATCGTAAGCGCTAACAGCCACAAGCTCTTCCGGCGGTGCGAGCGCATAACCGCTGCCCGAGACCGCAATCAGACCTTCACGCAGCGGGTCAAGCCAAAACGCAAAGCCTGCTAGCATGCTCGGCGGTTGTACGGGAAAACGCGGCCGAACAAAGTGCAAGGCCAGCCGCATGGGGTCGCGCACTGGCCTTGTGACCACGGCCTCAGACACGTCATCGAGAGCACTTAGCTTATCCCGCAAGACCGCTAGTTGAGTCGTCACATCGCCCGGACCGCCGCCCAGACGCGCTTGCAGGGATCCGCCTCGCCAAAGGCTCACAAACGCCATGGTCGAGCGGTCGCAGCGCAACGGCCCAAGGCCCGTGACCTCACGACGCAGATAGGCAAACATCGCGGTGCTGCTGGGCATGAGGCTGCATGGCGCGGCCGCCTGAATGCGGCCTGTCGCCCAGCCCGCCACACCCATGAATGGTAACGCTACAAAGAATGTAACCGGCGCAAGCCAGTCCGCACGGCGCATGCCTGCGTCCGCATCCCCCGGCTCGTCTGGACGAAGAGCCACGCGCTTTGAAAGCCTGCTGCGCAGGCCACCACGGCCGCACCTTTTCACCGAGTTGAGCGCGCCACGTGCCCGCGCCAAGAAGCCCCCCTGGCTCAGGGCCTTAAAGATAAACGCAAGCGCATAGAGATAAGGAAAAGCGATGAGGCTGACACCGAGGGATACGCGCAGCGCGAGCCCTCCCTCTCCGCCGTAAAGACCGACCAGATTGCCTATCAGGACGACTAAAAGCACCAGGCTACCTGCGGCGAGCACCAGCCCCAATACCATGGGTCGGCTGACAGGGCCTCGCTGCTGCGACGGCGCAACCGCGTCGTGTCGCGAGACCGGGGCGCGGCAAGCCACATCCCGTAGACTTCGCCGCTGAATCCAGGGCAGAACGACAAAAAAAGGCAGCAACAATAAGCTTGCGACCAGCGCCAGGACGGCTGCTGCGCGACCCAGCTGACCGTACAAGCCCCACAGGGAGCCCGCGCCCAAACCGACCGCTAGCAAGCCCCCAATACCCAGGACGCCTAGGAAGAGCGTGGCGCCTTCACTCACCCGAACCGCCCAGACCCGCTCAGCGACGCCTGCGCCCAACCAGCCCAGCGCAGCGAGGAACACCCCTAGCTGAAGCGCGCACAACCATGCAAAGACGAGCGGATAGCTCGCCCCCCCCTCCCCGAAAGCCAGCGCTAGCCAAACTTGCTGGAGCGCCACCATGAGCAGGAAGCGCGTCGACCTCGGCGAGCCAGCCCGCGCGAATGCAAGGACACTTCGCCAAGGCAACCACATGGTGCGGTGCGTAGCATCGCTAGGCCTGGGGAGCAGGCCGGGTCTCACGGCTGCTCGGCCCGGCCTCGCCTTCTCACACAACGCGAGAGCAACGGCGATGCAGCGAAACCATTGCGCAAGCCAGGCTTGCCGCGGTATTCTCTTTAAGTGAGTAGGCCTTCCATGGTGCCGCCCGGTGGGCGCGCCGTTACTGAGCAAGAGCTCGGCAGCGTCGAAGCAGAGCTAAGCGCCCATATCGAGGCCAGCTATCTGTTTCGGTCACTGGACGAAGCAGGACGCAGGTCGCTTATCGAAAGCGGTTACGTGCTGAGCTTCGACGAAGGCGACACGATTCTTCGGCAGGGAGAACCCGGCGACACCATGTTTTTGGTCCTCTCGGGTTCTGTCAACATTTTTCACGACGAGGACGGTAGTGAGACGCGGCTCGCAAAGCTAGGCGAAGGGGCCTGCCTGGGGGAAGTCTCCGTTCTCACTGGCGGCCCGCGCACGGCCACCGTGCGCGCTCGTTCAGCCCGGGTAGATCTCATTTGTCTACACAAACACCGCATAGAACGCATCTTGACCCAGTACCCAAAGGTCAAAGCGGTGCTGGAGAGCGTGGTCGCACGCAGAGCGCAAATCACTATCGATAAACTGCGACGCTAGAGCGAGTACGCACCCAAACTTTTCCACTGGGCTGGATACCACATCCCGTCGTCGCGACTCTTGAGCCTCGCGAAGGTCAGTGCGCTAGTGTGTTACAGTTGCCGCGGTGTGAAGACGCCGAAGGCATGCTTCAGTAAATGTGAGTCGCGGCATGAACAGTGGAATCACCCCAAACCCTTTGGCACTAGGCATCGGGCAACTCGACGTGTTGGACCTGGTCGCAGCAGCGGCCGACGCTGGCGTAGCGCTAAAGGTTCCAGAGCACGCGTCTGTTGGTTCTGAGTCGGCGGCACCCACGGCATCTGCCGATGCACAACACGCTTGGTTAGAAAAGTGTCGGGCCGCGCTGATGGCCGCGCTTCAAGAGGCATCGTCCGCAAACTCCGATGCAGACATCGGGCTAAAAACACGTCTCAGAGGACGTGACTTCGTGTCCGCAGCACAGGTTGACGCTGCGCTTAAACCAATCTTCGACCCCAAGGACCGCACGGCTGCGCGTCTTTTCGGCAATCTCGCAGAGGATGTCCTGGAATCGCTCCTCGTCCCCGTACTCCAGGAAACGCTCTTCGCCTTCGCAACGCAACTCGTTCCAGGCTTCGGTCACCCTGACTCGAACGCGCCAGCTGCCACCTCGCCCGCGGCGGGAGCCCATACTCACACCCCGCGTTTTCAGAGCTTTTCGCGCCGCCTTGGCGGCCAGGCAGGCAAGGTGGCCGGCCTCACCAAGGTCCTCGCAGGCAGCTTTGGTTTCGATATCAAGGAGCGCGTCCAAGGCCTGATCGAATCGGTCAGCGGATCGCTTTTCCAACTGGCACTACGCGGCATGCAAGAACGTCTGCGTTCTGAGGAGGGGCGCCGTCTGCTTCTGGAGTTACGTCACCGCTGGACCCGCACCCTGCTCGATGCACCCTTGGCTGACGTGCTCGATGACGTCTGGCCCGATGCAGCCGAGGCGCTGGCATCCGGCGTCATTCCCGCCGTGCAAACGGCTATGAAAGCCGCACATGACTACAACCTACATCTCCTGAACCAGCTTCCGGAAGCCGACCGTCGACTAACACTCAAGGACTTGATGGTCTTTTTGGCCGGTGATGAAAGCGAAGCAGACGCCTGGCTCGCCACCTGGATCCGCCGGTCACACGCGTAGAAGTCCCCGAAACGCGCACACGGATCGGTCACCCTGGCGAAGCCAGGGATTTTCCCAGCGGCGAACATACGTTTTTGCCAGCGATGCACTGGTCCAATCACGGGTCGGCTTCAGCTCCCGGCGAGCTGACTGGCCAGTACGCGAGCGAATGCTGCGGGGTCGGCCGGCAGTTCACCTTCACTCAACGTGGCCAACCCGAGCAGAACTTCACCCCAAGACTTTAATGTCTCGGGCTCCGCGTTCTCGGCGGCACAAGCTCTAAGCTTTGCGACAAGCGGGTGCGTTGCATTAACCTCAAGGGTCGCTTTGGTTTCAGGCACGCGCTGCCCCATCGCTTCCAAAGCGCGACGCACATGAGCCGGCAGCGCATCTTCGTCGCGCTTCAGGCAAGCTGGTGCCTGCCGCAAACGCTTCGAATACTCTACACCTGCCACATTATCCTGCAGAGCCAGGCGCAGCCCTTTAATCCACGCGTCGTCACCCGCAGGCACGTCGTTATCTACCAGCGGCGCTGCGTCTGCATCGAAAGCCGACTTGAGGGGCTTATCGTCAAAGCGAGGAAGCGCCGCCATCACCCACGGGTCAATAGGACAGGTTGCCAACAACACGTCTTGGCCCGCCTCCTTGAATGCCTCGAGCTCGGGCCTGGAACGCAGTAAGTGGGCGTTGTCTCCTAGCGCGTAGTAAATGGCAGGCTGCTGCTCTGACATCGCCTCGACGTAGCTCGCGAGCGATATTGGCTTTTCGCTGAGCAAGGTTTCGTAGTGCAGCAACGACTCGAGCTCTTTTGCATAACCTGCGTCGAGGTGGAAGCCCTCCTTAATAACCGTGCCGTGCGCCGCCCACACCTGCGCAAACCTATCCGGGTCGTCTTGCGCGAGTTTCTTGAGGCCTGATACAAGCTGCTTTGTAAGCTGAGTTCGAATCCGCGTAACGACGCGCTCATCCTGCAGAAGTTCCCGTGATACGTTAAGCGGCAGATCTTCCGAGTCGACGATACCGACACAGAAACGCAACCAAGGCGGCAACAGCGCCTCGCACGCCTCGATAACAGGCACCCTTTGGGCGTAAAGCCGCATCCGCGACTTGGGTTCTCCGCCGAAAAGTGACTGACCGCGTTCGGGAATGTAGACCAGCGCGTAGAAAACCTGCGTGCCCTCGATATGCACATGCAAGGTATGCAGCGGCGCTCCCGCTCCGGGGCTCAGGTTAGCGAAGAATGCGGCATGCGTCTCGGCATTGACCTCACGCGGTGATTTCCGCCACAAGGCTTCTGCCCGATTGAGCTGTGTCGGCGCCTCCTCGTCCTGTGAAAGCAGGATCGGGTGCGGCAAGGCATCGGCGAAGCGCAGAATAGCTGCGCGCAAGTCCGCTGGTTCGAAACCTGCGTCATCCTTGAGAGCAAGTGTAACCGTCGTACCTGGCTCCACCCGCCGCGCCTCTTCGATTGAGTAACCACTGAGGCCGTCGGAGCGCCAGATATGCGCCTGACGATCACGCGCGGGGCGCGAAAGCACCTCGACCGCCTTGGCCACGAGAAACACGCTGTAGAAGCCGACGCCGAAGCGACCTATCAGCTCAGCTGTGGGGCTCTCTGCACCCGCACCCACTTCAGACGCGTTCCGAGCGGCAAGCTCTTCGCTCAACATGCGGGTGCCGGAGTGCGCAATCCGGCCGAGGTTTTCCGCGAGCTCAATCGCGTCCATGCCAATGCCGTTGTCCGCGATGGAGAGGGTACGGGCTTTGGTGTCAAAGTGAACTCGAATCTCTGGCGCGCCCGCGTCGCGATAGCGCTCTCCCTCGGTTAGGGCATCGACCCGGCGTTTATCCAGAGCATCGCAGGCGTTCGAAATAAGCTCTCGAACGAAAACTTCTCGCTGCGAATAGAGCGAGTCAATCACAAGACGCAGCACACGCTGCACATCTGCCTCGAAGGGGCGAGACGCCACCGACGACGGTGCCTCTTTGGCTGAACCATTCGCGTCAGAAACAACATCGTTCGCAACCCCAGTCCCAGCGTCAGCTTGCGACGAAGAGATTGGCGCGGATTCTACGGTACTCATCAGACATCCTCCTGGAAGTCACCCGCGTCGAGCAACTTGTTGAACGCGCGCTAGAGGAGTGATTCGAAAGAATCGCGTCCACCTGGCGCGCAATTGATGCGCGTTATCACGCAGAAGCTAAACATCGAGATTGCGAACATCAAGGGCGTTCAGCTCAATAAATTCGCGCCTCGGTTCGACCTGATCACCCATCAGCACGGCAAAGACTTGCTCGGCTTCAAGCGCGTCCTCGACCCGCACCTTGAGTAACGTGCGGGAATCGACATTCATCGTTGTCTCCCAAAGCTCATCGGGATTCATCTCGCCCAGGCCTTTGTAGCGCTGCAGCTGAATGCTCTTTCGCGAGCGTCGCTCGATAGACTCCCAGAGGTTATCCAAGCCCGCAAGCCGTTCGCCCTCACCCTCTTTGCCCTGGTCGCGCAACACGAAGCGGCCGTCGGACGTGACCTCTGCAATCGATAGATCCACCCGATGCAGATGTTGAACTTCACCGTTCTCGAACATCGCTGCGTCTATGACCCGTTGAACACCATCTACGCGAACATCGAGACGCTGCATCTGGCTTTCGGGGTCTGCCTCGACACTCACTAACACTCCATCGTCTTTAGACGCGAAGCGAGCATCAGCCTCGACATTATGGTCCTTGCGCCACTCGCGCAGCAGCGCCGAGAGCTCCTCGGCGAGCACCGTGGCGGACGCCTTCGACGCGAGCACCTCGGGACCGAGCACAAGGCCTCGACGCCGGATCGTCTCCGATAAAGCGGCGCGCATGCGCGCCTCGCCCGGCTCCAGACTGGCGAGCAGTCGGCGTCGCTTCGCAACATCGCTCAAGAAGCGCTCAAGCGGCGTGCCTACCAGCTCAAGCCCCGTTGCCTCTACTATCAGCGAGATGTCATCGAGCACACCGGCCAACAGAAAGCCCTCGAGCGCTTCGTCGTCTTGCAGGTAAAACGCACCCTTTTTTCCGCGTTTAACCTTGTAGAGCGGCGGCTGAGCAATGTACAGATAACCGGAAGCGATAATCTGAGGCATCTGCCTGAAAAAGAAAGTGAGCAGCAGCGTACGGATGTGCGAACCATCCACATCTGCATCGGTCATAATAATGATGCGGTGGTAACGCAGCTTAGCAGCATCGAAGTTACCACCCCCTTCAACACCGCAGCCCAGCGCCGTGATCAGGGTGCCTATCTCGGCGCTCGCCAGCATTTTTTCAAATCGCGCTCGTTCAACATTCAATATCTTTCCACGGAGCGGCAGAATGGCCTGAGTTCGGCGGTCCCGGCCCTGCTTAGCGCTCCCGCCGGCGCTATCACCCTCGACGATAAATATTTCGCTCAGTTCGGGATTTTTCTCTTGGCAATCCGCGAGCTTCCCGGGAAGCGTTGACGCGTCCAACACGCCCTTACGCTGGACTAGCTCGCGCGCACGGCGCGCTGCATCACGCGCCCTGGCTGCCACCATCGCCTTCTCAATGATGCGCCGTGCGGACTGCGGATTTTCCTCGAAATACGTCGCCAGCTCTTCCACCACAACGCTCTCTACAACCCCTTTCACCTCGCTAGACACGAGCTTGCTCTTTGTCTGCGAATCAAAGCTCGGATCCGGATGTTTTATGGAGACAACCGCCGTTAAACCCTCTCGAACATCTTCGCCTGTAAGGGGCGCCTTTAAGTCTTTCAGAAGTTTCTCTGACGTACCGTAGCTATTCAGCGTACGCGTTAGGGCGGTGCGCAAACCCGTCAAATGGGTGCCCCCATCGTGGTTGTGCACCGTGTTCGTATAACAGTAGATACTCTCGCTGTAAGCATCACTCCACTGAAGCGCCAGCTCGACCTCGATATGGTCGCGCGTACCGCGAAAATACACGACATCATTGTGCAGTGCGCTTTTTGAACGATTAAGTTGCCCTACAAACTCACGCAGACCCCCCTCAAATACATGAGAGGCCTTACGACCATCCCGGTGGTCTGTGAGCCGAATAACCAAGCCCGCGTTCAGGAACGCAAGTTCGCGCAGACGCGTATTTAGAATATCGAAAGAGAAGTATGTATGAGAAAAGATTTGAGTGTCGGGCTTGAAACGAATCTTAGTTCCTGTGGTTTGCGTTGCGCCCGCTTCCTCAAGAGGGGCGTCAGGTTTGCCGCGCGTATATGATTGCGTCCAAACTTTGCCTTCGCGCCGCACCTCAAGCTTCAGCCATTCACTAACCGCATTGACTGCGCTGACACCCACCCCGTGCAACCCGGCGGACACCTTGTAACTATCGTTGTCGAACTTGCCGCCTGCGTGGAGCACTGTCATGACCACTTCCGCAGCACTGACACCCTGAGAGTGCATACCCACTGGAATCCCGCGGCCGTCATCGACGACCGTAACAGCACCCTCGCTAGAAATCTGAATATCAATCGTCTTGCAGTGGCCCGCCAGATGCTCGTCTACCGCGTTATCCACCACTTCCCAGACAAGATGATGCAAACCGGAACCGTCATGAACGTCGCCGATATACATTCCCGGGCGCTTCCGTACCGCCTCGAGACCTTCAAGCACCTGGATCTGGGCTTCGCCGTAGGCGGAGGGAGTCGCCGACACTTGCGCGGTATCGGAGGCAGGAACCGGCGTCTGGGCCGGCGTGGGCAATGGGGTCGCTTCCGTTGGATTCACGCTATCTCCTTGAGTCTTCCCGGGCCCGCTAAGCGAAATGACTCGTTCTCGAACCACCTCCCACGCGTTCTCCCGGAACCACTGGGCATGCCAGGCCAAAGCCTATTGCAGGCGCCAGAGCTTGGGGTTTTTACCCTCCGCACAAAACGTTGAGCCCCCCTCGCAAAAGTTTGGGCAGACTAGCCTGCTTTGCCCCGTGCAGCAAGCTGATAGACACCCGAGCCAACGCGGCAAAACTATCAATATTTCATATACTTATATGATGTTAATATGACCGAGCAATGCGCGCGGTGACCCTTTCGGCGCAAGCAAGCTTGCCGCCGAGTCAAGACGCACAGCCAATCGGGTATCTTCCGGCAAGCGTAATTCCGACCAGGGCGCAAACATCTGCGGGTACCACAGATCCACGTGCTGAATCAACGTGCGAATACCGCCCTGCTCGATGACTTCATCAAGGGGCCAGGCGGCATTTTCCGTCAGCGCCCACCCGAGCTGGCCCCTGCCCCCTGGAGCAGATGGCTCTCCCAGGCCGAGGAAGACCTGCGGCCCTGCGCCGCCCATCGTATGCACATGCCCGGGCAAGCAGTGGGTGACAGTCGCTCTTTCCGGTGCCACATCAGCGATAACCTTGCGCCTTCCCGGCGCGCGGCTTCCGGAAGCCTGTCGCTGCGAGGCGTCCCCGGCGCTCGCTAGGGTTACCTGCAGGAGCGTACTCGGCCACTGTGATGCCTCCTGGGGCGCGGGTGGACTCTCAAGCGTCACTAACTTCCCGTCCTTCCAGCGGGCGTCCACCGAAACCCCCAGACACTCCAGCGGAAGGTCAGCACACGCCCGAATCAATGCCTGAGCCAGGCGCCGCTTTCGCACCTTTACCCCTGCGGAACCTAAGCCGCGGAAGCTCCACACCCTATCCAATCGCTCAACAACACGCGGCACCCCCTGTGCCGCGAAAGCCTGCGCGACCGCGTCGACTGCATGACTCGATGAGCCTTCGGCCCCCTCGGTTTCAATACGAAAGCGCAGCGAACCCGCAAGCATGGTTGCCAATGTCAGCCGGTGCCACGACGCAATCAGCAGTGCTGGCTCGCAACAGGCAGGTAAGCGCAGCAGTCGTTCCCCCTGAACATCCGAAAAGAGCCATGCCTCAATACATGCCGCCGTCACGCCATGCGTTTCGCCGACGCGCCGCAGAATTTCTTCACGTTCGCCCCGAAGCAAATGCGCAAACGGAACTTCGGCAGCACGCATAAACACCTCCAGCCTCAGCGCACTCCGGTCCAAGGCGGGGGGCGGCAACGCGACCGCACATAATGCAAGCAGTGTCTGACTTAACCCCGCCTTGACCTTCTCACTCGCTCCACTCGGGTCCTTCACCTCAGAGAGCACCCGAGCAAGCTCGGCTTGCGCCACGTGGCTGCCTGCGACGGCCGACTGCGCAGCACTCAGCAGCGCAGCCGCGCAGCCGCGCATGCACTTGTCGGCGGGCAGTAGGCGAACCACCTCCCCCCTTCGGCTCAGTGCCAGGGCATCATCGGTAAGCGCGGTGAGCACGACGTCTTTCGCTAGTCCCTACCTCAGTGGTTTCTGCGGCGATAATCTCGTAAAGACGGGCCCGCTTCGCACCATGCTTGCGTAACACCCGACCGAGTCGTTGTACGTGCTCGCGCACGGACCCGCTGCCGGATAGGATAATCGCCACGGACGCCTCAGGTACATCAACGCCTTCATTGAGCACCTTGGAGGTTACGACCGCACGCAAGGCGCCCGCCTTGAAAGCTTCTAGTACTGTGCGTCGTTCCGCGGCACTGGTGTGGTGCGTAATCACCGGCAAAAGGCAGTGACGCCCGACACGATATGCAGCCGCATTGTCTTGAGTGAAAACAAGCTTGCGTTCGCGGTCGTGCCGCTCGAGCAACCGCAGCAGCACGTCAAACTTAGCCGCGGCCTCGAACGCGATGCTTCGTTGAAGCCTAAACGAGTCTAGAGCAGCCCGTCCTTCCCGCGTGCGTGCCGCTTCACGTACAAAGCGCTGCCATCCATCCGCGCTATCCGTCTTGAAGCCCGCCCCACGCAGATAGCTCAAATAGTGCCCACGGGCCGCTTCGTAGCGACGTCGTTCGCCAGGATCGAGCTCTACCGGCACCTGAATGACATCGTAGTCCGCTAGGAACGCCCCTCGCAGCTCGGTAATCGACTGCTCATACACTAAGTTGCCGATGAGTTCGCCGAGCTGCGCTTGTCGGTCCGGATCATCTCCAGGTGTTGCAGACAGTCCAAGCCGATAGGGGGCGAGCGCGCATTCAGCGGCTTCACGAAAAACAGGTGCCGGCAGGTGGTGGCATTCATCGAAGATGATCAAGCCAAAACGGTTACCCACTTCGCGCATCGTTAGCGCCGCCGAATCGTAGGTTGCCACCGTAAGATCACCCAGACGACGCACACCCCCGCCCAGTTGCCCAAGTGCAAGCTCGGGAAATGCTGACGCTAAACCTCGAAGCCACTGGGCAACCAGCTCTAGGGTAGGCACAACCACCAAGCTAGGTCGTTTCGCCAGGGCGATGGCAAGCTCGGCAACGAAGCTTTTGCCCGCGCCTGTAGGCAGCACAACCACGCCCCTCCGCCCCGCGGCGTGCCAGGCCGCTAACGCTTCCTTCTGATAGCCACGCGGTTGGTGACTCCTCGTCTGCGTCAGTGTGAGCGGCACAAAAGCGCGGGCCTCATCGACATACGCGTCGCCGCGTGCTCTCAGTCCCAGCACAACCGATGCATAAGCCGAGGCGGGAAACGTAAGCGACGCACGGTTACCGGTCGCTTCTGGCAGCGCAGCGAGCCAAGTCGGCGCGTGCGCAACCGTCAAGTCACCTTCGGAGAATCGTAACCGAGTCAGTGTATCCACGCTCCGCTAGGGCGTCGTCGACGGCGTTTTGGCGGCGCTACTACCCCCCGCATCACCCATAATCGTAGGCACATCGTCAGCAATCTGCTGCGCGACAGAGCGGAGTACCTTCACCCAGCGCTGCGTGGTGTCACTCCGAGCAAAATACGTGACTTGCTCTCCTGGAACGCGCACCAACTCGAGCTCACCGATGACATTCTCGCGTTTATCGAGGTACCTGATCTGCACCACCGACTCCTGCGAACCGGTCGCATCCTTCACGTCCTGCTCGGGCTGTATGCCCGGACCGAGATAGGATTGCGCACGCAGCTTCCCGACCCGATCGAGCCAGTTCGCGTAGAGCTCATTGCGCCGATCCGGAGCGTCGACGTCCACCCAGGATTCGAGCTCCGGCTTGAGCCGGTCTCGGTGCAAAAGGGTACGCTGCTGCCCTAGAGCCGACACAACTACCTTCTCCACTTCGCTGAGTTCGAAGCGGTGCATCTCGCGCTGCATCAAACGAAACTTCGCAGACTCCACTCCCTTGATAACCTCTGCATCAACGAGAAAAATCTCTTGGCTGCGAAGATCCTTCAAATAGCGGTCGCCCGTACCGAAGGTACTTCCCCCTACTCGAAATGACCGC
Organism: Myxococcales bacterium; assembly: GCA_007131285.1. Classification (GTDB taxonomy): domain Bacteria; phylum Myxococcota_A; class Polyangia; order Polyangiales; family SLQV01; genus SLQV01. The sequence goes on from SLQV01000172.1 coordinate 25,104, forward strand.
TTCACCGATTTGCACTCGACCTCAAACACGAGCTCCGGACCGTCGAAGCCAAGTGCCGCAAGCTGTTCCTCGCTCAACTTACCGAGTCCACGTAGCGCCTGAAGACGCCTGAAGCGATCGAGGTATGTATCGGCGCTCTCGTTGACCACGAAATTGTTGGGCGGAGGCGCCTCGATTGTTGTCGCTGCCTTGGTTGTCTCGACCGTATTGGTCTCGACGGCATCCATCTCGGCCGTATCGGTCTCGGCCGTATCGGTCTCGGCCGGGTTGCTCACTGGCGCTTCACTCGGCACCTCACTGAGCTCCCCAGCTTCTTCGCCAACGTTACCCTCGGCGCCCTCCGCACTAACCCCTCCAGCCACATCAGGCGTGGCTTGATCCGCGCTCCCCTCGCCCGCGACTTTCCGAGGCACCTGGCGCTCCTCCGCCCACCAAACCCCGTCCTCGCGGTAAAGCGCGGTAACGACATTCTGCCCGGAAAGCGTCACCCGCTGCAGGTCGCGAGTGCCACAAGTCAAAATTGTTACTCCACCCTCAACAGCGCCTTCGATGTCCTTTTCAGTCCATACTAAGTAGGCGGCGACGAGGCCAAGCACAGCCAACAAGGCCTGAATCACTACGCCTTTCATCGCTTCTCCTTACGTCGGCGGCGAAACGCCAGCCAGATACCAATACCCAAGGGAATCATAGGGGGCAGGAAGCTGCCGCCGTAAAACCACTTTTTGTCCTCGTCTCGCGTATGTTCAATTCGAACATCTTCTTCACTGGCAACATCTCCGATAATCTGCTCTTCACCGATTAGCCATTGCAGAATATCGGAAAACACCAGAATATTCCCGGGGAAGCGAATAACTTGGTCGGTCACTAGGTCGCCATCAGCTACGATGACCGCACGCCCATCACTGTCTCCTTCACCGAGGGAGACGGCAGCCATAAAGTGCACCGTTTCCTTGATCTCGTCCTCATCGCGCACGAAGTTGCTATTAAGGTCACGCCAAAAGAGCGGCCCTGACTTTATCGGAAAATCTATCTTTAGGCCCGGCGGAGAAGGCTCTGCCTTCACCAAAGCGCCCGCGCGCACAAAGACCGTTGGAGCACGAGCGGCATTGCGTGCGGCAATCGTTACCGTTGGATGCGACGAGTACTTGTCCGCAACCACCAATGCCCGGTCAGCCTCGGTGTTGTCCCGCCGAAGGTGGTCTCGCTCCGTCATCACCACACCGGGCTGCATTTGCAGACCAAGCCCCGCAAACAGTGGTTCAAGACCATGCTCGACGTCCGGGTCCACCATCACAACAAGACGGCCGCCATCGCGGACATAGCGCAAGAGGGTTTCTGCCTCTTCCGGCGCAAAAGGCTTGCGCGGCCCGATAACCGCAACAGCCTTCGCGGCCGACGGCACCGCCTGCCCGAGACCCTCAGACAACCCAAGGGCTTGCGTGGTGACATTGGAGCGCTCCAACGCCTCACGCAGATCCCGGGTCTTTTCGCCATCGGGGTAGTTGCTAAGCTGCTGATCACTACGCTCGTCATGGCCGGTCGTGAGATAAAGCTCACGGCGCTGCTGCGTTAGCTTTGAGAACGCCTTCTGGAAACGACTATCGAGGTCTTTGAGCGCATTACGCGACCGTTCAAGCGTCGTGCCCACTTCAAATTTGTCGGTCTGAACCGCCTTAGCATCAGCATCTTTGTCGCCACGAACCAATACGACAAAGCCGTTGGAACGCACTTGATGCTCGCGCGACAACGCTGGCTCAAGCGCCTGGTCGCGCACTTCAACGGTAAGCTTGTCGCTACGCTTCGCCAGCTCCTCGAAGTACGGCTTTATCTGATCGAGTACTTCGCTGACCCGCGGAAAAAACAAGTATATGGTCACGGGCTCGCCAAGCCGACTTACCATCGAAGCAGAGCCATCACTCGGTTTCGATGTCCGGAAGTACGAAAAGTCACGCTTAATCTCTTTTTTGACCGCGACGTAGTTTGCAGATACCGCAAAAATCAGCACGCAGGCTATACCAAGGCCCGAATAGGATGCGTTGCGCACACGGCGCAGCTCTATCGCTGCATCGACAGGCATCGTCCGATACGCCGCTTCGGTAAATAGCGTGGCAAGTACACCCACAGCCATGACCGCCGGCCACAGCGCCGCTAACGTTCCGGTCCAACGTTCCTCGGTCTTGGGATCGAGCTCGCGGGCACCCAGAACCTCAGGCAACGTAAAGATGTAGAGCACTAATGCTCCTGCAATGATCACCGCGAAGGCTAGCAACCGGCCCTCAACGGCACGCGCGGGACCACGCGCTTGCAGCACGCGAAGGACACGCAGGCCAACGACGAAGACTAGGCATGCGGCAGCTATCCCGCGCACCACGTTTTGAGAACTACCTGACCCAAGCACTCGCTCGGCAACAAAGGCCGCGCCCAACGCGAACAAGAGCCCAACGCTAAGCCAAAGACTTGCCTTACTCATTGCCACCTCTGACTCTGTAGGACCCGAACCGAAGCCAACAAAGACACCCCGATCACGGTCGCGTAAAATATCATATCGCTAAGCTGCACGAGTCCTCTGCGGAAGGGATGAAAATGCTTCATGTAGGGCGCGATGTAAGACACAAACGTCTTGAACGGTGGATCCGTGATCTGCCCAACCCACCAGGCAAGCTCGAAAGTCGTCACAAACACAGCGGCAAGTAAGACCGCCAGAAAAGGATTCTTCACCAGCGCGGACGCAAACATACCTATTGATAGCGTTGCCGCACCTAGCAAAAATAGACCGAGATAGCCCGCGCCGATATGCCCGACTGAGACCTTGCCGCGAATAAAAATGAGCGCGGGCAGATAGATGGTTAGCGATGTGATAACACTCAAAAAAAGCAATGCGGCGAGGAACTTACCAAGTACGATTTCTGCCTCGCGCACCGGCGATGTAAAAAGCAAGGTGCGCGTTCCGTTGGCGCGCTCTTCTGCCAGCATCCGCATGGAGAAAATCACCGCAGCTATCATCGTGGTTCCTCCAGCATCGATTAGGAACTGCTGAAGGACTTCCGACGAATACTTTGCGCCGGTACCGACCGCACGCGCGTTAAAGAGCAGGCCATTTACCAAGAGCAAGCATGCCGCTATCACGTAGCCGCTGGGCGTCCTCAGGTATGAGGAGAGTTCCCGGCTGAGAATCAGTCCTATATTCTTCATATCGTTCCTCGATCGGGCCGAGCGCCTCTCGATAGGCTCGAAACACTCAAATCCACACTGCGCAGCGCCCACCTAGAGCGCTCAGTGCCTAACCGCATCGTCCTCTGCCACGTCATTTTCACCAGATTCATCTAGCACCTCTGATCCATCCTTCGATGCTTCCGCAATGGCGGAGGGAGGGCTGCTTTGGTCTGGATTGGTGCAGCTCGCGTCTGAGTCACCGCTACTTGGCGTGCCAGAAGGCGTCTTCTGTGTATCGTCGATGGCTGCCTCCGACACCGCCGCGCCAGCCGCGCCAGCCGCGCCAGGAACCACCTCTCCAACATGCCCGCGGCTCAAGCTCAAGAAGATGCTTTCGAGGCCGCTGCGCTCCGCCCGTAGGCCCAAAAGCCCGATACCAGCACTCACCACCGCTTGACTAATGCTGGCGCGCAAATCCTCCACCGAGCGCAAAGTAACGGTGCAACCCTCGCGAATCGCTTTGACTTCGATGATTTCCAACCCAGCCACCGGCGCCAAGGCTGCGCGCACCTCCTCCGCGC
>SLQV01000004.1 GCA_007131285.1 Myxococcales bacterium
AAACGCGACACCCCCAAGCTCGGCCGCAACGACCTCTGCTGGTGCGGCAGCGGCAAGAAGTACAAAAACTGCCACTTCGCCGCCGACCAGCAAAAAGCCCGCGAAGCTGCCACGGGGTAGTCCAGAGACATCCCCTGTGGATGCATGCGTGATCGGTTAAGCGAGGTGCGTGTTCGGTTGAGGGTCTGAGCACGAGCGGCGTGCACCCACGCAACCGCAGCGTGCCTTTCGGAACGCGCGGGACTTTTGGTGAGGCCGCACGGCCGGCTCAGGCCCGAGAGCCGGATACGCATGCCTTGGCGGGATTGAGCCCCGGTGTAGACCGGTCCGGTCGGGCTGATGGCCGAAAGGTATGAGGCAGCGGCTTGCCAGTTACACCTGGTTGAGCGTGGAGGCGGCACTTTAAGTGCTAGTCGAGCGCTTCGACGATGGCTTCGAAGCGGTCAAGCACCGCTTGCTTTTCCGCGGCGCGGGCCTCTGCCGCTTTTTTGCTCGACGAGATGCTGCGTAGTTCGTGCTCCAGCTCGCTAAGGGATGCGCGCAGCTTGCTTCGGTCTTCGATCAGGCGCTCGTTCATCTCAGAAACGCTGCCGAACTTTTCTGAAAGCTGATGCAGAATAGGTTCCTGCTCGGCGACGCGCTGCGACATGGCGTCTAGGACGCGCCGCTGTTCGGCCACCGAGCGCTCAAGCAGTAGCAGCCGACTGTCCACCCGCTTTAGGTCATCCCCAACGGTGCTCACCAATGCTTGCAGCTGTCCGTGCGAGGCCGTCAGTCTCGAGTGGTTCGCCTGCGACGCGCATGCTGTGGCGAGCACGCCAAGTCCCAGGCCGGCACACGAACCAAGAAACCTCTTGAGTTGAACCGACATCATCACGTCGACGGCTAGCATGCACGCGCGCCAGGCGTCCAACGAAACCCGTCTGTTGCGTGCCTTCACTAGTCCTTGATGTCAGAAGTACTGTTCTGTGAGGCTGCAACGTGTACGGGTGTTGTAGTAATGTGTACGACTACCCGGCGGGCCGTGTCGCCGATATCGTCGACCGAAAGCCTGCCGCCGGCAGCCTGAGCAAGGTCACTGGCCCGTTCGAGCGGCTTGCTGCTCACCTGTGATGCGCCTTCCGCGCCCGCTTGGCTGGCCAGAACTCCGACGGTATCTGAACTCGGGTTTTCGTAGGCGACTTCTAGGAGGGCGTGTCCGCTCGGGCCGTCTTCGTGGGTAAGCCGAAGCCAAATGCGTGCACCGATGTGGCAAGCCGCCAGGGCCTCCTTCAATATCAGTGAGATCACTTCTCTCAAATGACCCTCTTCAACGCACAGGTTCGGCAGATTCGGCCCGACCTCCACGGTCATCGACACTGCGCCTTCAGCGAAGGCATGCTGATTCGCACTGACTGTCTCGTACATGACGCGCCGAACGTCCACTTCAGCGAGGGTCGGGCTTGGGCCCCGGGGCATGGGCAAATCATTGCCTCCGACTTGAAGGCGCTCTCGCAGAACGTCCGTCATGGCGTGGAATGCATCTGTCAGGCGCCCAAGTTCGTCATCACGCCCAACTTCCAGCCTGACACTAAGGTCGCCCTCCGCGACTGAACCCATGGCAGCCTCAAGTCTCCGTAGAGGGCGGAAGATGTCCGAACCTACGTATACAGCTAGCAAGAGGACCAAGCAGAGCGTGCCAAAGGCTGAGATGCCCACTGCGAAGAGCACCGCTTCACGCAAGCGTTTGAGGCGATCTCGGAGAACTCTGCGTTCGCCACGGTTGCGTTCAAAGTGCAGCTCAAGCAACGCCCTCAGTTCTTGGTATCCTTCGTGCGCAGGCCGGACGATTTCGCTCACGGGTGCGTTGGCGTCGCTCGTTGCAGTCGCAAGTGCGGTTTCAAGCGCTTCCACGACAGACTGGTAGGAGCGAGCCACCTGTTGCGCCATGGCAACATCTTCCGGCCGTGAAACGTGTCCACTGAGTGCATTCAGGTCCTTGCGAATTTTCTGGTCAAGCTCGTCGAAATGCTCCGAACCTCGCGGGGCTTCTACGAGCACCGCCATGGCCTGCCGCCGAAATAAGGTGCCACTGGCCACGCGGACGCGGCTAAGGATGACGCTCTGGAGGTATTTCTCCTCGAGACCCGCGAGCAGCGTGTGTTGCTTGACGGTGGACCAAATCGTCAGGCCACCGCTGAGGAATGACATCAACGCAAGCGCCGAGAAAACGCTCAGTAACTTTCGTCGTAAGGTCATGTCGATGCGTACCTGGTCTTAAAAAAGTGTCTCTTTGCCAACAGCTGAACCAGCTGCACAGCTAGCCTCAGTTAACCAACGGCGGCCTAAATTCCAAGGCCCATCCATTTCCAATAGGCAAAGTAGAACGCTGTAATTAGCGCCAAGTGAATGGGCAGTAGCAAGGCCCCGATGCGCATGAGGTCCCCAGCATCTAGGCCGTTCGGTCGTTCGAGTTGGTAGAGCTGTAGCGCCTTTGAGCTTACCGGGAAGGTGAGGCAGTAGTTGGTGCCCATGGCCACGATGAACGCGACGGATCTCATGTCGAGACCAAGCGAAGCCACGAGTACGAAGAGCGGCGGAATGATCACGGCGGCCCGCGTCGCGTGGCTGAGCACGTAGAGATGCGACGTTAGCGCGACGACAGCCAAAGAAACGACCAGCAGCAGCTCCGAAGCGTTCTGGCCCACCGGGCTGGCATCAAGCAAACCCGTCACCAGCCATTCCGCCACGCCGGAGCTTAGAAGCAGTCGTCCCACAGCAAGTGCAGAGCCGACGAAGAGCAGAAGACTCCAGGAGATAGAGCGCAGGCCTTCTGCCCAGGTCATGCAGCCCACGCCGGGAAAGCACAGCAGAACGGCGCCCAAGAGTGCCACTGTTGATGCACCCAGACCATGGAGGGAGGGTGTGAGCCACAGGGTCACCATTGCGACGACCACCGCAATCACGACGAAGTGCTGGCGGCTCCACGGTCGTGGGCGGGTGGCGGGCATTGTGAACGTTTGGGCGCGTCGCTTCTTGCCGATGAGAAGCCAGAGGATAACGCCGCAGGCGAGCAAGCTTGACGCCACGCCGTACGGCGCGCCGAGCAGCGCCCAGCGTCCGAAGGAAAACGGTTCCACGCCGCGTTCGAGGAGGAAATCGTTGACGATTAGGTGGGATGCCGCCGCAATCAGGCTGCTTGAGGAGGAGGTCAACACGATAACGGGCACCAACAGCGCGAGCGCGCGGGCGACGCGCCGGCTCGGAAAGGACGCTGCAATCGTGCGGTAAACGGGCGCCAGAATTGCCGCACGTCCCGTGGTTGAAGGCAGAAAGAAGGCGAGCGGGATAAGGGCGAGCGACAGCATCCAAAATGCGCCCGCGACGGTCCGTGCCTTCCCAAGACAGAAGCGAGAGAAGCGCTCCGCAAGGCCGCTGACTTGTAGCGACCTCCCGATAACGAAGGCGCCGATCAGAAGCCAGATTACGTCAGAAGAGAGGGCATGCAGGAGCGTCTGCTCCGGCGCCGCGCCAGTGACCACAAGAAAAGCGAGCGAAGCCAACCCAACGAACGCGCCGTCGACCCGCGTAATGCTCCATAGTGTCGACGCCGTCGCGAAGGTGAAGAAGATGAGGCGACCGCTCGTATCGAGGTCGGTTGCCAGGAGCGAAACCACACCTGCAATCGTGATGAGGCTAAGGGGCAGCGCCGCCCGCCAGAGAAGGGTTGTGCCGGAGGCAGTCGTCGCCGGGGGCGCGAGGCGTTTGCTGGCAGGCGGCGTGGGCCAAGGCCGCAACTTCGTGACGCTTTGGGTGCTCTCACTCATACCGGCACGTCGCATAGCGCGAATGCGGCGGCCCTTTGTACTGGCGGTGTGCCGCACCCGCGCGGGTGTCTCGCCTCATGGCAGCCGGCGGTTAACCGCTCCGGTTTGTCTCTACGCGATCTTTCCGACGCGATCAACATTGCCTGCGGTGCCGACTTTTTCGATGTCCCACAAAAACCTAGAGCGTGTCGTAGGCAGTCGATGCACATCAACAGCTCGGTAGGGCAAATGCCTGAAGTGCGGCCACAGTTGCAGACCTCGCCGCTGATATGTCTAATGCTGGGCGAAGCGACAGGTAGGGCCAGAAAGATGCCTTGAAGGCGCTGGGCTGCTTGCAACGGAAACCTTCATGTCGGTCGGGGTCTTTACGCAGCGTGGGTGCGTGTGAGATGCTGGCCGACAGGGGTTCGGGAGGAGCGGCGCCGTGTGGGTGGGAGTGGGGCGGTGGGATGGGGTCGCCCGGTTCTTGCTGGAGTAGGCTGGAGAGAGATGCACAGCATGACACTAGTCTCCAGCGCGACCTCCAACCTGAACGCCCGTGAAGCGGGGTTGCTCAAGCGCGTCGGCTCCTCCGCGCGTCGCAGTACCGCGCTGGTGCTAGCGCAGCGCTTTGCGCGCGATGCGACGGAAGTGTGGGCGTCGCTAGTAGAGCCTATCGCCTGCGGGCGGCGCTTTTATCGGCTTTACAGTGACCACCTCTACGAGGTTTGGCTGATTGGGTGGAGCCCGGGGGTATGTTTGCCGCTGCATGACCACGGAGGCGTGTCCGGTGCCATCTACGTTGTGCACGGTGCGCTTGACGAACGCTTCGGCTCATTGCCGTTCAATGGGCAAACGCTTCGGCGCCGCGCGTTGGCGCGGGGTGAAGGGCACGCGCTCGACACCCAGCACGTGCATGAAGTGACCAATACCGGCAACGTTACAGCCTACTCGATACACGCCTACACGCCGCGGTTACGCCTCATGAACGGCTACGTCGTTGACGAGGCGCAGGGCACGCTCGCCCGCAATGGACTAGTGGAACATACGGAATGGCTGTGAGCATTGATGCCTTGCTCCGGCGGGCGCGCGCCCAGTTGGCGCGGGTCGAGGCTGCTGACCTTGAAGCGGCGCTCTCGGCCGGTGCGTGGCTTATTGACATACGCCCCGAGGCGCAGCGCAGTGCGGAAGGCGCCTTTCCCCGCGCCCATATCATAGAGCGCAACGTCCTCGAATGGCGGCTAGACCCTCAGAGTTCGGCGCGCATCACGCCGGGGCCCGCTTACGATGACCAGGTCATCATCGCGTGCTCCGCCGGTTACGCCTCCAGCCTCGCCGCCGCCACGCTCCAAGCGCTAGGCTTCCGCCGGGCTACGGATTTAGCGGGAGGCTACCAGGCTTGGCGCGGCCTTGATGTCGGCATGCACGGCGCGTAATCGTCGCCCAAGGGCGGCACCGGCGCAAGGCTCGCTCCCGCCAGACGACCTGCATTGATGATGCGCGTTTCCTCGACCGGACGCGCCTGAAGGCCGACCTAGAAGGGGCTAAGCTCGCCGGTAGTCGCTTGCAGAAGGCGTGTGACGCGGCGCGCGAGGCGCCCGCGGCGGTCGCACGGTTGCAGGAGAGCATCCTGGACCACCAGGGCGATGCACGGCTCGTGGGTTTCAATCTCGATAGCGTGCGCCGAGCCGGCGTCCATTGTTGCGACATCCCCCGTCGCATAACGCCCGGTTTGGTCTCGGTAAGCCCCACTTAAGACGAGCGTGAGTTCTGGCGCCTGATGCCTGTGCTGAAATAGTTTGAGACCCGGCGCCAGATTGAGCAAGGCTACGCGGCGTTCGTTGCCAGAAAGAGGCTGGTTAGCGCCCACGCGCTCAAGTCCGTCGAGGGTGATGCGTTCAACACCCGGCAGGAAGGGGCGCCAAGCGAGGTCGCTGTGCGCATGGAGGGCTTCGAGGAGCGGGCTTGGAAACCGTCGACGTTCCGCATCTGAGAGCAAGCGCTTCGGAAGATGCCGCCGAAGCAGCCTAAGGCCTTTCAGCTTACGGCCAGCTTCTCTTAAGGGTTGTTCCGCGCCTTGCGGCCCGCTGGGCTCGACCTCGTGCAAGCTGGCCGAGTCGCCAAAAACAAGTGCGGCGAGGTCCTCTTCGAGCCGCGCCACTTCTGCTCGGCAGCGCGGACACATCACCATGTGCGACGCCGTCAGCATGGCGCCGGCGGGCGTGGCCACGCCTGCGGCAACTTCCAGAAGCTGCTCGGGGCTCGGATGGTGTTGCGCCGTGCCGGAGTCTGCAGGTTGCGCCTTGTGCTTGGGCTGCGTCACTTTGCATGCTCCCCGCGGACGGTCCGCGACCGAAGCTTCGCCAATGCGAGGCGCACCCGTGTCTTAACGGTGCCAAGCGGCACGCGTTCTCGAGCCGCCACTTGGGCCAGCGTCAAGCCCTCGAAGTAGACGCCTCCGAGCGCGACACGCTGGGCGGTGGGCAGATCTGCGACGTTGGCGTGAAGCTGTTGCGTATCTTCTGCTTCGTGCGCCTGGCGCTCAGGGGCCGCGCAGTTGTCAGGTATCCACGCCGGATCCTGGTCCGTCAACACGTAGTGCTTCGACCGCCTAGTGTGGTCAATGAGTGCGTTGCGTGTGATACGAAAGACCCACGCGGCCTCCGTTCCACGGCCCGGGTCGAAGCTGCTCTTGTGGCGCCACAGACGCAGCATGATCTCTTGGGTGAGGTCGTCGGCTTCAGCGAGCGCGACCCCGCGCGCGAGGATAAAGCGGCGAATGCGGAGTCGCCACCCGCGGAGGGACTCGGCCGATACCAGCTGGGGCGTTTCCTCTGACGCTGCCCCCGCTAACGCGAAGCTGCTTCCGCGCGCGCTCATTCCGTGTCCTTGATGGGCTCGCAGGTGCGCTTTCTCAAGTAGCATCCTGAAGGAGACGCGCGCGGACGCCTCGTTGGGGCGTTTGCTTGGCCAGACAGCCACGGACCCGATAGTGCAATGCGGCTGGTGCATAACCTCGGGTGTGCATACGCAAGCGTCGACCAAAAGGATCTCCCAGTGCGTGCACTATTTGCGTACTCAAGAGGACCGGCTAGACGCAGCATTAAAGCGCGTTGGCGGCGCGCTTTCAGAAGGGAAAGAAGGGGCTTTTAAGAGCCTCGAAATCGGGGGGGGTTGAGCTGACGCGCGCTACACGAGGTGCCCTCGTCGGGAATACGCGGCGGTGGGCAAATATTCAGGGGTCGGGGACGAAAAAAACTTACGGTAGTGGGCACAGGGGCGCTGGAGGCCTGCGTGCAGCTTTAGGCTAACATGCCGGGAAACCAAGGGGGAGAGGGTGCGGGATGCATGCCTGCCCCCCCTGGGGCATCTCGTGAAATGGCCTGCCGAAATGTTGCAGTGTTGGGGGCATCCTGTGGTGGCGGCGACCTTGTCGGCCAGGTACACCAGGCCCAGCGTTGGTGTTGCTTTAGGGTTTCGACGTCGCACACGTGTCATGCGTGTGCCGGCGGTCTTTGGGAACGGGCGGGTTATGAAAACAGCGTTGGCGATTGACCTCGAGAAAGTGGCGCGGGCGGCCAACGTGGGGCTCGTTGTGCTCTGCGGACTGGTGGCGCTGGCGGGGCACTATGTGTCCTTTTATTTTCACTTTCTGACCGTTGCGCTCATTTTTGGCGTGTTGCTCAACTTCTATTGGCGCCACGTGCAGAAGCGTCACGCGCTACTCGCTAACTTTGGCTGGATTGCGCAGTTCCGTTATCTGGTGGAGAGCGTTGGGCCCGAGCTGAGGCAGTATCTGTTCGCATCGGATACCGAAGAACGCCCCTTCAGTCGTGTTGAGCGGGCGGAAGTCTACCGAAAAGCCAAAGGTATTGACGCCTCCGAGGCCTTCGGTTCGCTGCGCGACTTCAGCCATGCGGATATTAAAGTGCGCCACTCGTTCTATCCGGCGGATGAGGCTGAGATGAAACCCTTCGAGGTGGTGGTAGGCGCGTCGCGCGGACTTGCGTCCGCCTACACGATTCGTCGACCCGTTATGATCAGCGCTATGAGCTACGGTTCACTGGGCGAGAACGCGGTGCGCGCTCTGGCGCGCGGGGCCAAGCGCGCCGGCATCGTGATGAACACGGGCGAAGGTGGTTTTCCGAAGTACCACCTCATGGAGGGTTGCGACCTGATTTTCCAGCTCGGCACCGCCAAGTTCGGCGCAAGGGATGCCGAGGGGCGGCTTGACGAAGCCAGGCTCGCGGACATCGCAGCCCACGATGCCGTCAAGATGATCGAGATCAAGCTCTCTCAGGGCGCCAAGCCTGGGAAGGGCGGGCTGGAGAAGATTACACCTAAAATTGCCGAGCTGCGTACCGTGCCTATGGGGCAGGATGTGGTCTCGCCAGCGCACCATTTGGAGTGTACCGACGCGGCTTCGACCGTGGCTTTCATCCAGCGCATTCAGCGTGTCAGCGGCTTGCCCACGGGCATCAAGTTTTGCCTAGGTCGCACCGACGAGCTGCGCGCGTTGCTGCGCGAAATGAAGCAGCAAGACGTTGTTCCCGACTTCATCACTGTCGACGGCGCCGAGGGCGGTACCGGCGCCGCGCCCAAAAGCTTCATGGACTACGTCGGCTTGCCGCTCTTCGAAGCGTTACCCTTTGTCGACGACATGCTGCGCGAAGAGGGGCTCCGAGACCGCGTCGTGATTTTCGCCGCAGGCAAACTGATAAGCCCAGGCAAGCAGATGCAAGCGCTATCTCTCGGCGCGGATGTCGTCTACACGGCGCGGGGATTCATGCTGGCGATTGGCTGCATTCAAGCGCTTGAGTGCAACCGCAATACCTGCCCGGTCGGTATCACGACGCACCATCCTCACCTGCAAAAAGGCCTCGACATCGAGGCAAAGGCTGGGAGAGTGGTCAACTACGTGGAGGCGCTTTGCCGTGGCCATCGGGAGTTGCTGTCGGCGACCGGTCGGACCGCCACCCGGGACCTGAACCGGCAAAATATTTACCTGCCCGTGCTCAGTGGGACGGCAGCGCTGGCTGCGCGCCCACATCCCGAGGAGACTGTCCAGTGAAGCGACCGTGGCTGACCTTCATGGCTCAGGGCATCGCCGGCCTGATCGTGCTCTGCGCTGCGGTGCTTAAGTTCCAGGGCGCATCGATGAGTGTCGAAGCTTTTGCGGCACTCGGCATGGAGCCGACTGGGCGCTACATCGTCGGTTGCCTAGAGCTGCTGGCGGGGCTGATGCTCTGGTCTCCCTTCGCAGCGCTCGGTGCGGTGTTGACGACAGGCGTGATGTGCGGCGCCGTCATTGCGCACGCCACGCGTCTTGGCATCTCCATGGTTTCCGACAGCACGAGCGTTGCTCAGACCAGCTTGAGTCCTAACGGGCTCGCGCTTGCATCGCTGACGCTCGTGCTCGTGTGCGCGATCTACGTCGCAATATCACGCCGCAAGGAGCTTCCCTTCATCGGCGATACCCTGTAGTGCGCGGGCGTCTGATTGAGGGCTTGAGCCGGGGGCTGCGGAAAGGCACGGACAAAGTGGGTTTCGTGGCCTAGGGTGTGGTGAACGAAAGGTCACCATGAATACAGCTGAGTTATTGGTTCGCTGCCTCGAATCTGAGGGCGTGGAGTACCTGTTCGGGGTTCCTGGCGAAGAGAACCTGGACCTTCTCGAGGCGCTGCGTGAGTCGAAGATCAAGCTGGTGCTGACGCGTCATGAGCAGGCCGCCGGCTTTATGGCGGCGACTGTCGGCCGGCTGACTGGGCGCGTCGGCGTGTGCCTTGCGACGCTGGGACCAGGGGCGACCAACTTCATGACCAGCGCCGCTTACGCGCTGCTGGGTGGTATGCCGGTCCTCTTTATTACGGGACAAAAGCCCATTCGCGCGAGCAAGCAGGGCCGCTTCCAGATTATCGATATTGTTCGCATGATGGAGCCGGTCACGCACCTGTCGCGCCAGATAGTGGACGGCAACAACGTGCCGCACTTGGTGCGCGAGTGTTTCCGACGCGCCCGTGCGGAAAAGCCAGGGCCGGTGCACCTGGAGCTGCCGGAAGACATTGCCGGCGAGCCTACGGAGCGCAGCCCTTTCGCGGTCACGGAGGTGGCACCGCCCGACGCAAGCCCCGGGGCCATCCAAAAGGCGGCGGAGATGATTCAGGCTGCAAAGCGTCCGCTGCTCTTGCTTGCGTCCGCTTGTAGCCGCAACAACAGCGGTGCTGCCTTACGCGACTTTGTCGACCGTACGGGAATATACTTTTTCTCGACGCAGATGGGAAAGGGTGCCGTCGACGAGCGGCATCCGCAGTGCCTCGGTGCCGCGGCGCTCTCGGCGGGTGACTACGTGCATTGCGCGATTGAGCGCGCCGACCTCATCATTAACGTAGGTCACGATGTGAGTGAGAAACCGCCTTTCATCATGCAGGAGGGTGGGCAGCAGGTCGTGCATATCTCCTACTTCCCTGCGCAGATGGACGATGTGTACTTTCCTCAGCACGAGGTCATCGGTTGCACCGCCGCCAACATGCGCATGCTGGCGGATGCCATCAAGCCATCCCCCGCATGGGCGTTCGACTACTTCGGTCGCGTACGCCAGCAAATGCAGGTGGAGGTCTTCGAAAACAAGGCTGATGACGAGGCGTTTCCCAATGTGCCGCAGCGCATTGTGGCGGATGTGCGCCGGGCCATGCCGAGCGATGGCATCCTCTGTCTCGACAACGGGATGTATAAGCTTTGGTTTGCGCGCAACTATCAGGCGCATGAGCCCAATACTTTGTTGTTGGACAATGCGCTTGCGACCATGGGCGCGGGCCTACCTGTTGCGATTGCCGCCAAGCTTGTTGAGCCACACCGCAAAGTCGTCGCGCTCTGCGGCGACGGTGGCTTCATGATGAACTCGCAGGAGCTGGAAACGGCGCTGCGGCTTAAACTCGACCTGGTCGTGCTCGTGCTCCGCGACGATGGCTACGGCATGATCAAGTGGAAACAGGGACACGAGGCATTCCCCCTCTTTGGTCTCGACTTTGGCAATCCAGACTTTGTCCGCTATGCCGAAAGTTACGGTGCGGTCGGTCGCCGCGTTACGCGCACCGGTGAGCTTGAGCCAGCGCTGGCTGCCGCCTTTGCGGCGGGGGGTGTGCACGTCCTTGAAGTGCCCATTGACTACTCGGAGAACGAAGTCGTCTTCACCAGGTCGCTCCGAGAACGCGTTTGCGTTGTCTAGGGTGCGGTGGCGCGACGCTTGGGCGATGCGCATGCATAAGCGTCTCGTGCCGGAGGCCGGCGAGAGGACGCCAGGAGAAGTTTAGATGACAGAGGCAACACCAACCCGTGGTACGCGCGCAACGTTTGAGGTGACGCCCCCGTTTGGCGGGACGCCCCTCGCTACCCTGACGCGCACGTCGGAGGAAGAGGCATTGGCCGCCCTGAAGCGGGCGCACGCCTTGTATTCAGACCGCACCGCGTGGCTTGATGCGGCAACGCGGATAGGCATCTTGGAGCGCTTTGCTGAGCGCGTCACCGCTGAGGCGGAGGCGTTGGCGCTCCAGGCGGCCAGTGAAGGCGGCAAGCCGCTCAAGGACTCGCGCGTCGAGATTGGGCGCGCCATCAATGGCATCAAGGTGGCCTGCGCTGAGATAGCGCAGCTGCACGGCACTGAGGTGCCAATGCGTCTGTCAGAAGCGAGCGCGCACCGTTGTGCTTACACCTATCGCGAGCCGCGGGGCGTGGTCCTTGCCATCAGCGCGTTCAACCACCCCTTCAACCTCATCGTGCACCAGGTGGTGACGGCGGTGGCGGTGGGGTGCCCTGTGATTGTTAAGCCGGCGACGGCGACGCCGCTCTCATGTCTGCGCATCGTCGAGCTGCTTCAGGAAGCGGGCTTGCCGGCCGATTGGTGCACCTGCGTACTCACTGAAAATAGCGTCACAACCAAACTCGTTGAGGACACGCGCGTCTCGTTTATGAGCTTTATCGGCTCGGCTAACGTGGGCTGGATGCTGCGCTCGAAGCTCGCACCGGGCGCCACCTGCGCGCTTGAGCATGGGGGCGCGGCGCCGGTGATTGTCGATGAGACCGCGGACTTGGACCGCTGCGTACCGCTCTTGGCCCGGGGCGGCTTCTACCACGCAGGCCAAGTCTGTGTTTCTGTGCAGCGTGTCTACGTGGCGCGCAGTTTAGCCCGCGCATTGGCAGAAAAGCTTGTGGCGGCGGCGCGGGTGCTCAAGGTTGGCGACCCCACCCAACCCGACACGGACGTCGGGCCACTTATCGACCCGAGCGAGGTTGACCGCGTCCATGAATGGGTCGGCGAAGCGCGGTCCAGCGGCGCGGAGGTGCTGTGCGGTGGCGAGAAACTCGGCGCCTCGTGCTACGCGCCAACGGTCCTTTTCAACCCCAGCGATGAAGCGCGCATCTCGCGCGAGGAAGTCTTCGGGCCGGTTGTCGCCGTCTACACCTACGACAGCATGGATGAGGCCATCGCCCGGGCAAATGCTCCGGATCTCTTCTTTCAGGCTTCTATCTTTACGCAAAACCTGGACACTGCGCTGTCGGTCTCGCGACGGCTCCATGGCATGACGGTCATGGTGAACGACCACACGGCCTTTCGCGTCGATTGGATGCCCTTCGGTGGCCACCGCCAGTCGGGTTTGGGCCTGGGTGGCATCGGTCACTCTATGCGCGATATGACGCTTGAGCGCATGGTTGTCTTCCACTCGCCTGGGCTCTGACGCGCTCCGGTCGCCGCTTGCGCCCTAACGCAGTCCTACGCTCGCCTCTCGCCGACAAACACCCAAGCATTCATTCAAGGCATCGTTCCGAGGTGCTCGGGGGCGCGGCCTCGCAGGGCCTTTCTGGAGGGTATCGAGCCTGGAGGGTGCCTCGATTTGGGACAGCGCGCCCGCGCTGGTCTTTAATCTGGGGGGGAAGGGCGCCGATCTTCGTGCCCGGTGCCCCGCAGGAGCCTGAATCCTCTCGGGCGTTTCGGAGCGCTCCCGCCCAGCCTCTGGCCAGATTCAACTCAGTTCTGCACTGCGCTAGCTGGGCATGCCCGGCTTGTCTTTAGCGCGAGGGCATCCCTTTTTCGTTTTCGCTAGCTCGCAGCGTCCAAAGAGCTCTAGGCGGTGGTCTTCTAGGCGAAAGTGCAGGCCTTCTGCGATGCGGTCTTGCAGTATTTCGATCTCCTCGTTTTCGAACTCGAGGATGGCGTGGCAGTCGAGGCAGATGATGTGGTCGTGGTGTTGATCATCGAGGGCAAATTCGTAGCGCGTTACCGTGTCGCCGAAATTGCTCTCTCGTGCGATATTGGCGTCTACCAAGTGCTTTAGGGTTCGGTACACGGTTGCGTAGCCTACCTTAGGGTCTCGAGCGCGTACCTTCGCCAGCAGATCATCCACCGTGTAGTGGCCCGTGCTCTCCAGGAAGATATCGCAAATCAGTGTGCGCTGATTCGTTGAGCGCAGCGCTTGCGCTTTGGCGTACGCTGCCCAGATCTTCTCCGCGCGCTTGCGTGCGGAAATCTTTAAGTCTGCCCCCATGGGACTAGCATAGAGGGCGGGCGGCCTGTGGTCTACTCACCATCAGCAGAGCAAGAAGGGGGGCTGAAAACGATGGGACTGTCTGGCGATGACGCTGCTAAGGCAGTAGGCGCTCACACTTTAAACATTCACTAGGAGCGGAAGCCCTGTTGCCAGCGGTTGCAGAGCTAGCCACAGGTTTCAAGGCGCACTAGGTTAGCGTCGTGGGCGACGTGTCAGATAGTGAGCCGCACCCAGGCACGATCAACGCAAAGAGCGACGAACGCGAGGCGAGCGACGCCCGCGCTCTTGCTTACCTGCCAGGTTACTCTCGGGAAACCTCGCTGCGCCGCGACGAGGCGGGGCGTTGGTTTCACGAAGGCGAGCGGGTTCGTCATCGCGGCGTGGCGCGCGCCTTCGACCGCTGGCTCTCACGAGCGCCCGATGGCCGCTTCTGTCTCAAAAACAGCGTGAACTGGGCTTACGTACAAGTGGAAGGTCCAGCGTACTTCGTTCGTGCCGTCGCGTTGGCAGGCAGTGCGCTTGTGCTGACGCTTTCCGACGATTCAGTTGAGCCCCTCATCCCAGAAACGCTCCGACACAACCAGGCATCGCGCTATTTTTGTCTGGTCAAAGGCGGTTTGGACGCCGCGTTCGATCGGCACGCGTCCTTCGCCTTGAGCGACTTCCTGCTGCTCGAAGGCGAAACCATTTGGCTTGCGCTTGGGGATACGCGCTATCCTGTAGCAGCCTACGCCAATGCCGGCTCAGCGGGACAAACCTCTGAGAGGTAAGGCGTCGGCGCACCTGAAATCGCCGCAAGGTCAGCGGCGCGGGCATTCACTCAAACAAAGGCAGTGCCAGCAGGCCATGGAACACAAGCAAGCACAACAAATCAAATGGGTTGCTGCGTTGGCTGTCGCCCTGCTCGGGATCCCGCTCGGCGTCGCGTTCACGCAAGCGATGATTGAAGGTACGAGGCGTCACCAGGAGACGCCGCTGCGCGCCCTTGTTAGCGATGCGATCTTCGAAGATGCAAGAGCGGGCAAGCAGACACCGGTGCACTACGTGCCCGCCGCTGACGGGCCCCTGTATCGTGCACCTGATTTTGAGGTAGTCGACGCTTTTGGTCAGCCTTGGCGTCTCGCAGATCACCGCGGCAAAGTCATCGTGCTGAACTTCTGGATGCGGAGCTGCCAGGCGTGCGTTGAAGAGATGCCGTCGCTGATTGAACTCGCTCGTATTCTAAGCGATGACGAACGCATAATGGTGGTGGGCTTGTCGACGGACAAGGGTTGGCCGGTGGTCGCAGACCTGTTTCCTCCGCGCATGCATATGAAGGTGCTTTTTGACCCGAATTCCGCAGTTGTGAAGGGCCTCTTTGGGACGCAGCTATACCCTGAGACGTGGATCATCGACGGTGACGGGATCATTCGGCTACGTGTCGACGGCAAAGCCGACTGGTCGTCCTCGGTTGCCATCGATGCGATCAAGCGCGCGCTCTAGGGTGGGTGCGCTGGACGGGAGAGATCGTCCTGGTATGACGCAGGTTCTCAGGGAGACGTTCCGTCTGCATGTCCCTGACCTCTCCGACGTGCATCCCGGACCCGCTCCCCCACGGTGCTTCAGCAAGGTGGCCTAACGCGGTGCGGGGGCCCAATGCCCGCGGGCAGGCTGCTGGGGGTGTTAGCGCGCCCGATCCCCTGATCGCTGATGGTATGACGGTTCGTGTGCCCTAAGCGCATAAGCCCGTATCCACGCTCCATCTTGCCGCAAACTTGCATTGATCGCGGCTCTCCGGTTTCCTTGGAAATATGGCGAGAACCACCCAATCGAACATTGAGCGGCCAGTGGCGAGCGGTGCAATCCAGCTTTCGTTTTATAGGTTGTCCGGGCTGAGCACGAGTGGCTACCGGGAGACCCGCGCTTGGACAAGGCGTGCCAGGACGCGCTGCGCGGCCGTGGCGAGGTGCGCAGGCTCTGTCACGATGCTGGTGGCGTGCGGAGGCGCATTGCTGGGCAGCAGCGGAGAGGCGCGCGCGGAGTGCAGCCCTGTACTTACCCAGCTTTACCGGGCAGGGTCGGATGAGGCGGCGCAGGTCGCTTTGAAGCGCTGTGACGGAGAGCCCAACGTTGACGCGCTAACTGAAATTAGCGTCCTCGCGCGGCCCAAGGGCGTGCCGCAGCCCAGTGCGCAGGAGATCGCCAACTACCCTCGTTCCCGCGGTTACAACCCAAACCACGTGGCGCCGGGGATCGTTCGGATCCACCAGGGATTTTTGCGACGCCTGCACTACATGACTCAGCACTTCCCCGGCAAAGCGATTGAGATAGTGTCGGGGCATCGGCCCAATGCGCGCGAAACCAGCCGACATTTTTCCGGCCGCGCGCTCGACTTGCGTGTACGGGGAGTTGCCCACGAAAAGCTTGTTGAGGTGTTGCGCAAGCACCCAAGAACCGGCGTAGGTTACTACCCCAACAGCGTATTCGTACATCTCGATGTGCGGCCAGAATCTGGCTTCTGGGTCGACCGTAGTGGTCGCGGCGAACGCCCAGACTACGGTGCCTGGCCGCCTAAGGCCAAGGAGTCCGCCCAGGCAAAGGCGCGGGTTCTCAGTGCGATTGAAGGCAAGCTCGCTTCCCTTGACCGCATCAAGCCTCTCGATAGCTTCTAGTGTGGGCGCGCTTTACTAAGTGCGCTCAGAACGTGTAGCCAATGCTGGCGCTCACGCCTGGGGTTACGAGAAAGCGCGAGTTGTGTGCTCGGATAACCGCGTGCATGGGCAGCTCAAGGGCAAGTAGGAAGCCTGAGGGAATCTCGATAGAGATACCCAGGCCCGCACCGGCGAAAATAGTCGTTCTTTCCTCGGTCGTGCCAAAGTTGCTGTCGCGATCGTAGTCATGGAAGACCGAGCCGCCTACCAGTCCGTAAAAGCGTGCCACCCCGTTGCGCAAAATCGTGTAGTAGAGCTGGAGGCCAGCACTGGCAAAGCCGCCGTCGTCGAAAATCACGCCGATGCCTGCGACCTGGAGGCCAAGCCTCCCATAGAACTGACGATAGCCAATGCCGATGCCCGACAACGTCCCTGCGGTCAGCACCAAGGCGGGCCCCGTCTCGAATCCGAACTGCGGTTTTGACGCAGTCGCACCGGCTGTCGCCGTTGCCTCACCCGTCTGGACGTCTTCCGCGATCGGGGGCTCCTCGCCTTCCGACGCGATGGCAGCGTCTCCCGTTTCAGCCACAGCGTCTCCGTTATCAGCGGCGTGTTCAGCGGGTGGCTCGGCCGCCCCTGTGTCGGTGACCGGGTCTTCGCTTCCGACCTTTTCCGCCTCATCCGGGCGCGGTTGCCGTCCAGTTGTTTCGGGGCCGACCGGTTGAGCGTCTGCGTTGGCCTTGCCGTTGTTCGTGATGTCATCGCTCTGCGGCTGCGCGTTCGCGCTCCTGGTCATGGACGCCTGGGTGACGCTGGCCGCAAGTGTCACCGCCACGTAAACGCTAGCCCGTTTCACGCCCCATCCTGCTGTCCCAACAGGGTTAGAGGAGAAACGCACCCAATGCTTGCTTATCATGTGTGGCAGCTTAGCACCCTAAGCGCAGGGAGAGCGGTAACCGACGTGCGCAAAGGCGAGGAGATTCAGGTTGTGGTAGCTACGCTCGGTGGGGGCGGGTTGCGGCTGTTGGTGAGGCCGTAGCTCTTGAGCTTGCGATATAGAGTGGCGGAGCCGATGCCAAGCTGCTCGGCGGTGTGGGTTTGATTGCCATCGTTCATAGCAAGCGCCGCTAGAATATGTTCCTTGGCGACGTCCTCGAGTGTCCGGATGTTGTTCTGTTGGGTGGCGCCGTCCTTGCTGAAGGCGCTCCCGGTCGCCGTTGGGCGAATCATGGCCTCCCGCACTTCTTCTGGGAGGTCTTCGGGCTCAACGCGAGTGCCATAGGCAAGCGCCACCGCGCGCTCCATGGCGTTTTCGAGTTCGCGCACGTTGCCTGGCCATGAATAGCGCAACAGCTGGTCCGCTGCGGCGGGCGTTAGCCCCGTGATACTGCGCTTCATGCGTATGCCCGCCTGCGCGAGCAGCACACGTGCGAGCACTAAGATATCGTCACGTCTTTGGCGAAGCGCGGGCACGCGGATTTCGACGACCTTAACGCGGTAGTAGAGATCTTGGCGGAAGATGCCCTCGGCGACGTCCTGCATCAGGTCGCGGTTGGTCGCCGCGAGCACGCGCACATCAACAGGGCGCGAGCGATTGTCGCCGACACGACGTATTTCGCGCTCTTGCAGTACGCGCAGCAGCTTGAGCTGCATTGCGGCGGAGACCTCGCCGATTTCGTCGAGGAGCAAGGTCCCATGGTTAGCGGCCTCGAAGAGGCCTGGGCGGTCGTGGATGGCACCGGTAAAGGCGCCGCGCACGTGACCGAATAGCTCGCTCTCGAGCAATGTGTCGGTGATGGCACCGCAGTTGACGGCGATAAATGGACCGTCGAAGCGCGTAGAGTGGTCGTGAATCAAGCGAGCAATGCGTTCCTTGCCCACGCCGCTCTCCCCGGTGATAAGCACGGTCGAATCGACTTTGGCGACGCGGCGCGCCATGTCGACGACCTGGCGCATGGCGCGACTACACACTACCAAACCCGATGGGTCTTCCTGTTCTGGCGCCACCTGGATGAGCGCGCGCCTATGGCGATGCAGTTTCTCCTCAATCTCCTTGAGACTCGCGACCAGGCGCTGCAACGAAGAGCTGAGTGACGCTTCAAGCTGACCCTCTTTGAAAAAGCCAAGCTCTTCTGCGTGGGCATCTCCCCAGGCGTTGCGAGGACGCGCAATCATGCGGCACTGCGCGTCACCGCGCGCAACGCAGCGGTCTTCAACAACGAAGATCTCACGGCCTTCAGCGCGGCTCATGTAGCCGCTCATCAGACCACAAATGGTCCAGCACACCGGGATATCTGCTTGACCGAAATGCAGCAGGTGCTGATCAGCTTCGTAGGAGTCTACAAGTAGAGCGCCGCCTTCTGAGCGTGCATCGCTAGCGTGCGCGGCAACGTGAAAAAGACCTTCAAGGGTATGCAGACGCGGGCCGGCCGCGCGCCAGTCATCGTCACTATCCCAGTCGAACTGAGCGCGAATTGTATCCGCCATGCGCCAGCCGTGCGCGAAGCCAAAGTGCGTCAGTACTGTTCGAGCCGCGGTCAGTCCAAAGTTCTGCGCGAGATACTTTCGCAGCAGACCGATAGCCACGGTATCGAGAATCACCGCGCGCTGCCCTGCGAAGCGGATCACACCGCCAGCGGGGTCCATTTCCAGCAATTCGCTGAGGTTTAGGTCGGTTGCTCGCATGCGTGCGCTCCATCGAAATGACCTCGGGGTCACATCACTCTGATGTTCTTAGCTGAACATGAAAGCCGATCTAACGGTATTTGAGCGTTACTCGTTTTTGGCGCTGATCATGCTTAGTAGCCAGCGGACTGCGCGATAGCTGCATCGCAGTGGAGCTGCGTAGCGACGTATAGGGACGCTTGCCGGATCCCTTGTTTCGTTCGCAACGTTGCTGGGGAGTATCTCTAATCTAGCCTCCCGCTTCGGCTGTGTATCCCGCACACGCACTCGGCTGGTTACGCTTCGGAACGAATAGCGGCGCAGAACTATATCTGTTGCATTAGCGAATATCCAAAAAGCGTTCGGGTGCGCTCCGAGATTCCGACCCATTGTCTTCGCCCTTCTGGGCGCTTGTTTGAAAGGCTAATAGGATGTTTCATGAATATTCGTTGCTCCGATATTTGCTTAATACAACGCTGGATCAGGTTCGGCTTGTTGTGGACGGTATCGACCCTGAGGCAGAGGTACAGGGAAGGGTAAAGGCGCCCGATTCTGCGTACACTAAGGCACGACGGATGGACTTGAACCCTTGGCTGATTCCGGACTTGCTCGGCGTGCGCGTTATCGTGCGAAACGAAGACCAGTGCTACGCGGTATTGGGAAGCATGCATGCGGAGTTCGTGCGTATCGAATCCGCTTTCCGTGACTACATCGCAGCGCCCAAAGCGAACGGTTACCGTTCTCTGCACACCGCGCTACGCACCTCGGTAGGCCAACCCGTCGAGCTGCAGGTTAGAACACGTACAATGCACGCGTGTGCCGAGCACGGAACGGCGGCGCATCACGCCTACAAACTCGAATCCGCCGCAGTGGCGGTCGCGGCAGTATGTCACGGCGTGCTTTGAACGAGACTCCTGAGAAGTATCGAGCGTGCCGCGGCACCGTCACAATGATGTTGGGTCGTCGTCGTTTTGACCTGATGTGTGCTGCGGGACGCAAAAAGCCTATGTAATTGCTGGCGAAAATTCCTGGCTCGTTCCGTGCATTCAACAGGACAGGGGTCAGGCAAATGCGGCTGTTGCAATGGCGCCGTCTGCTGGACCAGCCGCCGTGGCACCCAGCAAAGGGGTCGCAACGCGGCGTGAGTTAGGTAGCACCTGGTGGCGAGCAAGTGAAAACGCTGCAGGAAAGAGCCGCGTGGACGGTGGGTCCCGCACGCGCAGCTTTAGGTTGTTCGGGGGAGGGTTTGCGGGATTCACTCCCGAAAGCCCGGGGCCATTTTGTAAAAATGCCACCCCCCCCTTTAATTGCGGTGGCGAGGACAATCCTGGCACCAAGGATGCCGCAGCAAGTGCATCGAAGTGTGGTGTTTCGATGGATGCAGGCCAGACAATCCGGAGACCGTTCGGCATATGAAACAGGGAGCGTATCTCGATATAATGATTATTAAACTTAGATTTAGAATAACTAAAACAAAGATAATTTGGAGGCTAGTCAATGAAATATAAAACACGAGTTGAGTCTGTAGGGGCCATGGGCATCGCGTTGGGCTTAACTGTCGTCGCGTGTGCCAGCGCTCCGCGTCTGGACACGGATGCATCTGCTTCGAGTATTCGCGGAGCTCAGGAGGTGGGTGCCGAGCAAGTTCCGGTTGCCGCTCTGCACCTTAAACTGGCGAAGGACCAGTTGGCGAGCGCAAAGCGACTGTCCGAAAAAGGTGATGCGGAAGAGGCCGATTCCATGCTGACACGCGCGGAAGCGGACGCTCAATTAGCCATTCTTCTGTCGCGTGAATCCTCCGAGAAATCAGACGCGAGAGTCGCGGAGAATCGTGTGAAGAATCTTAAGCGTGAAAATCAAAAGTTTACCGAACACGGCAAGCAGAATAGTGAAAGTGGGCTCTAATGAAAAAATATATCCAAGTAGGAGTTTGTTTGTCTGCGGGACTCGTAGCCGGCTGTAGTGCCGCGGTTCCGAACGAGCTTGTCAGCGCACGGGAAGCACATCGACGCGCGTCTGCTGGCCCGGCGGCCAAGGAGGCGCCGGCCGAGCTTCACACGGCCTCTGCCGCACTCGAAAGGGCTGAGCGATCGTTCAAGGATAACAAGGGATCCTACAAAACCCGAGACTTCGCTTATGTTGCTGAGCGCAAGGCGCAGATAGCCGAGGCTACCGCATCTATCGCTAAGGAGCGTAACGCGCAGACAAAGGCAAAAAGCGACTTTGAGCGTACCCAGGGTGATATTGTGAGTAACGCGAAGGCGGAACTAAGCGACTCACGTGGCCAGCAGGAACAATCTAAGCGGGAGGCCAAAACATCGGCAGCAAAGCTTGCTTCTGAAAAGGAGGCACGAAAAGCTGCCGAGGCGCGCGAAGCTAGAGCCATGGCGGAGCTTGCAACGTTGGCATCCGTTAAGGACGAACAGCGCGGTACAGTGATCACGTTGTCCGGAAGCGTTCTTTTTGCATCGAATCAAACAAACTTGTTGCCTGCGGCACGCGCTCGGCTCGACCAAGTCGCGCAAGTGCTTATGAGTAACCCCGAGCGGAAGCTCGTAATTGAGGGACATACCGACTCTCGCGGGTCGGAAAGTGCGAACATGAATCTGTCTCAACGGCGCGCCGATGCGGTGCGCTCGTATCTGGTGACGCGGCAGTATGAACCGGATCTTATCCAGGCGCGTGGCATGGGTGAAGGGAGTCCCATCGCCGACAATAGCAATGCAGAGGGTCGCGCAAACAACCGGCGTGTTGAGATTGTCATCGAACGCGATGCATCTTAGCTAGCCGCCTGCGGTGCGCTCTCGCGAAGTGCCCACAGCGAGACAGCCCGGGATTGCATCCCGGGCGTCGACCTTAGAGTTACGCCACAGATATCCACAGCAGGACAGCAGAAAGAGAAATGGGATGTACCAATATAGAATCCCATCGCAGGGCTGGACGTGGGCTGGCTCTGCGGTGAACATGTCTGGACTGGCGTGTTGACCTTGTGTCGGCTGAGAGCGCCGACCAAGCCGCCTCGACGCAACGCGACACCCTGGCAGACGCTTTATCCACAGGCGCCACCTACCACCGTCCGGCCTGGGTTTGACACTCTCCAAGTCCTAAGAGAAGGGAAGCTGCCGCCGCGCTCCGGCAAACTAGAGCCGCGACTGGAGCTAGAGGTGCTGACCTACGTACGCTCAGGTACGCTCGCATACGAAGATTCGCGGGGACGCTCAGGCTTGATTATGGCGGGCGAGTTTCAGCGGATGACGACCGGGGCGGGCGTCCGCTACGGCGAGGCTAACGCGTCCGCTTCGGAATGGGCGCACGTTTTCCAGGTCTGGCTCCGTCCGGCCAGCACCGGCCTTGAGCCAGGGCACGAGCAGAAGCGTTTCGGTACTGGTGTCCGTCGTGGTCGACTCTGCTTGGTAGCCTCGCCCGAGGGCGCGGAAGGCTCATTGAACGTCTACCAGGATGCACGCCTTTATTCAGGCATCCTAGAGGCAGGACAGCATATCGTGCATGGCTTGGGTGCAGGGCGGTGTGCGTGGCTGCAGCTCGTCGAAGGGGCAGCGTCCTTCGCCGATCTCTCGCTCGTGACAGGCGATGGTGTCGAAATCTGTGATGAGCCTTCGGTTTCGATAACGGCTTCTACAGACACCGAGGTTCTGCTGCTGGACCTTGGGGCTGGCGCAGCCGCGGCGCAGGTGTTGGCCGCTGAGGGGCGCTCGGCATCTGCCTAGTCCTTCGACGAAAGGCGCGAAAGGAGCGTAGGGTGGTAGCGGATCAACCCCAAGCAGGAGCCCCTTATTCAACGGTGAGGGTGGTAGAGGCGGAGCGGCCGAAGGTTTCAGGGGTGTACATCTCTTCGGCTTTGGCCGGGGGCACCACGAAGCGGCCGCGGGTCGTCGCGCGGGCGACGTAAGTGTACGTATGGACGCCTTCCCAGAGCAGCGAGGTGAAGGCCTCGACGCGTTCGTCGCGCATGTTCTGATGCTCATACCAGGTGCGTTGCCAGGACCACGGGTCTCGGGTGCCCGGCTGCTCGGGGTCCTCCGGGATATCGCCGGTGGTAGCTAGGCCCGGGTTCAGCGGCTCAAGGCCAGCGGGTAGCGGGTCTACAAGGGCGACGTGATGGCGACGGGCAGGGGCAACGAGGGTCAGTCGCACGCGCACGCGGGCCCCCGCCTTCACCTGCCAGCTGCCATCGGGCGCCTGAGTGACATCGCCGGGATGGTCTACGGATTCGTAGCGCCGCTCTACGGCAAAGCCGTGATCCGCGGCTCGCAGCCGAAGGTCTGCGGGCGCGTAATTCATGCCAACGCGGTAGTAGAGGCGCCCCGGGCCCTCCTTGCTCAGGGTCAGTGGCACGCTGCCGCGCTCCAGCAAGTGCGCCATGGGGATGCCGACGTGATGCCGCTCGGTCGTGCGCCCGCGGAAGTGGTGCCCGCCAGCGAAAGCATCGCCGAGCCAGGCGCGGGCCACGAAGTTCGGCGCGGATTTCTCGAAGACGGCAAAGTAGCGGTCGAGGGCTAGCAGCACGAAGGCGTTGTCTTGCGTGTTGGCCCAGCGGCCGCCTTGGCGGTGCGCCAAGAGCCCGCGCACCACCTTGGGAATGAGGTCACTCGACGGCTGACTGCCGATAAGCGCCTCAAGAATGACGCCATCGGCGCGCCGCTCGGAGGCGAGCAGGCGGTGCGCACCGCCTGCATGGTCGCTGGTGAAGTGGGCGGCGGAAGCCGTCTCCGTGACCCGGTTGTTGAGGAGTCGGTGAATGCGTTCGATATCGGCGTTCGACGAAGCATCGCCGCTTAGGACGGCCAACAGCCAGCCAGCGGCTTCGAGCGGCAATTCGTCGAGACTGGCTTCCTTGAGTACGCTGCGGGCGGCTTCCGGGTCGGCGTCGCCCAGTTTCGCGCGGGTGTAGAGCGCGTAGGCTTTGAGCGAACGGCCCAGCGCCTGAGCGTAGTGCTCCGGAATGTGCCGTTCGATGTGGGTGAGATAGTTCAGAGCCTGGGCGATGCTGCGCGCGGGCACCGCGTAACCCTTCGCCTTCGCTCGGGCGAGGGCGTGCGCGGCGTGAATCGAAACGTAGGGCCGCGAACGTTGGCCTCGGTGCCAGAAACCGAAACCGCCATCGGCGTTCTGCAACCGCGCAAGACGTTCGAGGTCTGTGGTGATGATGGCTTCAAGCTCGCCCGGAGGTGGCAGTCCCTCGGCCTCGAAGGCGGCGAGCACATCGCGTAGCGCCGCAACCGCCAGCACCCTGGAGGCGGTCTGCTCGGCCCACGCGTAAGGGTAGCGAACCAGGTAGAGCAGGGCGTCGGTGAGCGCCTGGAGCTGGGTCGAGGTGGTGGTCACTTCAAGTCCCCCAAAGCCTGGGACGACATCCGTTGGCGCAATGACTGGCTGGCGCAGGGTGCTGAGCCGTTTCGCGCCGTCATCGAGCTCGCCATAGGTTGCGAAGGCTTCGGTCGTAGCTGGCGTGTAGACCGGCAACTCGCCCGAGGCTGCATCGCTGTAGCCACCGGCTGTGGCGACTGCATGGAAACGCGCAGTGCCGGGATAGGCAGCCGCCGCGGGTAGACGCACCTCGACCCGATCGTGCGCGCCGACGCGCAGCCGTACGCCGACGCCTGGGCGCGAGGCGGCGAGAGCGGCTGCCAGGTCACCTGCGGCGCTTTCGCCTAAGACCAGGTTCTCGGCGCGGGCGCCTAGCTCGACATCAAGGGCTTGCGCCGTTTGATTCTGCACGACGAACGGCAGCTCGGCCCGGTCGCCAAAGTTGAGGAAACGTGCCGGGGCTGGGCGCAGCATCAGCGGCAAACGTGCGACCACACTCGACTCGCCACTGCCGAAAGCGCGGTCTTGGTGCACCGCGACCGCCGTCACGCGGTAACGTGTGAGGTTGTCCGGTAACTCGACCTCGACGCGGGCAGTGCCCTCGGCGCTGGTTCGGACGCTCGGCGCAAAGACGGCCAGCGGGTCGAAGTTGGTGCGCACGGCGATGGGTGTTGCGCCGTGTGCAGCCCTTTTGCTCGGTACGCCCGCCGTGGTACCAGGCGCCGACTTCTGCAGCGCACCGCTTTCGCTGCGCATCATGTCGGCGCCCTCGGCGAGCGCTTGCGGCGCATGTTCTGCGTCAACGGCGCCGTCGGCGGCGACGAGGCGGGGGTCCGCCAGCGTCACGTGGGTACGCAGCCGATAGTCGCGCGTGCCCGAGTCGCGCTCGAGATAGAAGGTCTCGATGGGCGACGGAATGCGGTACTGGGTGAGGGCAAGCGTGGCCTCGTCTACCACAACCACCGCAACTTCCGCGTCCTCGACGGGCCGTCCCTGGGCGTCGCGCACCTTGAGGAGGAGCGCTGTTGCCTCGCCGGGTGCGAGCTCGGGTGCTTCCGGTTCGACCACCACGCTTAGGGTGCGCTGGAGCGGCGGCACGGGCAGGTTCAGGGTTCCTTTGGCGAAGGCGGGTCGCGGCGGCAGCGCAGTCGAAGGCTGGCCTGCCGCATCAAGGCGGTGCGTTTTGCCGACGAGGTCTATCTGAAGGTGCACATTAGGCACGTAGGCATCACGAATAGGTATCTCGAGCGTCGTGCTCGGCCCTTCGAGGCGGAAGCGACGCGTATACACGACCCCAGAGCGCCGCAGGCTCAATAGCCCCTCTGCCGGATAGAACGGCGCTGAGACCAGCACCCGCGCCGTCTCACCTCCGGCGTACTTGGCTTTGTCCGGGATAAGCTCGACCTGCTCCTCGGTCACGTTGCGGGCCGGCGGCCGCACGCCGCCGGCTACCCACACCGTCATCACGGTTTCGTTCAGGCGGCCGCGCGTGTCTGCCACGCGCGCGGTGATACGGTAGCGACCTCCTTGGGAGATTTTAAATACGCACGTAACGGCGGCTCTGGCCGAGGGTTTCTCGCAGCTTTGCGCGTCTTCCTCCTCTTCGCTCACGCTGCCCTGGGCGAAGGCCCAGCTTAGTCGCGCAGCGGTTACCGCAACTTCGCTGTCTACGACTGCGTTTCCAGCCTGGTCGACGGCGATGAAGTCAATGTCTAGGGGTTCGCCCTCATCGAAGAAGCGCTTGCGCGGCCGCAGGCCGACGTAGAGGTCTGAGGGGTGTACCAAGAGCTGGGATTGAGCTGCCCAGGCTTGGCGGTTGACGTCCGTGACGGTGGCTTGCGCCGTCACCTGCATCGGTTGCGGCGGCTTGACCGTGAGAAAGTCAAGTGCCAGCGCGTGGGTGCCGTCGGGCCCCGTTCTGCCGGTGTGGGTGTCGTGGGTTTGGGGCGCCGCGGGCCGGGTTTGGTGGCGCCAGCCAAACCACGGTTCGGCGCGACCGAAGGTGAAGTCGGCGTGGCCCGGTGGCGCGAAGGTGCCGGGAGTCGAGGTGACCCGCCAGCTCACCTCCGCGTTGGCCAGCGCACCACCTGCGAAATACGCCGCCTTGACGGTCACTTCCGCCGGCTTGCCTAGGGCGTGGGGGCCTTGGCTTGCCTGCGTGCTGACTTCGAACTCAGGCCGGCGGAATTCCTGGATTTGAAAGCTATGGCTGTGGCTGGCCTCAAGGTCGCCATCGCGGGTCTCGAGTGCCAGGGATGCGTGGCCGAGGTTCGGCGTTCTGGGCAGCAGAAGCTCAACCGCAAAGCCGCCGAGACGGCCTACCGCCGTGGTCCCCCGCCGTAGCTCAACGCCTAACGCGTCCTTGAGGACGTAACGCACCCGGCCTGGTGCGGCGAGGGGCAGCACGTCGCCGCCCTTGCCGTCGCCGACGCGACGTATCCAGCCCTTGAGCCGCACGCGCTCCCCGGGCCGGTAAAGTTTGCGGTCGTCGAATACGAACCAGCGTAGCGACTCACTCGTGGGCTTGCGCTCCCAGTTGTCGCGCTGTCCGTAGCTGTATAGGGTTGCTGGCAGCAGCGCTACGTCGTTGCCGCGCCGTGCCAGCAACCTATGCGACGCGGGCTTTGGGTCGTCTCCCAGGCCGAGCTTGGCCAGGCCTTGGGCGTCGCTCTGGCCGCGAACGCCGTCGGGGGCGAGTTCAAGTGCGACGTCCTTCAGGGGCTTGCCCGTCGCAAGATCGGTGGTCCAGGCGACCATGTCCGTGCCGTCGACAAAGGCATCGAGACCGATGTGCGTCGCCTGCACCCAGGCGGTCAGGCGCGGTGGCGCGTAGTCGTGGGGCCAGGGCCTTGGCTCCACCTGGACGATGGCGTGGCCACGCCCACCCTCAAGCGCCGCGTCGAGGTCGATGCGCGTCTCGACCATCTCATCGGCACGGCTGCCGACCTGCTGCACGCGGTCGATTACAAGCCGACCAGGCATCGTCGGCTTGGACGACCGGCTGCGTTGCGGGGTGCTGCGTTGCTGGTTGAAGGCATGCCAGTCGCTAACATTTACCTTCCAGACTTTCACTACCAGCTCGCGGTAGTTGAGCGAGAAGGTCGAGTAGCTTGGACGGGCGTCCGCCGGGTCGAGCACGACCAGCCCTGTGGGGCCCGAGAGGCTGGGCCGCGCCGACCCGACCGCAAACGTCACGGTCTCCGCTTGGCCGAGAGTCTGGCCGAACCGGTCCGTGAGGCTCGCGGGCAGTGTGACGCGGTAGCGCGTTCGGCCGCGGCTTGGGCCGCTTAGGCGCAGCGTGCTGCCGTGGATTTCGGCCTTCAGCCCCTTGAGCACCGGCTCAACGCTTAGCGCGCTTAGGTCGAAGGCTGCTTCGTCCAGCGGGTTGCTAAAGCTGAGCGTCCAAGGCGTGCGCGGTGGGCATTCCCTGCCCCAGCCACAGCGCGAGCCTTCGACCTTGAGCGGTCCGTAGGTTTGAAAGGTCCACGTTTGCTTGTCGGCGGTTTTTCGAGGCCCTTCCGCTGAGGGCGTGCCCGGACCCACCGTTACGGTTACGTGGGCGGCAGCAGGTAGAGGTTCGGTCGTCTCGAAGAGTACATAGCGCGGCTGGTCGGCGCGGCGCTCACTATGCTCTGCCTGTAAAGCCGCGACCTGTGTGGCGAGCGTCGGGGCGCGCTTCAGCGCGGCCTCCGGGGCGTCCATCAGGCTGCGGAGGCGGTAAGTGCGGCCGGCGGCGCTGACGCGAATGGTCTTGAGTACGGCGGATGGGTCAATCGCTTGGTCGAAGCTGGCGAGCAGCGGCGTGTCGCGACGCTGCGGCCCGTGTTCCGGGGCGCGTCCCATGAGGCGGACGGTCGCGGTGGCGAAGGTGAAGCGTGCCGGTGCGGCGAGGGTCTGGCCGGTCGCCGCTCGGGTACCCGCCGGAACGTCCAGCGTATAGTTGGTGGCTTGGGGCAGCCTGGTGGTGGGCTGGAAGAGCAGGGTGCGCGTGCCAAGCCAGCGCCAGGTTCCCTCGGCCTTGGGGCTTAGGCTCGCCGGTAGGGGGTGCGCGCTCGCATCCGCCCGAGAGGTGACCGCTACCATGGGCTGGGAAAAGGTCAGTGATACGTGGGGCGCCAGTGGCACCTCGCCAACGGGGGTGACGCGTTGGACTTCCAGATGCTTGCGCTCGGTATCTAGGTTGGCTGTGTCAGGAGGCTTGGGGCCCCTAAAGTCGGCATGCGTAGGGAAAGCTGTCTGGACTACGGCGCCTGCGCGCGGGGGCGGCTGCGAGCGTTCACGAAAGACGAATTCCTTGCGATCGCTCTTTGCCGTCTCAAGTGACGGAAGATGCGAAAGGAGTTGCGCCGTTGCGCCGGCACTGAGGGGCGTCGTTCTCGCCACCGGCAGCACCGTTGGCGGCGCATCGAGACCCTGGCTATCGCTCAGCCGCAGCGTTAGCCCTTCGGGCAATCCCGACTGATCTTCGGCCTCGTGCTCGGGGTCGAGGTGCGAAGTCGGCGCAGCTCGCGAACGAAGTTGCCTGCTGGGACCGCAGCTCAGCAGAACGGCCATCGCCAAGGCGAGCAAGCCGGCCAGGCTGATGTGCTGCAGAGACGCGTGCCAGCCGGTCGCCTGAAGCCAAGACGGCCCCAGGCGCTCCCATAGCCCATCGTGCACCACTCTCCGGCTCGGTGCTGTGAGCGAGCCCCACGCAGTGCCAGAGTTCCCATTCCGATATTCAACCGGCGGGGTGTGGGGAAAACGAACCTTTGAGTACCAGGGCATGGCTACCGCTCCGTTCCGCGAGGGAGGCGCGTCGGGGGAGCAACCTCTTCGAGGCGGCAACGTCTCTCGCGCGTCTGCCCGAGTCAAGGCGACATCGTCT
>SLQV01000022.1 GCA_007131285.1 Myxococcales bacterium
CAAGCTACGTGCCCCGACTGAGGCCAGGTCACGAGTGATACCAGTGGTGCATGCGCGGTAGAATATGGGATCGATGCACGCCAGGCCGAGCGCGAAGCCATAGACCACTCAGCGGATCCGGGCGTGGCTAGAGCGACCAGTGATAAACCGCGGAGGGAAGATCCTCGATCGAAAGCGCGGATTTGATGTCAACAACCACCGCGCGGTCCTTGAGCTGTGCCTTGATGTAGTGCAGGTCTTCCAACAGCTTCCGATGCGGCACTGCAACGATCAGCACGTCAAGGTTATCGAGCGCGTCGAGGGGAGCCAGTTCGACAGCATATTCGTGGCGGACCGCAGCTGCATCTGCCAGCGGGTCATGGACGATCGGAGAAACACCAAAGGCGCGCAGCTCTGAAATGATGTCAGGGACGCGGCTGTTTCGAATATCTGAGACGTTTTCCTTAAACGTAATGCCATAGATGCCGACTCGACATGCTCCAAGCGGTACCTTGGCGTGGTGCGCTAGCAGCTTGAGGGATTTTTGTGCCACGAAGGCGCCCATGCCGTCGTTGATGCGCCGGCCTGCCAGAATGACTTCCGGATGGTAGCCAACACGTTCGGCTTTGGCTGTGAGGTAGTAGGGGTCAACGCCAATACAGTGGCCTCCAACCAGACCGGGCGAAAATGGGAGGAAATTCCACTTTGTGCCCGCGGCAGCGAGCACCTCGGAAGTCTTGATCTCCAGCCTGTCGAAAATGAGAGCCAGCTCATTCATAAGTGCGATATTGAGGTCTCGCTGCGTATTTTCGATAACTTTGGCCGCTTCAGCGACCTTGATAGAAGGGGCACGGTGTACGCCTGCGTCGACAACGCGTTCGTATAACCGCGCGACCCGCTCAAGCACGTCCCGGTTCTCGCCTGAGACAACTTTCTTGATATGCGCGAAGGTATGCTCGCGGTCGCCCGGATTAATGCGCTCGGGCGAGTAGCCAACGAAAAAATCTACCCCGGCTACAAGTCCACTCGTCTCCTCGAGCAGCGGTCGACAAATTTCTTCCGTCACGCCTGGATAGACCGTTGATTCGTAGATGACAAGAGCGCCAGCACTCAGGCTCCGGGCGACAGTTCGCGTCGCAGCGATGATAGGGCTAAGGTCTGGCTGGCGACTTTCGTCGATAGGCGTTGGTACCGTGACTACGAATACCGTTGAGCCCTTGAGGGAGTCATCGTCCGCTGAAAAGCGTAGATGCGTGGCATTGAGTTCAGCCGCGGTCGATTCACCGTTGCGGTCGTATCCCTGGCCGAGCTCAGCAACACGCTTACGGTCGATATCAAAACCTAGCGTGGGTAACTGAGCCCCAAACGCGCAGGCCACGGGCAGTCCTACGTAACCTAGGCCAACCACCGCGACGTGTTCTTCTCGCTGCAACATGGCCGCCAAGGTTCGCACGTGGTCCGACAAAACGCCAACCGACGTCGAACGCTTCGACTCGCAGCGCTTTGCGCCCGTTGCGGTGCATGGTCCAAGTCCGAGGCTATTCCTGAGAATCGAGGTGTTTTTGGCGCCATGTCGATGGAACGGTGCCACGGCCGCTTCGCTGCGGCGCTGCGCGCAGCGCCGCGCGAAACCACATTTGAGGCCGTGTGCCACGTGCCGCGGCCTCTGAATTCGGTAGGCGTGCGGGGGTGCGCGCTCGTGGTGTTCTCCTTGCGGCCGCTGCGTTGCCTGCGCTTTGGGTTGCGGCGTCGAGGCGCTTCAAACGATATGCGGACGGGTTCTGTGAGCCCGCATGAACGCCTGTTTCGGGCTGCGCTTTGTCTATTCGCAGAGCATGACGCTCCGGGGTACGCTTGTCAGTGACATCGATGCGAGTTGTGCCGGCGGTCAGAGGCTCCGCTTCCAAGCTCCCTGCGTCCGTCGGCGGTTTTACCTGCGCCAGTGGGGTGGCGATGCCCAACAGTGCAATCAACGGAAGGGCGGCCATAAGCCAGACTGCCCTACCGCGCGGCGGTTGTTGCGCCGGTGCAATGACCTGAGCAAGGTCGCATTGAAGGCAAGACTCGAGTGCGGCAAGCATCGTCGCTGCCGAAGAGAATCGCCGCTCCGGGCGTTTTTCGAGGGCCTGCATCACGATGGCCTCGGCCCGTCGGGGCAACTGAAGCCCTGGCTTACGTTTAGAGGGCAACTCCGGACGCGTTCGTACGTGTTTGGCCATGACGACGATGGCATCTTCGTCGCGGTAAGTCGGTGTACCTGTCATCATTTGGTACAGTAGGAGGCCGACGTTGTAGAGGTCGCTTCGGCCATCAAGCGGCTGGCTGCGCGCTTGCTCCGGCGACATGTACCGGGGTGTGCCGAAGACGTACCCGGCCTGCGTGCGCACCGCGGGCTCGATAGATGGTCCTAAGCCCGGAGCGGATTCTATGACTTTGGCCAAGCCAAAATCGAGCACCTTAACGAAATGGCAACCCTCTCTGCGCGCGTTACAGAGAAATATGTTTTCGGGCTTAAGGTCGCGGTGGACGATGCCTATTTCGTGGGCTTCGCGGAGCGCGCGCAAAATCTGTGTGCCGATCTTGAACGCGCTTTGCCAGGTCAAGGGGCCACGCTTATCGAGCATGTCCGCGAGGTTGTAGCCCTCCAAATACTCCATCACGAAATAGAGTGTGCCTTGGGGCGTGCGACCGGAATCGAAGATGCGAACCGAGTTTGGGTGCTTGAGCAGACGGAGCGCGCGCGCTTCCTGACGAAATCGAGCAACACGGTCTTGGCTTTCGATCAGGCGCGGCTTTAGCACCTTGACCGCAACGGTCTGCTGCTGTTCCCTGTCGAAGGCGCGATAGACCGAACCCATTCCACCGTCACCCAGGTGGGTTTCGATGCGGTAGCGTCCGCCGATCAGGATGCCTCGCGCCTTGCTGACGCTTCGCTCAATGGGGCCCCCGCAAGCCCTTTCCCGGGGGATTCCGGCGTCATAGACGTTGGCTGCAGAGCCTCGATTCACCGAGCCCGCGAGCAGTGAACCCACAACGCGGGCAACTGATCCCGGAGCTGCGTCGCCGCGATGATGATGATGAGGAGGAGAAGAAGTGTTTTGTGAGGAGGATACGAGGCGCAGTGGCCGCATTGGCGTGGGGTCATGTGTCCCGATGCGCTCCTCCATCTATGACACATGCTGCATGTTGCATACCAAACTCGGGCGCATTCTTGACGTCTGGTGAAGCTAATGTGCAACGTGCGGGGTCAAATGGCATCATGTTGCCGAGGTGCCTGTCGGTCTCTCCAAGTCTTTTCGTTCCTTCACTGCGCAAGTTGAGTCAGTATCGCAGCATGCGTCGGTTGCCTGACGGTGATGTGGGATGGTTGGAGGTGGGGCTGAACAAGCGGAGTCCTCCGCGGCGTGACGATGTGTCGGATGGCGAAGTGAGGGCCTATGGCTTTGCGAGGATTGCCGTGGCTCAAGCACTAGGCGCGCTACCTCGTACTCGGACTTTGCTCGCGGGGGGCCTGGGCCTTCTGGTGGGGACCATGCTCGCGCGCGAGAATGTGCGTGTAAGCGCCCAATACACGTCAGCCACCAGCGGCGTGGCTGAAACGTTGCACTTAACCGCATTCGAGCGTCGGGCGTGGGCACTCGAAAGTAACCCTGCCGCGCTGGCCCAGGTTCCTTCCTGGGAGGCCTCGGTGATGCATCGGCAAAGTCACGTGTCTGAGCCGGGCTCGCGCTCCGCCGACGCGGGTTATCTAGTACTGCCTTTGCCGCTTGCGTTGCGGGCAGGCATGTCGGTACAGCACCACCGTCCCAACGAGGCTGACAGCTACGGATTGCTTGCTTGGGGCCTGGCTGCCGCCGTTTCGCCGCGCCTGGCCCTCGGCTTTACTGTGCGGCACTTGGCCTCACGGGCTTCCTCCGACCTCGCTGGTGTAACGTCGCTGGATGTTGGGCTACTAGCGCAGCTCAGTTCAAGCTGGTCAGCGTCGCTAGCGCTTCGAGATGCGCTAGGACCGACTGAACTAGGTGCGCGCCGGCTGGATTTGCCTGCGTCTGCGCGCGCGGGTCTCGATTGGCATCCAGGATTTTGGTCTGCCGTAAATGTAAATGTGGAAGGGGCAGTCGATACCCAGGGGCAGATCGGCGGACGCGCCTGGCTGCGGGCGCAGCTGGGTTGGGCACTGGCGTTGGCTGTTGGTGGTCACACTGAGGTCCTCGCGGATACGCGACTTTGGGGACTTAGCGCTCAAGCTGAGTTCGCCTACGGGCCCTGGGCACTCGGTGCCGGCGCCCAACTTCCCAATACGCGCGAAAGCCCTGCCGCTGACTGGTACGTCAGCGCGGGGCTTCGCGGTAGCGCCCCAGTGATGCGCGAAACATCGGGTGTACGCACACCCGGCCGCGGCGCGCGGGTCACGTTGACGCTCAAGGATAGCGGTCCCCGGGCGACGGCAAGCCAAGTACATAAAATTGAGCGAGCGCTCGCAGATCCGCGAATAGGAGGAATCCTGCTCGAAATCGAGCGCGACATGTCTTGGTCTGACGCGCAGGAGTTTCGTGGCCTGCTGCTGGTAGCGCGGGCGCGCGGCGTCAAAACAGCCTGCTCGTTCTCGACCGCAACCAAAACACAGTTCTACGCTTGCACCGCTGCCGACAAGCGTCTCATCGACCCGGCGGGATTTTTATCGCTCGGTGGCATCGCGTCAGAACGCCTGCTTTTCGGCGAAGCTGCGAGGCGCATGGGGCTTCGTACAAGTTTTCTTCGCATCGGGCGCTTTAAGAGTGCGCCCGAAACCTGGACGCGCAGTTCACTTACCGAGCCCGCCCGCGAGCAGTCTCAATCGCAAATTGATCAGATATGGAGCCGCTTTCTGGCGGACTGGGCCTTTGACTCAGGCGAAACGCTGGGGCGTCTCACTGCTTGGCTGAGTGAAGGGCTCATGACGGCCGGACGCGCGCTTGAGTTAGGTCTGGTCAGCGGAGTAATTGATGACGAAGACCCGGTAGGATCGCTAGGGGAGGGCTTCCCGAGTCGTTCGGTTGCTTTAGGCGCGAGCACAACGGCTCGGCCCTGGCCGCGTCGCATCGCGGTGCTTACCCTCGACGGGACCATGGTTGATGGCAAGAGTGCCACCTTGCCGCTAATCGGCGTCAACACGACAGGAGCTCTAAGTTTTGTCGAGGCTTGTGAGCGTGCGAGACGTGATCCTTCGGTGGCGGCGGTAGTATTGCGTGTCGATTCTCCGGGGGGGTCCGCCCTGGCGGCAGATAAGATCTGGCGCGCTTTGCGGCGCCTCGGTCAGGCAAAGCCCCTGGTTGCCTCTATCGGCTCGCTGGCAGCAAGTGCGGGCTATTATGCAGCCAGCGCGGCGTCTACCATTGTTGCCAATCCTTCATCTCTTGTAGGTTCGATTGGTATTTTCTTCGGCAAGGTGGATTTTGCGCCGCTTTTTTCGCGCATTGGCATAGGTGTCGAGACGCAAACGCGCGGTGAACTCGCAGGTGCACGGTCGCTCTATCGCCCGCTCCGCGCGCGGGAACGCGAAGTGCTCGCGGACCGTCTGCGCGACTGGTACGCGCTCTTTCTTGACCGGGTTGCTGAAGGTCGCGGGCAGACCCCTGCGCGCATTGATGCGGTTGCGCGCGGACGTGTGCTGACAGCGGACGCACCGGAAGCGGGAATACTTGTCGATAAGATCGGAGGCCTTCATACGGCATTATCGGAAGCGCGAGCGCTCGCTGGACTGAATCAACGTGCTCCCGTAGTCGACTTCACGGTTCGGCCAGCGGGCCTTGGCGAACACCTGCTAGGATCTCCAAACGAGCGGCGGCTTGGCGTAGCAATCGCGGAGGATGCTGGGAATGATTCGTTGGCTGCTCTCGGGGGCGTGGCCGAGGCGGCGCTGGTCGGTCTTGGGTTGCCCACCTCACTGGTGAATCTTTGGTTGGCGTTGTCGAGTGCATCGAACAACGTACCGCTTGCGCTCGAACTCGACGTGCCCGAGCTCGGGCGTTAACGTCTTAGCTTTCCTAAACCGCATGTACCGACGCATCTTCATCGCTGATCAGGGTCTTGGCGCGCGCTACGTCGCGACACGCGTGAAGGCGATGGGAGCGGTCCCTGTCGTTGCGGTCTCAACCGCCGAGCGCGAGCAAGGCTGGCTCTCCGAGTTTGAGTCGGTCTGCATTGGTCCACGAGCTGCCGAACATTCGTACCTTAACGGCCTGGCGCTGCTTCAGGGCGCACTGGAATCACGCTGCACTGCGCTGCATCCAGGCTTAAACCCGCTCGGCAACCATCCAGTGTTTGCGGCGCTGGTGGCCGCACGTGGACTTGCGCTGCTAGGACCCGCTGCGGGTGCGCTGGAGTGCATGACACCAGATTCCGTACAACGGTTGGCGAGGGCCTGTGGTGCCGAATGCGCGCAACGCTTTGCGTTGCGTACGTGGTTTGATGACGGACCCACGCCGCGCGTGCGCTGGCCCGTCACGGTTGAGATGTCACTGCCGCTTGCGCGCTCGCTTGCACTTAGCGGACGTCCGGCGCTAGAGGCGGAACATCGCCAGAGCCTTTACCCTGGCTTGAGAGAGCGTCTGGAGTTGACTTCCGAGGTGGCGCTGCGGCAGTTGGCTCGCCGGGCCTACCGTTTAGGTGTGCTGGACTCGGCTTGGTTGGCCGAGCGCGACGAAGGTCATGAGTTGGGCTGCATTATTGCCGGTGACGCCTTCGGTGCCTTTCGGGCGTTGCCGTTGGGCTTTAGCTACACGGACCCAGAGCTCGACGTGTGCTCAATAGGTCCCGCTAGTGCTTTGTGCGCTACAGGAGAGCTTGCGCCCGACCTGGGGGAGCGGGTGGCACGTGTATTGGGAGTTCGAGGGCTGTGTTTGGTCCGCTGCGTCGTCTCCGACGGAAATGGGCTACGCGAAAGGCCGCTGCCCAAGTCTATGGGTCTGAATCAAGCGACTCCTGATGCGCCCGAGAACGCGCGAACGTCACATGATCTGCTGTCGCAAGACCCCTGGCCGCATAGCACTCTGCCCAGTGACACCGCACCAGCTAGCGCGGTGTCACGAGGCCGGGTGACTTTGCGTGCGGTTTCTGGCTTAAGTGATCCAGCGGCGCTCGGAATCGATATTCTGGGCGGCATCGATCTCGTCGCGCTAAGCGTCGCGCTCGTGCGCGGTGTACGCCTTGATGACGCCTTGTCCGCGGCGAGTTATCCGCGCCATGTTGGCGACGCTGAGAACTCGGTTGCGAAGGGAATGATGGCCCTTGTCAGGCAGCCGGCGGGGCGGCTAACTCGAATCGAGGGGCCGAGACGCTGCGTTCTCCCCGAATGTGCTTCTCCCGGCGCACACCACTCGGAGCTGGAGCCGTCGAGCGATGTATTATCTCGCACAGGGGTGCAGAGTCTCACGTGGCTCACAGGCGAGGAGGCGAGCTGCGGAGCGGAAGCGCTAAAGGAGAGCTATGATGGTCGGTTGATGTTGTTGGCCATCGCGCAAAAAGCAGCGGAGGAGAGCGCAGCGTCGAAACTCGCCACTGCGCTCAACCATGTCGTTGCTGAGAACCTATCAACGAATCTCGAAGGTCTGCGCCTTCGAAGCGCAAGCATAGCCAAGGCGTCCGTTAACCGAAGTGCAAGTGCAACGACGCCTGCGGACGGGCATGGGTCAGCCCGGGACACGCTTTCTGGTGAAAAGCTCGGAGCCTTTGAGGACCTCTCGCGCAGGGGTGTCGAGTAGTGGCGCATGTTCCCTTGCTGCCGTTGGGTCGCAGTCTTCCCGTAACCGCGCGGTCCACGGAGGCTGCTATTCGGGAACGAGAAGCGCAGCTCGAGCGGCTTCACGCTCAGGCCCGATCGGGCGGCGGAAGTCGTGGTGAGGCTCGGGTCGCACGACGAGGCCAGTGGACGGCGCGTGAGCGCGTCGCGCGCTTGCTCGACCCTGGGTCTACAAGCTTTGAAGTGGGACTACTACGCGGGTTCGATGCGCACTTCGAGGGCAAGGCGGCGCCTGGACTCGGCGTTGTGACGCTAGTGGGGCGCATTGAAGACCGACTGTGTGTTGTGATCGCCAACGACAACACGCTGGCGAGTGGCGCTTGGTGGCCGGGAACGCCGGAGAAGATTCAGCGGGCGCAGCGTTTCGCGCTTTCGCTTGGGTTACCCGTGGTTTACGCCGTCGATTGCAGCGGCTTGTTTCTGCCTGAGCAAAGCCGCACCTTTAGTGGTGAGCACGGCGCTGGTGCTATTTTTCGCTACAATAGTAGACTCGCCGCGAGAGGCATCGCGCAGATTGCAGGTGTGTACGGCGACTGCATTGCGGGCGGCGGATATATGCCGATCATCAGTGACCGTGTCTTGATGACGGAGAGCGCGTACATGGTGATTGCGGGGACTGCCCTCATCAAGGGAGCCAAGGGCGCCGCCCTTTCCGCGGTCGATATCGGTGGGCCCGAAGTTCATGTGCAGCGCTCAGGCTGCGCTGACGCACGGTTCCCAGACGATGAAGCGCTGACGGCTGCTCTGCGGCTGGAAGTGAGGCGCCTCCCCACAAGCGCACGGGCGTATTTTGCCGATCCGGCGGGCACTGTGGCGCCAGCTTTTCCTGTCGAGGAGTTGCTTCAGGTTATCCCTGCTGATTACCGCTCGCCTTACAGTGCGGAAGATGTGCTTGCTCGATTAGTGGATGCTTCCCTTTTCTGGGAGGTAATGCCGCATGTCGGCGACGAAGTCATGGTGGGTGTCGGCAAGCTCGCCGGACTGTATTGCGGCTTTATAGCTAATCGCCAAGGCATGCTTAAGGGCGCGAACGGTCGCCTGTCGCGTCCCGGTGGCGTGCTTTACGAATCAGGGATTGCCAAACTGAGCTTGTTTAGGCGCGCCTGTGCGGACGATGGGCTTCCGCTGATATGGCTTCAGGATATCAGCGGATTCGATATTGGCCCGGAGGCGGAGGAGAAGGGCCTTCTCGGACTTGGGTCCAATCTCATCTACGGGAACAGTACGTCGACGGAACCCGTTTGCACTGTCTTGCTGCGCAAGGCATCGGGTGCGGGCTACTACGCGATGCATGGCTTGCCCTATGTACCAGCATTGCAGCTAGGCACGGTGCTTTCACGTCAGGCTGTCATGGAAGGTCGGACGCTGGCGCTCGCGCGCTACCGACCACACCTAGATGATTCGTTTCAAGTGCGAGGTGACAGCGCCGAGGTCAGACAAGAAGTCGAAGCTGGTATGCGCGCGATCGAAGACCGTATCGAGCGCGATATGCACTTTTCAGCGATGGCCAGCCGTGGTGATTGTGATGCAGTGATTCCGTTCGCTGAACTTCGCGCCTGGCTCGCGATGTTTGCGGAGGCGTCCTATCAAAGTACAGGCTTTCGGCGTCACAAGAACTCACGGATTTGGTCGCTCCATGAGCTTAGCCGCCTGGGTCTCTAGCTGCGACCTCGCTGAGAGCGCGCTCTCTTGCTGCTGCGCAACCCGTATCAGGAAAAACGGCCCGAGACTTAAAGATCCTGCTCGCGTGCAAGCCAGCTAAGTAGCCGACGCTGCGGCTTTTTTGATTGGCTTTTCGCTAGCTTCGCTGGCTTTGACGCGTTTCCAGAGCGTGCTTGCGTTTGCATGCATGTCAATGTTACGAAACACGCACATAAACTCACCGCGCTTAATGGAAGTGATGCTCTCAAAGACCTTGTCAATGGAACTGTCGTCGTAGCGTGAGCGATGGCC
>SLQV01000152.1 GCA_007131285.1 Myxococcales bacterium
AATGGGCCTTCCGTGCGCGGCCCCACCCACCCCGCCATACTTACTCCAGGCCCATTTCCCCGCGGCTTTCTGCGTCTCGAGTTAATGAGGGGATCGCTCAGCTTCGGCACATCAACTCTGCGCCCCCGACGTCGCAACCGACTCGGCAATCGAACGCAGGCGCGGCCCTCCTGGCAAGAGCCGACGCCGCACCTTGCGACCCATCTCGAACTTAGTCGACATTGGAAACCGTTTTGAGAATACGTACACAAATATCGTACGGATTTGCGTTCGCACCAGGTCGACGATCTTCGAGATACCCGCAGCCATTATTCGAGACATGACGTGGGATTCGAAGCGATGCGCCACGATCCGCCACGCCGTAACGGAACTCGTTGATGCTGCATGTCTCATGCTGACCGGTAAGCCGCTCTTCGTTGTTCGCACCGTAGACAGCGATATGCTCAGCGTGCTTCTTTTCCATCGCTTTCGCAGCAGCCTCAATATCCTTGATCCCGCCACTCGCGCGCATGCCCTTAGTGGAAAAGTTCGTGTGCATGCCGGCACCGTTCCAATCGCCCTTCACAGGCTTCGTGGATAGCGATACCGCCACACCCTCGTCCTCTCCCAGGCGGCACAGCAACCACCGAGCGAGCCATAGCTGGTCCGACGCCGTAAGAGGATCGGCAGACTCTCCCTCGAGGCCCCGATATCCGATCTGAAACTCCCACTGGCCAGGCATGACCTCGGCATTGAGACCGTAAACCATCAAGCCGGCCTCGAGGCAGGCTGAGAAATGCGTATCGACGAGCTCGCGTCCAAACGCCTTGCCCGCTCCGACGCCGCAATAATACGGACCCTGTGGGGCGGGGAAACCTTCAGCAGGGAAACCCAGAGGACGCCCTTCGGAAAGCAGCGTGTACTCCTGCTCAAAGCCAAACCAGGGCTCAAGCGCCGCAGCGCCAGCGTCCAATGTCCGACGCAGTTCAGCTCGTTTATTTGTCGCATGCGGCGTGGCATCGGGATTAAGAACTTCGCAGAGGACTAGGTAGCCCTCGTCGACCGAAGTCGGGTTCGGGCAGATGCGAACGGGCTCGAGCAGCAAGTCGGAATCACCTCCCTCTGCCTGCGCTGTAGACGAGCCGTCAAAACTCCAACGAGGAAAGTTCGAAAGTGATACCTCGTCTTCCGCGCCAACGGGAAAAACCCTTGTTTTTGACCGCAGGCCCTGGGTGGGTTCGACACCATCAAGCCAGATATATTCCGCGACAACCAAACGCTGTGTCATATGCTTTCTGCTTTCTCCACGAGTCCCAAGACTTGAAGTCGCAGCTTGAACGCGACCGCGATCAGCGTCAACGCCTCCACCCAAGACAAAACGCCAGGGAAACACAACAGAAACGTTTAGCGCCCAGGATCTGTCGCTGAATGCGCGGCGACCTAAACATCCTCACTTTCCGTGCTCCTGGAGCCCACCACTTAAAAGGGAAGATCGACGGAGGGTGGCTGCGCGCTGCGTTCTCCAACCTCATCGCCTAAGCGCATCTGCTCGCAGGTATCCCTTGCGAATGTTGGGTAAACCCCTTGTTGAATAGCTTCGCGCGCCCTTGACATAAGCCTTTGGTAGAACGTGAGGTTGTGGATCGACAGCAACGTTGCTCCAAGCCTCTCGCGACTTGTAATGAGATGCCGCAGGTACGCACGGGAATAGCGTATGCATGTTTCGCACGGGCAAGAGGCTTCGATTGGTAGATCCGCTCGCTCGTGACGTCGTTGTTTTAGCGATAATCGTCCACGGAAAGTCAGTGCCTGGCCGTTACGCGCATTGCGCGTTGGCAGCACGCAGTCAAACATATCCATTCCTGCATAGATAGCGACCAACAGATCCGTAGGCGTCCCCATTCCCATCAGGTAACGCGGTTTGTCTCGAGGCAACTTAGGTGCCAGTTCCACCAGCAACCGATAGGTCTCGTCCAAGGGCTCTCCGACTGAAAACCCACCCAACGCAACACCTTCAACCGGCCAGCTGCCTACTGTGTCTAAA
Organism: Myxococcales bacterium; assembly: GCA_007131285.1. Taxonomy (GTDB): domain Bacteria; phylum Myxococcota_A; class Polyangia; order Polyangiales; family SLQV01; genus SLQV01. The sequence continues at coordinate 2,024 of SLQV01000152.1, forward strand.
TGTGCCGCGCGGAGATCAGCGAAGCGACCACCCTGAACGATACCGAAGCGGTATTGACCGTTGGCGGGCACGACCGCTAACGACCGCGCCCCCCAAAGGTCTGTACGGCGTATCGCTGCCTCGACCTCGAACCGCGACGCACCTCCCGGCGGACAGTCGTCAAAAAGCATCGCGACATCGGCATCTAGCAAACGCTGCACTTCCATTGAAAGCTCCGGCGTGAGAGACACCCGAGCACCGTCTAGATGAGATTGAAATACGACACCTTCGTCGGATTTCTTTGAGAGCCTGGCCAGGGAGAACACCTGGTATCCACCGCTATCGGTCAGTGTACCGCCCGCCCAACCCATAAATCGTGCCAGTCCGCCGAGCGCCGCAACCGTTGCCGCGCCGGGACGCAGCATGAGATGATAGGTATTGCCCAAAACAACGCGCGCTTGTAATCCTTCAAGCTGAAGCGAGCTGACGCCCTTCACGGAAGCGCGCGTACCGACGGGCATGAACAGTGGCGATGCAATCTCCTTAGTACGTAGCTTCAAGGTGCCAGAGCGCGCACGGCCGCAGACAGCCTCTTCACAAAATGTGGCACGCGCTGCGCGCGACTGCGATGCAGAGGAACTCATGCGCGCGCCTCTGGTCGATGCACTAGACCTGCGGGCACCGACAGCATCGCGTCTCCGTAAGAATAAAATCTGAAGCCATGTTCGATCGCTAAAGCGTAAGCACGCCGCGTCGCCGCCACGCCCAGGTGCGCCATGACCAAAGCTATGAGAGAGGTTCGGGGTAAGTGAAAGTTTGTCAGAAGACCGTCCACGACCTTGAAGGCGTAGCCCGGTTTCACAAATAGCGCTGTCTCCCCGGGTCCTTCACTCAAGGCTCCGGCGCTGCGCGTTCCCACCCAAGCGCTCTCAAGAGCACGAAGGGTGGTCGTGCCTACGGCGATAATCGGCCGGCCTTCGGACCGCGCGGCTGCGACCGCCGCGGCTAGACCGGCGCCGATGCAGAAGCGCTCAAGATGCAGGCGATCACTGGAAATCGTGTGCGCTGACCCCAAATCGCCAAGTGGTTTGAACGTGCCGGGTCCAACATGCAGGGTCAGAAACTCGAGCTGATGCCCGTGATCTTTAAGTTCCGAAAGCACCTGAGGCGTGAAGTGCAACCCGGCAGTCGGAGCGGCCACTGATCCGGGTTCCGACGCGTAGACAGTCTGGTAGCGCTCGATATCAGCCGGCTCTGGGCTTCGTTCGAGATACGGCGGCAAAGGCACGGTCCCAAAGCGCTCAAGCCAATCCATCACGCTCAGGCGGCTGGCTGGCAACTCAACGATACCTTGACCGGGACTTGAGACGTCTCGCCCGACGAAGACGATTGCCTCCTCCGCCCCAGCCAAGCCCAGTCTCTCGCCAGGTTTTAGCCTGGAGATCCCGCGTATCAACGCAGTCCAGCGTCGTTCGCTCGCAGCCGGAGAGAGCGGGCTCGCGAGCAATATTTCTACCTGTCCGCCACTAGAACGCGTCGCAATCAGACGCGCGGGCATGACGCGGCTCTCGTTGAATACCCAAAGAGCTGGCCGCGTGAACAGCGGGGGGAGATTTCGGATACGGGAGATGCAGGGCGTCGCGCTCGCGTTTGCTGGAGGTGTAGGCGCATCGATCACCCCCGGCGACTGGGGCAGAGCGCGTTCACACACGAGCAAACGGGCGTCGGAGCGCTCTGGACTTGGGTAACGCGCGATGCACTCCGGCGGCAAGTCAAAGTCCAAATCTTCAAGTGTTAGTTCCGGCATCGCAATATTTCTTAATAACTAATGAGCAAAGGCCGCTTATTCCGTTAAGGGTTTGAGCGTATTTGCGAACATGCATGAACGAGTTCTTTCAGATGACGCGGAAGATATGGCCCCCATCCAGCCTATTCGGGGCAACTATCCCGTTGAATGCCGGCATTGCCGCTTGGCGGGAGCAGCCCGTTAGATGCTCACTTGAATTCTGACTGATTTTAATCGCCTCAGCCAGAGTCGGAGCCTCGGTGCGATAGCCTGTTGTCTGTCGTCAATCATCCCGAGTTCGAGGCCCTGTACCGGTCAGAGATGGGGTGTTGGAACGCCCCGGCATGCGCTGGCCTAAGCCCCCTTGCCCTTGGCCCCTGCCGCTAGACGACGCCTTGGAAAGGCATCAGTCAGTCTCTTGACAATGCTCGTTTGCTACCAGCGCACCGAGCACGTCGCGCATAGTGTAGTTTCCGGGTGCCGCATGCGCCGCCCAGAGAGCCGCGCGTAGCGCGCCCCGGGCAAACACGTCTCGATTCAGGGCTCGATGTGTTAGCTCGAGGCGCTCCTCTTCGCCCAAGCAGTACACAGTGTGGTCGCCCGGAACCTGGCCACCACGGCTTGAAAGGATACCCACCTCACCGCCGTGCCGCGACGCGCCGATGGTGGCGCGCTCCATCACGGGAGACGGGTCGAGATGGCGCGCTCCAGTGCGGAGTGCCTCAAAAAGCAGGAGCGCGGTGCCACTAGGAGCGTCCACCTTTTGCCTGTGATGCTGCTCGAAGATTTCGTAGTCAAACTCAGCTCCTAAAAGCGACGCTGCGCGCTCCACTAGCGCGCAGAGGGCATGAACGCCGAGCGACATATTTCGATCGCGCACCACACAGAACTCCGAGGCTAGGCGCTCGAGCTGCTCGAGCTGCCTTGGCGCGTGCCCTGTACCTCCGACGACCAGGGCACTTCGCCAGTTCTTCACACGTGCAACCACGTGCTCGAGCGCGGCTGGCAACGCGAAGTCGACAACAACATCCACTTGCTCGAGGCCTTCTGTATCCACCGAACGATAAACACCTCTGCCATCGCTACGCGCCCGGCCCACTGCAACCGAGCCAGGGCGCACTAACGCATGAACCACCGATACTTCCGTGGACTCGCCGGCCAAGCGGAGAATCGCCTGTCCCATTCGACCGGATGCGCCTGCAACCGCAAGCCGTAACCCGCTCATTGCGACCCAGCCCCAGTGCGCAACGCTGACGCTAGATTCAGATCGCTTGCAACGATGCTGAGTCGGTGCTGCAACACAGCGCTTGGGAGTATCATCGGCAGGCGTGCTTCGGGCTCGAATCCCCAATCGAGACGCGAAGCACGGACCATTTCGCTAAGCAACCACTTAGCCGGTGCCGGACTCGGCTCAGCGAAGAGCGCAGCATGCAGCGGCAGAAGAGCACGGTGGTGCGCCTGGGCTGCTCGGATATCACCAAGCTCGAAAGAGGCGAATAAATCACGCATTTTTGCAGGCGCAACGTTAGAGGTCACGCTCACAATACCGTCCGCCCCCGCCGTCAACGCAGGCAACCCTAACGCATCGTCGCCAGAAAAAATACCAAGCGAAGACCCCAACGCTTGCCGAATGTCTTGAATGCGCGCCACCGATGCACTCGCTTCTTTCACAGCGGCAACAGGCACGCGCGTACTGAGCGCGACCAGGGTCTCGACGTCGAGGTCGCACCCTGTGCGCCGAGGCACGTTATAAACAACAAGCGGAAGCTCGGCTGCCCCGTAAAGTTCTGCGTAGTGTCGAATCAGCCCCTCGGCACTTGGCCGCACGTAGTAAGGCGTCACTGCTAGTATCGCGTGAGCGCCCGCTGACTTAGCCCGGTGCGCCAAGTCAACAGCATGTGCGGTCGAGGCGCCGCCGACACCCGCAACCACGATTCCTTGGCCGGCGGTAGTGACCGCCGCTACCGCAGCACCTACCAACTCACTGTATTCCCGCCCGGACAAGGCCGCGGCCTCCCCAGTGGTGCCAGCAACGACCAGCCCGTCAATGCCGTGCCCTAGCTGCCATCGGCATAAGCTCCCGAAGGCGGCAATATCCACAACCGCGGCACCCACCCCACCCATGGGTGTCACTAAGGCAGTGTAGATGCCCTGCGGAAGCATGGCATCGCTAGCTGACGAACTTTCGCTGATCGACTGCGTCATAAAGCTCCGGTGGAGCCTAGCGCGCGACTTGGCCGGACGCACCGGAATCGCCTACCCTCTGCAAGATGAACCAACGTGTCCTTGTGGTAGGCTGCGGATACGTCGGTAGCCAGGTGGGAGTGCTGCTTGTTCGGGATGGCTGGTCGGTCTACGGGTTGCGCCGCGACCCTTCCCGCCTACCCGTCGGCATCCATCCTATCGCTGCCGATTTGCGCGATCAATACCTACGTAACGCGATCTCAGCGGATGATTCAGAGGATACGCGTCTCTGGGATGCGGTGGTTTACTGCGTTGGGGCCGACTCCCGAGCCGTCGAAGACTACCAACTGGCTTACATGGACGGGCCGGCCCGCATCATCGCAGCACTTGGCGGAGCTGACCGGCTCAAGCACACTTCATTGGTTTTTGTGTCGAGCACGGCAGTTTATGCGGAGACAGCGGGAGGATGGGTCGACGAGACCAGTGCACTTCTGCCTCGAAGTGACCCGCATGCACACGCACTCATCTCCGGGGAAGAGGCGTTTCTTTCCTCGGCCCCCAACGCCTACGCGTTACGTCTATCGGGGATTTACGGTCCCGGACGTACCTCGCTGCTGCAGCGCGTCCGCGAGGGAGAGAAGCATTCGAGTCCGAATGCTAAGTCCGATCGATACACAAATCGCGTGCACAGGGATGATGCCGCGCAACTGATTCGCTGGCTGCTCACCGAGCGACCAGTCCCGGGTGTTTTCAACGGCAGCGACGGTGAGGCACCGCCTTTAAGCACAGTGATATCGGGCATCGGCTCACTCGTCGGAGCGCCGGTCCGTCCGTTTGGTGGCGGCCTGCAAGCCACAGGCAAGCGAGTTTCGAATGCGAAGGCCACCTCTGCCGGATTCCGCTTCGAATATCCTACTTTTATGGCTGGATATCGAGCGCTTATCCGGCACTCAATGGATACAAGCAGTTAAACGCCTCACTGTGCCGGCCCGTTGGGCGCGCGCCACGCCACGAATCGTGGACGCCCACTGGTATCCCGCAGCACTTCTCCCCGCTCGAGCCACGAACAAGATTGCTCGAAAAGCCCGACAAGTGCCTCGCCTTGATCGGGGGCCATTTCCAATAGGACCAGCGCGCCCACTGCCAGTCGAATACGACCCGAGGCGATGGCCCGTACCATCAGGCGGTAAACGTCCAAACCATCGGCGCCCGCCTCGAGAGCCATCAAGGGTTCATAGGCGATTTCGGGTGCCAAAGAGGCAACTTCGTCCTGCCGCAAGTAGGGCAAGTTCGCCAAAACGGCGTCAAAGAGTCGCCCTGCGTCACCGAAATCTTCTACACCAGAACGATGAACGGTGATGCGCGACGCAACATCGTGCTTCTGGGCATTGCACACGAGCGTATTTGCTGCGGCTTGAGATGGCTCGAGGGCGTGCACACTTGCATTGGGCACTTCGCAAGCGATCGTAACAGCTATGGCGCCCGAACCCGATCCGATATCAAGCACCTGGGGAGTCGGGTGGTCGCGAAGATGCGCCAGCGCCATCTCGACCAGCTCTTCGGTTTCCGGACGTGGCACGAGCACGGTCTGATCCACCGCGAAGGCGCGGCCGAAAAACTCCTTTTCGCCGAGTATGTACGCAAGAGGTTCACGGCTGCGTCGGCGCCTCAACGCCTCGCGCAGCGCTTGTCGCTCTGCGGCGGTAAGCGGTTGCTCGAATCGCAGGTAGACCTGTAGTCGCGTTAGGCCAAGGACGTGCCCCACTAGCACTTCGGCCTCCAGCCGAGGAGACTCAATGCCGAGCCGACGCAAATCCGATGCCACCCACGCGACGGCGCGCTGAACGCTCCACACATCACGGGACTCGGATCTTCCTTCTCTGGCTGACTCAACCATTCGCGCTATACCTTGGACCGCTTGAGGCTGCGGGCTTGCGGCCCTAGCTCTCAAAGGTCGCGTTGCGCAAGCCTGGTGGGCCGAGCCCTGTTGGGCAAGCCGCCCGGGCTCAGGACACCCTGCCGGTGCTGGCCCTATAGCGGCGCGTCCGGGAGCGTCACGCAGGCCCAGCGTCTGGCCCCCCCGGGTCACGCGCAGCCCGCGCGAGGATGGATGGGTAAGCGGCTCAAGTAATCAGTCGCTAGCGCAATCTGAGACGCTTCGCGAAGGCTAACGCTAGGGAGGCAGGGGCCTAAAAGGGCATTTTAGGCTACACAAGGCGCGGAAATGGTCTTGATCGCCAAGATACGGCATTGAAATGGAATATGTCACCAAAGACAGCGTAGTTCAGCGGGGTACCCACCGAGCGACGCTTCGGGCACTCGGGGAACTTTCGAAGCCGCGTATCACGTTGATGGCCTGGCTCTGCGCGTTTCTGGGCGCATTGTTAGGGCAACGGCTCGGCGTGCTCAACGCTGGAACGCTCGGCGCCGTGCTGCTTGCGGCAAGCGCCACCGGGTTGCTCGTTGCAGCGGCGAACGCTCTGAACTGCTGGATGGAACGCGACATTGACGGCTACATGGCGCGCACACGCGGTCGGCCGCTTCCCAGCGGTCGACTCAAGCCGGACCTGGCTTTAGTTGCAGGCATCGGTTGCGGTGTCGTTGCGGTCGCCCTTCTGCTCTACTTCAACCCACTCACCGCGTTGCTGGGGTTGGCTTCGCTCGTTGTGTACGTAGGCGTCTACACGCCGATGAAGCAGCGCTCGTGCCTGGCGCTCTGGGTAGGCGCAATTCCGGGCGCGATGCCACCGGTCCTGGGCTGGACAGCAACGCATGGCGCACTTAGTGCCGAGGCATATGCCTTGTTTCTTTGGATGTTCTGTTGGCAGATCCCGCACTTCATCGCGATCTCGAACTTTCGCTGGCCGGAGTACGAGGCAGCAGGCCTGAAAACCGTAACGCGCTCCGTTGGTGAACCTTACGCTTCGTGGTTGAGTTCGGCATTTGCCGCGCTGACAGTCGGTGCAACACTCTGGATGCTCCAGGTCGGCTTAGGTGGCACCTTATTTGTGTGGGTGGCCGGCATATCCGGGCTTCTTTTTGCGACCGGCCACATCGCGGCCTCGTTCCCGAAGCTGAGTGCTCCCTTGTCACGCCCTAACTTCTTCTACTCTTTAGCCTACCTGACCTTCGTGCTGGGCGCACTCGGCGCTGAGTGGGGGCTCTGCGCACTTTAGCGTTAGGTCAGAATGTGGGGCGTTTAGCAAAATATCGGAGGACACCTAGGCCACAGATACGGTCGCGCCCACTCTGGATGTGGCTGTGCGCTGCCGTCTCAGCATGTGGACCTTGCAGCACCTCGGAGACCAAGCTGGAGCCACTTTTCGACTTGCCGAGTTTTCAACTCGAACGTCACGATGGCACAGGGATCTTGTCTCGCGAAGACCTTCTCGGGCGTATCACCGTGGCAGATTTTATGTTCACGCGCTGCCCTTCTTTCTGTCCAATGTTGACTGCACGGATGCAGGATCTGCAAGCCGCGACCGCCACCTCCGTACCCGAAGCACTCTTTCTTTCGATTAGCGTTGACCCTGATCACGATACGCCCAAGGTCCTTCAGCGCTATATTCGCGCCCACGAGGTCGACACCCATAACTGGCTTTTCCTCACCGGCCCCGCGGGCGAGGTAAAGCGAGCGATTGAAGGCGGGTTTCGTGTTCGCGCGGGGGAACGCGTCCCCGATCCTGAAGGTGGAGATGGCTTTGATATTACGCACTCCCGCACATTTGTATTGGTGGGCCCTGCTGCGTCTGTAATTGGTTACTATCGCGTCGACACCGATGGGCTCGAACAGCTAGCCAAAGATATGCAGCGACTACGCAAGTTAATTGAGCAGTAGCGCCAGGACGCTTCCGCGACAGCGCGCCGTTCTTCCGAGGATATATGTTGCCAGATACGCTCCCCGCTCGCCTCGCACTCCTGAACGCCTGCCTCAACGGCAGTGCAGTTGTTTGCCTTGTATTGGGCCTGTACATGATCAAGCGCGGTCGGAAGGAGGCGCACAAGCGATTCATGCTAGGGACCATTGCTTTATCCGCGGCTTTCCTCGTTTCCTATCTGACGCGCTACGCCCTGAGCGGAGACACTCGCTACGCTGGGCCTTCAGAGTTAGCGTGGGTCTATTACTCGATTCTCATCACGCACGTGCCACTCGCAATCCTTACCGTGCCGCTTGTTCTAACGACAGCTACGCACGCACTCAAGGGACGCTTGGACAAGCACAAGCGCATCGCCCGCATCACCTACCCAATCTGGTTATACGTCTCGATCACGGGCGTGCTGGTGTATCTCATGTTGTACCGACTGCCACCGGGTTAGCTCCACGCGGAATTTTCGCATTTAGCCTCGCTCTCGCTCGACGTCGGCCTAGGCTCGACCTAAAACCCCATCACTTTGCCAGTGATACACTTCACTTTTCGCCGCGTTGATCTCAATACGAGACCGTTGCTAGGGGCGCTTCGCGGCTCTGGCACGACGAATACGTCTCAATTTCAGCCTGCGTGAGCGTTCCGCAGCCAAATCAAACCGAAGATCCTTCATCCCTGGCTCGAGCGTTCGTTCAACCGTGGGATAACCAGATAACCTAGCTTCCAGCTTGCGCTCATCGTCCGTGGACTCCACGACTATGGGAGCTTTGCCAAGCCGCACATCATCTTCGTAAATGATGGCGCCTCGCGGATTCGAGAAAAGCTCAACACGCCGCTCGTCTCCGCTAACAGTGCTCGCCGCATCGCCGTCACCAGTAGCTTCATCGGGTGCCTCATTCTTCGCATCAGCGCTAGGTTCTCTCGAGTTGTCCGCGGCATCTCGCACAACCTGAGCTAACGAATCGCCCTCGCTATCATCCGCGGCGCGTTCTTCTGGAGCGGGCTTGTCCTGCACGTCTTGCCCCGATTGAGCCTCGCCCGAAAGCCTTTCGGTCTGCTTTGCATCCTCTTCGGCACTGAGCTGTTCAATGCCAGGCACTTCAATGACCTCCTGTGTTTCCTGAAGTAGATCGGGAATTTTCAGGTCGGCCGGCTTCGCGTTCGTGCTCATTTGGAACCATGCAAGCCCCAACACTGCGACACCCAGGACGGCTACAAAAAGCGCAATCGGTAGCAAAGAAAACCTCCGACGAGACGACGCCATCTTGAGCGCAACGGTCGGTACGTCGCGCCGGCTCGGCCGATAGGCCGGAACTTCGCCAGATGTATGTTCGTTTTCAGCCCCAAGGGCATGGGGCATCAACGTCGGTGCGCGCGTGGTCACTGAGTCGTCAGTTGAGGTATTTTGAGGCGATCTGGACTCAAGCGCCGGGGTAGGTACCGCCACCTGCGGCCCACGGACTACCGAAGGCAACGTGGGCGGAGCTTCCGACGCAAAAGTCGGCTCGCTCTCATCATCAACCTGCGATTGGACGCCGCGAACGGTGACAAAGCGCATCGTCGCGTTGCCTTCAGCTTCCTGAACACTCGGCACCGACGCACGGCGCAGACCCCGCACGGGATCGCGGCCATCCACGTCGGGCACCCTCTGGCGCACGAGATCACCAAGATCGCGCATCGTGCATACGCAACCCTCCGACGCCATGATGCTCACCAAAGCATCAATAAAGTCTCTGACCGTCTGCACACGCGATTCGGGACGCTTGGCAAGACAGCGGCACACAAGAACATCGAGCGCCGCCGGAATGCGCGGCATTCGCTCGGAAGGCCGAATAAAGTCGCCACGAACCATCGCTTCAACAACTTGGAGCATGTTTCCCGAGTCGAAGGGGTGGACGCCAACGAGCATTTCGTAGAGCAAGACACCTAGACCATAAACATCGGCTCTGTGGTCTACGGGCCCGGCGCGCACCAGCGCCTCGGGCGCAATGTACCCATAGGTGCCCTTGACGACTTCAGTGCGTGTCTGGTGCACCTTCGTCGCGGCTTTGGCGATGCCAAAGTCGATAAGCTTTACCGCCCCGTCGTAAGAAATGATCACGTTAGCGGGGTTTAAGTCCCGATGGACTATCTGTAGTGGTCTTCCATGCCCATCGACACACTCGTGAATGTAAGCGAGTGCCTCGGCGAGGGCCAGCGTGATACCGAGGGACTGCCTTAACGGTATGCCTCCTGCTCGTTCTTTCTCGCCGACACGCAGGAGATCATTCAGCGTTGGCCCCCGTACGTATTCCATAACGAGGTAAAAGACATCACCTAGCTGCCCAAGGTCAAAGGCCTGCGCGATGTTCGGATGCGAAATGGATGCGAGCAGGCGAGCCTCATCCAGGAACATGGTGATGAACTCTTCGTCATCATTCAGCTCCGGCAGGATGCGCTTGAGAACCACCTTGCGCTCAAGACCCTCAAGCGTCTGTTGCCTCGCGATAAAAATCTCAGCCATACCACCCGCCGCGATGCGGCGCATAATGCGGTACGGTCCAAACCGTTCACCCTCCTCGGCCAAACCCTTCGGCCCACTCATGTCCTAAGTATCGTCGATTCAGCTACTGCACCTCAACCATTCTCGAAAAAGTATGCAAATAGCGGACGTCGTTCAGACTTGCCTTGGGCCCTTTCCAGCTTTCCTGCGCTGGCGGGAACATGATATGCTCCGCACAGGCAATCCTGTTTCACACCTTGGGGGTTTGTGCACAGTAAGATACCACAATCACTAGAGGATGCGCGCTTCCTAGGGACACAGGTTCGCGACGACGGGTCGGGTCCTTTGGTTGTCTCGCACCAGCTCGGACTCACGGTCGTGGAAGGAGCGGACCGCGGGATCCAGGTCAAACTCTCGGGCGTTCGCCTCGCCATCGGCACTGCGAACAGTGGCGATCTAGTTCTGTCAGACCAGACGGTCAGTCGACGTCACTGTGAGATCCTTGTAAGGAATGAGCAGTACCTGTTGCGAGACCTTGGCTCGACTAATGGGACGTTGCTCAACGGAACCCCAGTCGTCGAAGCCTATCTGACCCCGGGTTCGGTGATTCAGGTCGGCGCAACGCAGGTGCTCTTCGAGCCCACGAAAAAGTGGGAGCGCGTCGCGGAACCCGCGTCGGATCGCTTCGGTGACATGTTTGGGGCTTCGCGTCCTATGCGCGAGGTGTTTGGCATGCTGGGACGCATTGCTTCCACCGATCTTTCATGTCTCATCATGGGTGAGACGGGCACGGGCAAAGAACTTGCCGCTCGCGCGCTGCATAGCCACGGCTCACGTGCAGACAAAGCCTTTGTAGTTGTGGACTGTGGCGCGATGAGCGCGACGCTGACGGAGTCGGAACTCTTTGGCCATGAGAAAGGCGCGTTCACGGGCGCTGACCGCATGCGACCTGGTGCCTTTGAGCTCGCGGACGGGGGTACCATCTTTCTTGATGAGGTCGGCGAGTTGCCTATTCACCTCCAACCCAAGTTGCTACGCGCGCTAGAGCGACGTGAGGTTAAACGGCTCGGCGCTTCGCGGCCTGTGGACGTTGATGTTCGCGTTATCGCCGCAACCCACCGAAACTTAGGTGGCATGATCGACAGCAAGGACTTCAGAGAGGACCTTTACTATCGACTCGCAGAGGTCGTGATTGCCCTGCCACCGCTTCGCGAGCGGCGTGAGGACATCGCCCTTATCGCGGAGCGCATGCTGCGCAGCCTGACCCCCACCGGCAAACCCGCGCTCTCTCTCAGCGCCGAGGCTATCCATGAGCTGAAGGGAAGACCGTGGCTAGGAAACGTGAGGGAGCTCCGCAACACCATCAAACGCGCAGCGGCACTCGCCCAAAGCGCCTCCATCGACACGCACTCACTCGGCGCGCGCCAGGTACGGGGCTCGACGCTGACCGGCATGCTACCGAGCCCCGCGGCTTCATACGCTGGTGACGACGCACCACCTACCCTAAACGAGGCACTGCCTATCAAGGAGGCGCGTGAACTCTGGGTCGCGCACATGGAAAAAGCCTACCTTAAGCAAGTCATTCAGCGCTTTAGTGGCGATCTGGACGCTGCTGCGGCGCACGCGGGCGTGCATCGCAAATCGCTGGAACGCCTTCTCCGCCAGCATCAGCTCAAGCTACAGGACTTGCTCGCCGAGGAGGATGCTCCCGGTTTAGGGGACACATAAAGCTCTACTTTCCCGCAACCGGACAACGCCACGAGCTTCCAGAGTTTTCCCATCCCCCTAGATCAGGGACTGGAGTAGACGGTTGCAGATGGCCGATCGCCCCATGCAAACACGCGGCAAACCTTCACTTCATTTGCCCGGCGGCCTCGGACGGCCGACTCGCGATCGGGGCGCACCCCGATTCCAACGGAGCATTCAACACCGAATCTCCTGACGAGACGTCATTGATGCTACGGTTCTCCGCGATTGCATGTGGGCATCGTTAATACCGATCTATAAGCTGACCGTCTTGAACATCACGATTGCGGGATGGCTGACGATTGCAATCCTGATCGGCGTTCTCTTCGGAATCCTGCGCCTCAGATTACCTCACGATCTGGTGCTGCTTGGCGCAGTCACTTTACTCGCAGCCCTCGGCGTCATCACACCCAAGGAAGCCTTCTCGGGTTTTGCGGACCCGGTGACGCTAGCCATCGCGGCGTTACTTGTCGTCGCTGTTGCGATCCGAGAAACGGGTGGCACTGAGATACTGGCGGCGCGCTTACTCGGCTCCGAGCCGGCATCAACCCGTGTCTCGCTGCTGCGCCTGCTCATACCCACGAGCTTGCCGTCCGCTTTTATGAACAACACACCGCTCGTTGCGATGTTGATCCCTTCCGTTCGGGATTGGGCAAAGCGGATCGGTCATTCGCCAGCGACGTTTTTGATGCCGCTATCCTTCGTCTCAATTCTCGGTGGACTCTGCTCCCTAATCGGAACGAGCACGAATCTCGTTGTCGCAGGACTCGCAAAACGACTCGACCCACCACTGCACTTATCTCTTTTTTCCCCGACATTTATCGGCATTCCGTGTCTTGTCGTCGGTTTAATCTATCTGATTTACGTAGCGCCTCGTCTGCGTGAACGCGGTGGAACCCGGCAGACCTTCGGCGCGCCGAGGGAATTCCTGGTGACGATGGAGGTTACCCGGGGAAGCGTTTTGGCGGGCAGAAGCATTGAAGCCGGGGGTCTGCGCAGGCTCGACGGTCTTTACCTCATCGAGGTACAGCGCGACGAGCAGACACTAGCTGCCGTAGCCCCGGACCTCCGTCTGCGCGAAGGTGATGTGCTCGTTTTTGCCGGACTTGTAGATTGCGTCATCGAGTTGATGCGTAGGCCTGGGCTGCGCGTAGCAACCGACCAAATCGACAAACTAGAGTCCTCACGTAGCCGCCGTTTTTTTGAAGCGGTGGTAGGTTCGCAATCCTGGCTGATCAATCAAAGTATTCGCGGAGCACGTTTCCGCACGCACTTTGGTGCCGCCGTTCTCGCTGTGCATCGCCAAGGTGTGCGCGTGGAGAAACGATTGGGCGATATCGAACTGCACGCCGGGGACACACTTCTGCTTGAAGCCAGCGCGAGCTTTCGCGAATCGCGGCGCAATGATGGAACATTCGCACTCATCTCTGAACTTGACGGGCTCGCCACGCCGCAACGCCGGCAAGCACGCGTCGCTTGGCTGGTACTTTTTTGCCTGGTCCTTGCGATTGCTCTTGGGGCATCGTTACCGCTGGCTAGCGTCAGCGCGGCAATTCTACTGGTCGCGCTCAAGGTCTTACCCCTTGATTTAGCACGCAGAAGCATCGACCTTGGGTTGGTGATTTCGATCGCATCGGCCTTTGGGCTGGCTCACGCACTGAACGCAAGTGGGCTTGCAGCGGCGATTGCTTCGCTAGCCAATCATCTCCTCCCAACCTTGGGAGCCTTTGCATTACTGCTCCTAACGTTTTCTTCGACGTCCGCCCTCAGCTTGTTGCTGACGAACACTGCGGCAGCGGCCTTGATGTTCCCCGTAAGCGTTGCGCTCGCTTCAAGAGTAGGCTGCCCGCCAGAGCCTATCGTGTTCAGCGTTATGTTCGGAGCCTCCGCAAGTTTCGCATCTCCCCTAGGCTACCAAACCAATCTCATGGTTTTCGGGCCCGGCGCTTACACGTTTGGCGACTTCTTTCGAGTGGGGTTTCCGCTCCAAGTTCTGGTCGGCCTTCTATCATCACTTGTCTTGTACGTAGTTTATTTCATCTAATGCGGTACAGGAATAGATTGAGCCCGGCGGCGGCCGGAAGAGGGAGCACGGTGGGCGCGTCCAGGCCTTAATGAGTGAGGTTTTTTCGCGAGCGGCGAATACACGGTTGTGAAGGCTCAATCCCATGCCGAAGCATGGTTAAAAGCGCATACAGGGAAACCCAGCCCGCACGTGACCGAGACGCGCTTCGATGCGTAGGGGGTTACGTCTCGAGAGCAAGACGGAGGTCGGTCGCTGGGCCGAAACGCTGGTAGAAGGTTTTCTGCGGGCTCGCGCGTACAACGTTATCGCTCGCAACATGCGGCTGGGCCACCTCGAGTGCGACCTCATTGTTTCTAAAGGTCAAGAAACGCGCCTTTGCGAAGTCCGCAGCGCACAGGCAAAGCATCCGAACTTTCAGCCAGAGCTGAACCGCATTCTTGGTCCAGCAAAGCGTTCACGCGTGCTCAGGTCGGCACAGTGCCTAAACCACAACTACCCGGGCCAGCTGGGTGCGGTTGATATTGCTTTCGTCTTTACGGACCGAGACCGACTTTGGACACGTATCGACTACTTCTGGAACGTAGACCTATGACAAAGATGCACTGCTACCAGCAGCCTCACGTGCGCGCCTGGTTAACCGGCGGAGGGGGCTCAGAGTTGGCTTGACCAAGCAGCTCGTTGCGCACTTCCCGAACATATTCCCAACGTTCCGCATCTGTAGCGTTGCCCGATAGCGCTTCGTCGAGACGCTCTGCAAGCATTCGCGAACGCATCCTCAGCTTTTTCGTCATCGCGAGAAAACCGGAAAAGAGCTCCTGGAACTCATCCTTTCGGCGCAAGCGCTGGTCGACGACAAAGCTCCCCTCCTCGACTGCACGCAGTAGCTGGCGGACCCGGTACAATGGTCCTACCACGCGGTGCGTCACCACGATGCCGGTCACGCCGAGCACCAGCACCAAAAGAAAGATACCGGAACCGATGCCCAGGAGAACCCGCCGGTCCTCCGCGCGAGCCCAGGCCTTCAGCTGAGTCACCGCTTCGGGACTCAACTCGCCTTGGGCGAGCATCTGTATCGTCATCGACTCGGTTTGACCTTGCGAGTAATCGTAGGCCATTAAGCCTAGCGTCGCTGCGACACACAGCGTCACAAAAATGACCATTCCCGTGTATTTGAGCTGGAAACGGTAGTCGAGCAGAAAGTTCCGCATTCGACGTCGTGGCTGTTTGGAGACGGACGAGTCTGGGACGGCCATATGCCTCTCCAGACTAGGCCAGAAAGCTAAAAGTTGCTACACCCGTGATTCGCACTCCCCCACTCGCAGAGCCGCGTCGCGGCGCGGAGTCGTACGGCGGAGTCTTAGGATGGACTCGCAGAGCGGAACTGCAAAAGCAGGCGAGGGTCCCACCTGCGTGAGCGCACCGTCACACACATCACGTGGCCGTCTCGGATGTCGGCCTCTCGTTTTGCGGCATCGGTGCCGCAACGCGTCGTCAAAGCGCCCTTTATGGGTAGCTAACCTGCGGCGATAGGCGTTCACTCTGCTGCAACGCCGAAGGCAGCTGCCGTAGTGCTCCCTGCATAGCTCCCGATACCGCTCGCACCGATGCATTGCGCTCGTCCCCACCTTGTGCCGTCGCCGCACCGCGTAGCATCGCCCGAATATCCCGCCCCGGATACGTACCAACAATGACGGACACCACTGCGCGCAACCCTGACGGGGTACTCTCAAGCGTTACAATAGAAGAATCCACAATAAATCCATGGAGCTTCTGCTGCTTAAGCAACTTATTGACGGTGGCAGGAGACTCATCGCCCCGCGCCACCCATACCGCATCCATACCCGCGAGAGTGCGCTCGGTTACACGCCTAGCTTCCGCAGTAACTTCCGGGGACATTCCGGATACATTCGAACTAGACCGTCCCACCTGTACATAGTACTTTTTAGAGCTGGCAGGGCCTGTACCGCGCTGGGCCAACGCCGCCCTGAGTGTTTGATGCGCGCGCTTCGCAGAAGCCCGGACCGGTGGAGAAGCATCGCGAAAATGTGCCGATATCGCTGAAAGCGAGCCCTGATCCCCGTGTCGAGCCAGTCCGTCAAGCGCCGCAGTGCGAACCGCGGGGTGCGCATCACCAAGAGCCTCCCGCATTGTGGCTCGGGTAATATCTGACGGCGCATTACGACCGAGGGAAATCAGAGCCTGCACGCGCACACGGAAGGATGACGAGTTAAGTGCAAGGTTGCGCAAATAAGCAGCACCACTTTCCGCCGCTACGGAATCCGAGTGACATACTAGTATCAAGCTACACGCTAGAGCCAGGGCGCGTGCAATGCGCCGATGGCCGCCACAGAATAGCCATGGCCTCTTTACCATCATCCAAACATCCCTTTGCACACGATCACCGCTGGTAACAAGTTTAACACCCGCCGCACACTATTATTCATACAATTGAAGATCCTTTATCTCCCAGCAGGAAAACCCGCAAGATTCACGCGACTCCGACCCGTCACTGATCTCTACACGCCGATCGGCAAACTAAGCAGGGGGGGGGAAGTTCAGTGACTCGCTCGCCTTCCGTTAACAATTTAGAGCGAATGCAACTAGAGCATGATCCGAGAGCGGCGTAAGGGCTGAGGGGTTGCGGTTAGGGTTGAGATGTGATCGGTTAGGGGGATGGCAGGTTGTCTCTCGCAAGACCTTAAGGAACGTATCGTCCGCAGCGTGGTGGACGAGGGCCTCAGCCAGGCAGAAACATCACGACGGCTGATGGTGACCGAGGCGACGGTGAGCCGGACGATGCGCGCACTGCGCGAACGCGGAACGGTGTCTCCGGTCGCGTTCGTTCATGGGCCCGCACCCAAACTGAATCAGACGCATCTGGAGTGGCTTCAGGCGCGCGTGCAGGCGTCGCCGTTTCTGAGCACCTACGAACTGACGCCGCTTTTCTGCGAAGCGTTTCCCGAGGTCCCGGTTCACCGCTCAACGATTCTCCGCGGGCTGCATCGCTTGGGGCTGTCTGTAAAAAAAAGACAGCGCTAGCGGCGGCAAGATTTACGGAGGGGCTAAGGACGGCCCGACAAGCTTTCTTCTGGAATGTACAGCCGACGATTGCCGCGAAAGATGCCATCTTTATAGATGAGACTGGCAGTCACCCGGGCATGGGTCCCCTACGCGGATGGGCTCCATCGGGGAAGCGCCTCGTCGGCCCCGAGGCCGCGTATTCCGGCGGCCGTCGTCTCTCTCTTATCGCCGCCATGGATGTCCGAGGCATCCGCTGTCACACCGTCACGGAAGGCGGCGTGAAGGGCGACGACTTTCGCCACTTCGTTCGCCACATCCTCGGACCCACGCTGCGGCCGGGCAAGGTAGTCGTGATGGACAACATCCGCTTCCACAAGCATCCCGACGTCATCCGCTTCTTGCAGGCTCGCGGCTGTCGCGTCGTCTATATCCCGCCCTACAGCCCCGATACCAACCCTATCGAACTCGCCTTTTCCAAGCTCAAACATCTCATACGAAAGGCCGCCGCCCTTTCTCGTCGGGACCTGCGCCTCGCCTTCCACTCCGCATGCGCCGCCATTCGACCATGCGACGCTCGCAACTACATCAAACATGCCGGATACGCATGACTTACGCCGTTCCTGATCGCTGCTCTAGACATAGTACCTCCTATGGTGACGCGGCTTATCAGCGAGAGCGCTGCGCGCAACGGCGAAGTTCGATTAACTTAGTTTCACAAATGACACAACGCGTGAAACTCGTTTAGTTTCGTAGACCTAGAAGAGCCACACAGACAAGACACACCACTTTTTTAGGATCGTGCTGGCCAATCGCGAGCGCACAAGCTGTGTGCGCTCCTCTCGAATAGCAGCGAGCTCGAGTAATGCCGTCGGTATCGCTGAACCAAACAAACGAACAAGTCTTTCGACGCGGCCGACAACGGTGACCGCCGCAACCCGCACTATGTCGCCCTCTATGGGACGCTCCCAGGGAGCTTTCGACCACGCAACCGAATCAGACAGCCGGCCGAAGTCGGCCGGAGGTGCATCATCTGCATGGAACGCTGCATATCGTCTGCGGAAAACGTGCAAATACTCATAATAACTACTATTTATTATCACTCAGAACCGTATAACCTTTATGACGCAATGCATCTAAGGCTAAAATAACATGATGTTGTTTTACCAGAATATAATCTGTATTAAATGTTGAAATCACAAAAATACTAATTTGCTTTTTTGCCAGAACATCAGCGATTTCGGCTATCACGCCAACCATCGCAAAATCTAATGCACCAGCAATTTGCAACAATGCCCAATCTGACTCCTGTGCCAATATTCTTTTGGGCATACATGATGCCAGGCATACAAGAGATATTTCATCTAGAGCGTGAGATATTGTCCAAAATCCATCATGTGGCAGTTGTTTTATATCAGGCAAAGCATGCAATTTGCACACAACATATTCACGGCCATCTAAGGCTAACGGCAGGGAAGCATTATTCATAGTGACCCCAAGATGACATAATGGAACGCTCCCTTGTATCTGAGGCGGACGACCGAAAGGCGGGACACTGGGAGCGTTCCAACTTCCCGGGCCTCTTGCCAAGCACTGAAACGTGAGGGAGAGCGCCCTCATGAAAGAGCTCGCATCAGAGTTGCGCGAAGGTGAGATTGCCACGCTGCTGTCGACGGCACTTGTGCTCGTGGTCGGCCTCGCGGCGTACTACTTGCTGTCACGTGCCCTCAAGCAAATGACCCGCCGCCACAACGTGACGGCGACCATGGAGGGCCGCATGCGGCTCTTTCTGAGGTGGACCACCTTTATCATCGTCGGGTTGGTGGTGCTCCAGGAGAGTGGGCTCACGACGCACGCCTGGGCTTTTCTCTCGGGCTTTTTCGCCATTGCCGCGGTGAGCTTCGTGGCCATGTGGAGCGTGCTCAGCAACGGCGTCTGTGCCGTCATCATCCTTGTCTATAGACCCTTCGAAGTCGGCGACGAAATCGAGGTGTTGGACGCATCCGACAAGCCGGGGTTTACCGGTCGTGTCACCGATATCAACCTCATGTTTACAAGACTGCGCAGCGAGACGGATGGACGGCAATCGTATCTTCAGGTCCCCAACAACATGATCATGCAACGCATCGTGAGGACATCCAAAACTCCGAGATAGACCGCCGCCGTCGGACGCCTCATGGAGGTTTCAGGTCCCGCCCTTCTGACCCGCTCCTGGGGAGCATCAGACAGCAGGGCCGCTCCCAGCGTCCCGCCTTTCGGTCGTCCTCTTCAGATACGAGGGAGCTTTCGAGGGCGCAGTGAAGGACCGAGAATACGGCGCACGAAATGAAGGAAGTCGCGGCTCTTCACCCCGCCCTCGATGACGGTGTGACAGCGGATGCCTTGGGCATTCATCGCCGCGATAAGTGAGAGGCGACGGCCACCGGAGTAGGCGGCTTCAGGACCGACTAACCGCTCTCCGTTCGGAGCCCAGTCACGCAGTGGCCCCATCCCTGGATGACAGCCGGTCTCGTCGATAAAGACGGCGTCTTTCGCGTTGATTGTTGGCTGTACTTTCCAGAAGAAAGCGCGGCCGGGCTGCTCTCAAGCCGTCCGTGAAGCGTGCGGACGCGAGCCCCGTTTTTTTTGTGGCAGACAGCCCAAGGCGATGCAGTGCCCTTAGAATCGTCGAGCGATGCACCGGCACCTCGGGAGACGCCTCACGGAACAACGGCGTGAGCTCGTAGGTGCTGAGAAACGGAGATGCCTGCACGCGAGCGCGCAGCCATTCAAAATGCGTTTCCTTCAGTTTAGGCGCCGGCCCCCGCGTGTACTCGACGGGCAAAATCGTTCCGCGTTGCCGTAGCGCGCTCATCGCTCGGCTCACGGTGGCTTCAGTCATCATCAGCCGTCGTGAGGTTTCTGCCTGACTGAGGCCCATTTCCAAGACGCTGCAAACGATGCGCTCTTTCGGGTCCGTTGAAAGACTACTCGGAATAACGCCAGCCGATCACATTCAGCCGACCGCCCCAACCCGCTCCTCGCCTACAACTCTCACGGATCACGCTTTAAGGAGGAGTCCTGGGGAGGGCTACTCCGCGCTCGCGGTCGCGCTGGTGTCCTTGCCATCGTTGACGGCGTGTTTCGCGCGCTCGAGACTCTGCTCTGCAAGCTCGGCGACGGATGCTGCCGCGTCGCGGACCGAATCTCCCGCGCGGTGAAGCATGTCGTCCCGTGTCTCGCCCATCAACGCGTTTTCTCTGCTCGTTCGAGGAAGCGCGTACCCGA
The DNA here is from genome assembly GCA_007131285.1 of Myxococcales bacterium. Taxonomy (GTDB): domain Bacteria; phylum Myxococcota_A; class Polyangia; order Polyangiales; family SLQV01; genus SLQV01. Next base: position 22,378 of record SLQV01000152.1, read on the forward strand.
GCAGCGCTCCGGCTGCGAGAACGGCCCCGCCCAACGCCAGCGGGTTTTCTTGTAAGGTATGCGTGAAGGTCTGTTCAACGCTCTTGGCCCCTCTCCGCGCCGCGCCTAGGGCGGATGATGCTGCGTCACCCGCTTTATGCGCAAGGTGCGATGCCGTGTCCCCCGCCTTGTGCGCCATGTGCACCGCCGAGTCCGAGGCGCCGGCCCATGCATCGCTAGCCGCCTCAACAACCTGATGCCGGCCTTTTTCCATCGCACCTGATGCGTTCTGGGCCGCGTGGCTGACGGACTCTCCTGCGTGACTCACCGCTGTACCTACGCGGCCCATCATCGCGCCTGCTTTGTCGCTCAAGTCCTCTTGAGAACGTTCACTAACATTGGCACGTACGTTGTTGCCCCCAGTCAATCGGCGGCTATCCGAACCGCCCTGATGCCTGCCCTGGGACGCACCCGAGGAAGCGCCCTCGTGCCGGCTCCTCGCCGATTTGCTCCGATTCATTAGGAGCCATGCCAGGCCCACGCCTGCAACAGCGGCCGGGAGGGGATTGTGGCGGATGGTGTCGATAAGTGTGTCGCGTGTGTCGTTCATGGTGTCTCCTAAATGCGTGGCGAGGTTTTCGGCCTTGCCCAAGCTGTTGGCGCGAATGGCTTGCTTCGCGCCGGTGAACGCTTCCTGAAGTTCTTGTTTGATAGTGTCTTTGGCTTCGCCCAAGCCTTGCTTCACTTTCTCTTCGACCTCGTTCATCTCTCCCCGCAGAAGAGCCTGCGCCTCCACGAGCTTTTCACTTACAATGACCCGGATGCGCTCTTCGACTTGGTCGATTTCGACGCCGACCTTCTCGCGCACCTCCGCGGGACTGAGCCGCGTCTCGAGTTCATCAATCGTTGCCGAGAGGTCGGCGCGTGTCTGCTCGATGCCGTCCATAAGCCGAGACGTCTCCGTATCGTGTGAGCCTGATTCTTCTGAGTCGGAGGTCACTTGCTTATCGCTATTCATTGAAACTGGTCCTTCCCCATTGCAACGTCCGCCTTGATCGACGCCACTGTTTGTTCGGGCACTGGATCGAGACTCCCGAGTGTGGCGCGCGCCTTCAGAACCAGAAACGCGCCCAATACCACAATGATTCCGCCGATGATTGTCGCCGAAAGCCAAAGCGGTAGGATGCGGCCCAGACCAACCACGGCGGCGAAAAGCAACACGATGAGCCCTGCATGAACAAGGGCACCGCCCGCAGCCAGAAACGCCGCATTCCGTGCGGCGCTTTCCGCTTTCGCGGACATCTCATTGACCGCGAGCTGCACTTCCTGTTTCATGAGCGCGCCGGTATCGCGAGCGAGCGCGCTGAGCAGTTGTCCAACAGACGCCGCATCATTGCTTGCATCCATCACACGCCTCCGGGTGATTTTTCGGACGTGCCGCCATGGCTCAGCACCGCGGCGCCTTGTGCACGTGAGGTCGTCGAGGGAGCGCTCGCCCAATGGTCTTGGGCCGGCCTCGCGCTATTCACGCCTGTAGTCTGACTGCCTTGCCCTTCGCCGCCGTTACGCTGCGTGACTTGGCTGCCCGAAGCCGACCGCGTGCGACCCTTGGTGCCGCCTATCTCTGAGCTCTCACGTGCGGATTCACTCTTTGCGTCCTTCGGGCCAGAGCGCGAGCTCTTCAAAAACCGGCCACCGATGATGCCCATCACGAAAGCACCGCCAATGAGTAGGCCGGGCTCGCGCCGAACATACGTTTCGAGATCCCCGAAAATCTGCCCCAGCTTGTGGTCCTTCAAGTAATGTGACGCTTCATCGACGTGGTCCGCTGCGCGAACCACGTATTTCGAGATGCTGGCGTGCTCTTGCTCTCGCATCTGCTCGCCGGTTTGCCGCAGAGCCTGAGCCACTTCACCAAGGCCTTCCGCTGCGCGGTCCTTGCCACCGGTCAGTTGGGTTTCTGCCGATTTGCGGGCGTGCTGGGCGACGTCGCGCGCGATATGCTTCACCTCGCCCGATATTTCGTGGGCGCCCTCTACCACACTTTCCTTGAGGTCCTCCGCACCGTCGGCGCGCCCGTGAGCGGATGCGGATGCGCCGCTCGACGACGATGCGCTGGCCGTCGGTGTGGAAGAAGCGGCTGAGGATGAAGAATCGTTTCTTGTCTGGTTCATAACGGGGTCCTTTGGAGCGAGCTAACAATCGATATAGTGTGCGCACTGACGCGCGCTGAGGAGGCGCCGGTCACCACAGCGCACGTGCCATGTGGTGACCAACTTCAGTGGCTAAAGGAGAGGCCCTATCTGTGGCCATAACTCGGATGCAGGCGCGGGATTCGCTTAGGCGTTTAGACGAGGCTGCCTCGCCTTCTTTGTTAAGTTAATTTTCGGCTATAATTTCAAGTTGATTCTCGACACGATTCTTCCCAGAGGCTTCTCGCGCCGCATTCTCGATGCGCGTGCGCTCCGCAGCGCTTTCGACAGGTCCGCGAAGAGTGACAACGCCGTTGGCCGTGATGACCTTAGTGTTTTTGGCGACTGCCGAAAGCGATTCATCTTCCATGAGCGCTCTACGGATGCGTTGGGTTGTTTCCAAATCACCCGTGTTGTTGCCTTGGTCTATCGGCGTCACGGTATTGTTCCGGTCGCGCTCGTTTCTGTCCGTATTGTCAGCGGCGGGAAAGCTGCGAGACGCCGCCTCAGGTGTATCTTTGCTCTTGTCGCAGCCGACACCCGCTGAAAGCAGCATATAAGCCAAAAGTATCGGTATATGGTTTGTAACTTGTTTCATAGATGAATCCTTGGGACATGGGTCTCGAAGGCCGATATAAACGCGCCGATAGGTCGCTATACGCGATGTCGTCGGCCGTCGGCCGCGCAATCCCAACGGATGTGCACGTCCGCTACCTAACGCGTCGGAGATTAAATATCGGCGACGGTACACTTAAGGTTGCACTTGCCATGCCACGCAATAAATCAATGGATATCAGTGCATTGACTGGCTTAAGCAATGGGTGAAGGCCATCATAATGAGGGCGGCGCCTTCAAATCGATGGTGCGGCATCCATGGTGCGTGTGAGGCCGCTGCAGAGCTGCCGCCCTTCGCGGGCTGCACCCCTACGTGCCAACGTGACCTGAGACAGTCTGCTGAGTGAAAATAGTGTAGCGAGCGGGCGGAGTCAGGAACGCGAGATGCCGAAGTCAGGTCAAGTCAAGGTAGGGTCGGGAAGCGCTGCGGAGGTGAAGGCGCCGGCGAAGAAGCGGCGGGTGTTCTCACCGGTGGAGAAGCTGCGCATCGTGCGGGAGGCCGCGGCGTGCGGTCGCGGCGAGTTGCCGGAGCTGCTCCGTCGGGAAGGGATTTACAGCTCAAAACCCTCCCCGGGAGCATCAGACGAGACGCATCCTTCCGAATCTCGGCAAGTAGCCCGACCTACGAAGTTCAACGCGCGTCAATGGCAACAAGCTCTATTGTAGCGGGCCAACGCGGATTCTGACACCCTAGTAAAGCAGTCACTTCGCATCCATTTTCCGTTTGTTTCATGAATAATATGAGATATCCACACTACTCCGTGGAAGATTTAAATGAACAATTTATGAGATTTATGATTGTTAGAAAGAACTCATCGAAATGCAAGTTTAGCGATGATGCTATAGCCTACGGAGGCATGGATCGCCCTAAATTAGGCAGTCGTTGTGATGTACCTGACTCGATACGCTCCCGTGGCGTAGCCCTGGAAGGCCAGCCTACTCAGGAAGCGGATAGACCTTATCGAATGCTGCTGGCCGAGATGCTAGAGATCGGTGTCACCGACTATGAACTGCTCGTTCTAGGCGATATTCCGCCGGATAAGTACCAGTTTCTTGGCTACGATGTCGGTGAGAACACCGAGGATGCTTGGTCTGCGATTGTAGACCAGGACCTTTTCCTAGAACCAGAGGAGAAACTTCAGTGGGAAGAAAAGCTCAATGCGCACGGACTGTTTCAACACCGCGCAGACGCTCAGGCATTTCTGGTCCGGTATCTTGACAGTGGTGACCCAGATATGGGCTGGACTAGCGATGGTTGGACAGATACTCCAGACTGGTATGCTGTTATCCCGGTGTACCGATACCAGCAAGACACCTAGCAAGTACTCGTTCTTACCATTGCATGCATTCGTGGTCGTGAGACGCTCCCAGGAAACACCAGACATGACCTTCGGCAACATCGCGAGGACTGGGTCGCGGCTAGGGGTAGCCGTCACACTGCGAGAACGGGGCCGGGCAACTCGCGCCGCAGTTGCCACGCGTTGAGCGCAGTCCTCCGCGGCCTTTTCCGGCCAGCATTGGGCATGTGGTCGGACGACTCTGCTGCTTTCGTTCCTAAGTGAGGCGCATGCTGGGGTTGCGGGTTAGGTTTTTGATGAACTCGACGCGGCGGAAGCGGAGAGCGGACCAGTCGTCGTCGATGGCAACTTGCCGAACCGGTTCGAAACCGGAGCGGCCGAAGGGTGCAAAGCCCGTGTCTCGATTGAACGTACACTGGTAGCGCTTCGAAGTCTTTTTGGGATAGGCCAGCCAGACGATGGCGTCTCCTCGGGTGGACTCGCTGGCCGCACCGGCGGCCCTGGTGACCGCATCCTCTGTCAGTGCGAAGACCAGCGCGAACGACGTACGTGAAGCCCACGACGTACTAACGGCAAGCGCGGGCAGTGCGCGCCGCACTTCGGCTAAAGCGGGCTCGAATGTGTCCGGGGCGTCGACCACTACTATCTCCGCTGAGGCGACGGGCAAATTAAGTTTCCGAAAGAGAGGCGTCATGTGAGTGCTCCGGGCGAGGTGACCATTCCGACAGCATGCGTGCGTAGGGTAGGACGTGGGCAGGGCGCATGGCAATGCCGGCAAGCGTTCAGGGGGGTCTTTTTCTGTATCGGTATGGACTTAGTCTGACAGCACCGGGTTGTCAGAGGATGTCTGTGTGATGAAGTCTAAGCGGCTCCTGGGAAATGTTTCTGAAGGTATACGTTGTGCCCGTCAAGCAAGGTCTGCATGGGCGTTCTGCCGCAGCACATCTTTCCTTGATGGGTGCGCTCATGGTTGTAGTACCTGAGCCAGTTATCGACGTCTTGTTGAAGCTCGTCGAGCGTTTGGTAGATGCGTTTCCGCAAAGCCACTTGGTAGAACTCCTCAAGCATGGTTCTGTGAAACCGTTCGCAGATGCCGTTGGTCTGCGGGCTTTTCACCTTGGTCTTGGTGTGGTCAAGGTCGCTGACCGCCAAGAAAAGCTGGTAGGCATGCTCGTCGTGCCGCCCGCAGTATTCGCTGCCTCGGTCCGTGAGGATGCGTTCGAGCCGCATGTCATGGCGCTCAAAGAGCGGTAGCACACGGTCGTTCAGCAAGTCGGCCGCCGTCAGCGCCGTCTTGGTCGTGTACAGCTTCACCTCCGCGACGCGTGAGTAGGTATCGACGAAGGTCTGCTGGTACACCCTCCCGACACCCTTGAACGTGCCAACAAAAAATGTGTCCTGGCTTCCGAGAAAGCCTGGGTATTCGGTTTCGATTTCCCCGAAGGCCTCGTCCTCCTGACGCTACGTTTCAAGCGCTGCGACCTGCGCTTCGGTGAGAATGACGCCGTCTTCGGCCACCCTTTTCTCGAGAGCCTTAAGGCGCTTCTTTTTGGTCTCAAGCCCGTGACGCAGCCAAATACCGCGCACCCCGAACGGCGAGACCAAAAGGCCGCGCTTGCGCAGCTCATTGGACACCCGCGTTTGCCCGTAGGCCGGCTGCTCCAGCGCATGGGCCACCACGGCCTCCTCAACTTCAGGTGCCGCCCGGTTGTGGAAGTTGGGCTTGCCCTTTCGGCTCTGCTCAAGCAGCGCCTCTACGCCGCCGCTCTCCATCGCTTCCTTGTATCGGTAAAACGTGTCTCGGCTGTAGCCCATCACCTTGCAGGCCCGCGACACGTTCCCGAGCTCCTCTGCTAGCCTCAACAGTCCCACCTTGTTACGTACAATTTTCCGTTCTCTGTTTGTCATGAGGGGTCTCCTTGGCGCGCCTCGCGCCGTTGCTCTCACAACCAGGTCCAACCCCACTAAGTTGAGGCATGTGTCAGACTAAGTCCATACCGATACACCTTGAGCTTACCCACCATCCGTTTCTTCGCCGTGCGACGCACCACCTGTGTGCCTCCCCTGCTTCGTCTGGCCACACACGTGCGTGAAGCCAAGGAAGTCGAAGGTCTCAGGTTTGCCCTTGCCCCGCTGACGTCGGTGCTGGGCCGCATAGCGCCCAAACTCGATCAGCCGAGTCTTGTCGGGGTGCAGTTC